>CAZONT010000032.1:0-29491 GCA_964581285.1 uncultured Planctomycetaceae bacterium | reverse complement strand
CCATTGCGGCGCGCGGCGACGAGCCGAAAATTGAATCCGATTATCAACTCGAAGAGACCCCGACACTTCCACCGGCCATCAGCAGCGAGACCGTCGACGTCTCGTGTGTCTATGCCTACGCCTGGGGACTTCCGGACGGGACGAAGGTCATTTCGGCGTACGGCGACTTTGCGCTGAAGATGGGTGAGTACCGGCTGCGGAGCCGGGACGCGGTCGTGTGGTTCCGGCAGAAGACCTACGAGAAGACTTCATATCTCGAGTTCGAGGTTTTTCTCTGGCAGGATGCGGAGGTCCTGCAGCCGGCGGGCACGCTCGAAACCGGACCGGCGCTAATGATCACGCTGGCGTCGGCCGGGCAGCTCAAGCTGAATGCCGACAGCCACACCCTGCAATCTGATGATGCGAGCATGCTGTATCAGCGGGCCGTGGCCGTGCGAGCGACCATGCAGCCGGGCGGAGTATCGACGACAACAACCGCCCCAACATCGCCGTTGCAAACCCGAACTGGCGAGGCGGCTACGCAGCCGTTTCGCACGGCACGACCACCGCGCCAGATCGATTACAGCGGACGCGAACTGACGAGTGAAGTAATCGACGGCAAGCGCGTGGTCATCGTCATCGGTGATGTGCACCTGTCGCAGCACGAAGGCACGAGCGCCGAAGCGATGGAGTTACGCGCCGACGCGGCCGTGCTCTATCTTTCGGAGCAGGCGTCGGGAGAGGCGATCGGCGACATGTCGCTCTCAGGCGGCGGCAAGAAGCCCACAACGCGGACGGATGATGAGGCGACTCCACCGCCGAGCGCGGCCGAGGAGCCCAAGCTGACGGGGGACAAACCGACTCGCATGATGGCCCGCCAGTATGTCACGTCGGCATACCTGGAGGGCGATGTCGTTCTGACGCGCGGCACGCGGATGATCCGCGGACCGCGCATGTATTACGATTTTGAAGCGGACCGCGCGCTGGCGCTCGACGTTGTCATGCGCGCGTTTGCCCCGGGCCGCGAGGTCCCGATCTACGTCCGGGCCGAGGAGGTCCGGCAGCTCTCGGCCAGCGAGTACTTCGCGCGCCGGGCGAAGATGACGACGAGCGAGTTCTACACGCCGCACGTCGCCCTCGGCTCGACCAAGGCGTACATCACCGACAAGACGCCGCGCAACGATCGCGGCGAGATCATCGGCATCCAGGCCGGAACCTACACCGCGTACAACACCACGCTCGAAGTCGAGGGCGTGCCGATCCTTTACTGGCCGGTGGCCCGCGGTGATTTCTCGGAAGACACGATGGCGTTCAAGTCGATCCGTTCCGGTTACAACAACCAGTTCGGAATGATGGTTGAATCGCGGTGGTATCTGTTCAACCTGCTCGGGTTGCAGCAGCCGGTCGGTTACGACGCGACGCTGCACCTCGACTACTACTCCGAACGCGGGCCGGGCGTCGGCATCGACCTCGATTACATTCGGGAGAACTACTACGGTCTGTTTCGCTCGTACTACATTCACGATACCGGCGAGGATGAGAACCTCGGGCCGCTTCGCAACGGCTACCCCGACACGGAAAACCGCGGGCGTATTCTTTGGCGTCACCGCCAATATTTGCCGCAGGACTGGCAGCTCACGCTTGAACTGTCCTACATCAGCGACCGCAATTTTCTCGAAGCGTACTATCGAAACGAGTTCGAGAACGCCAAGACGCAGGAAACCGTCATCTACCTGATGAAGCGGAAGGCCAACTGGGAATTCCAGACGCTGTTCAACTGGCGCCTGAACAACTGGATCGCCCTCACGGAGCATTACCCGGACGTGATCTTCTCGGTGGTGGGCGAACCGGTAATGGACTGGTTGACGCTCTATTCCGAGCAACGGCTAAGCGCCGTGCGATATCTCAACGACAATGAACGAGTCTACGTCGACCAGGATGAGCGGGCCGACAACACTGGAAACACCAGCACCGTGGCGCGGGCTGACACGCGGCAGGAAGTCCGCTTCCCGCTGCCCGCGATCGGGCCGATCAAACTGACGCCCTACGTGGCCGGTCGGCTCAGCGGTTGGGATGACAGCCCGCACGATGGCGGCGGACGATTCAGAACGTTTGGGGCCGCCGGCGTGAACGGAAACATGTTCTTTGAGCGGACGTACGACAACGTCGAATCGGAGATGTTCAACGTTCACCGCATCAAGCACATCATCAAGCCGGATGTCGGCCTTTGGATTGCAGGGAACAATGTGCCGAGCGACGACCTGTCGCCGTTCGACCAGGGCGTGGAGACGATCGACGGTTTTTCGGGTGTGACACTCGGCGTAAGGCAGCGGTGGCAGACCAAGCGCGGCGGACCGGGTCGGTGGCGGACGGTGGATTGGATCGTCTGGGACGTGGAGGCGGGCTTCTTCTCGCATCCGCGGCCGACCGATGACACGCACGGCGACTACATTTTTGCGCGGCCAGAAGACAGCATCAGCAGCAATTTCCTCGGCACCGACGTGACCTGGCGCGTCAGCGAATCGACGGCCATCCTGTACACGGCCGATTACGACCTCAACGCCGGGCACATGGGTGTTCAAAGCGCGTCGATCAATGTTGAACGCGATCCGCGGCTGGCGTATTTCTTCGGCTGGCGGTACATCCACGACACGTACGACAACCTGATTGGTTTCGGCGCCAACTACAAGCTCAATGAAAAGTACACGTTCGCCTTCCGCGAGTTCTACGATATTCACTACAGCCGGAACTACTCGACCGAGATCTCGCTCATTCGCCGCTGGCCGCGGTGGTACACCGGCATCACTTATAACATTGATGAGTCGCTGAACGAATACAGCATCAACCTCGTGATGTGGCCCGAGGGGGCGTCGAACGTCGGATTGGGGTCAAAGCGCCTCACCACGGTCGCCGAGTCTGTGGGCATCCGCCCCTGATTGCTCCCGCTTTTTTTGACTTTCCCCGCCCTTTCCGTCTAATGAACGGTGCATGAGTGACGCACCGTCGAAAGCATACAGTCCGCGCGAGGTTGAGGGCCGCATTTACAAGAAGTGGCTTGATGCCCGAGCGTTTCACGCCGAGCCGGACGACCGGCCGCCCGAGAAGCGGTTTGTCATGGTCATTCCGCCGCCGAATGTGACGGGGGCGCTGCACCTTGGGCACGCACTGAACAATACGCTGCAGGACATTCTCGTCCGTCACAAGCGGATGGCGGGGTTTAATACGCTTTGGATGCCGGGGACGGACCACGCGGGCATTGCGACGCAGGCGGCGGTTGAGAAAGACATCCTCAAGAATGAGAAGAAGACGCGGCACGATCTGGGCCGAGAGGAGCTGGTCCGCCGCATCTGGGAGTGGAAGGAGAAGTACGGCGGGCGGATCATCGAGCAGCTTCAGCTCATGGGGTGCTCGTGCGACTGGGAGCGGACGCGGTTTACGCTGGACGAGCAGTGTGCGACGGCCGTGCGGCAGTTTTTCTTCGACCTGTTCAAGGCGGGGCTCATCTATCGCGGCAAGCGGCTGGTCAACTGGGATACGCAGCTTCAGACGGCCGTGGCGGATGACGAGGTGTATCACGAGACGGTTCGCGGGCATCTTTGGCACATTCGCTATCCGCTGAAGGAAGCGGCTGTAGTCTCCGGCGACGCGGGCGACGTGCGGCTGACGCACCTGATCGTGGCGACGACGCGGCCGGAGACGATGCTGGGCGACACAGCGGTGGCCGTGCACCCGGAGGACCCGCGGTATGCGCCGCTGATCGGACGGACGGTGCTGCTGCCGCTGATGGATCGGGAGATTCCGATTATCGGCGACGGGATGCTGGTGAAGCGCGAGTTCGGGACCGGCTGCGTGAAGGTGACGCCGGCGCATGACCCGAATGATTATGCGTGCGCGCAGCGGAACAATCTGCCGCTGATCAACATCATGACGCCGGACGGGCGCGTGAATGAGAATGGCGGGCCGTATGCGGGGCAGAAGTTTGAAGACGCCCGCAAGAAGGTTGTGGCGGATCTCGACGCCGAGGGGTTGATCGAGAAGATCGAGGATTACGAAAACCAGGTTGGCCACTCCGACCGAAGCAAAGTGCCGATTCAGCCGTATCTGTCGGATCAGTGGTTTGTGCGGATGGGTGATTTGCCGCCGGAGCAGGCGGCGAAGATTCCGGCGCTGCGTGGGAAGTCCGGGCTGGCGCAGCTTGCGATCGATGCCGTGACGCATAAGCACGTTGGTTTCTTCCCTGATCGCTACGCCAAGACCTATCTCGATTGGCTGGGAGAGAAGCGCGACTGGTGCATCAGCCGGCAGCTTTGGTGGGGGCATCGGATACCGGTGTGGCACCGTCAATACGATCATCCCACGTCGGAACTCTCCGGCAGGCCAGGGTGGAGCGAAGCGGATAATGCCCGAATGTCTGGATTCGATGGAGTTGTTGTCACTCCGGTTGGGCACTGGCAACCGATCCCGTGGGACGAAAAGACGCTATTTCACGGCGTCAATGGTGACGCAGCTGACCAAGCGATAAACGTCTTCGTGTGCCTACCCAACGATGAACCCGCGAGTAAGAACGCTCGCGCGATGCTCGAGGCGGCCGGCTTCAAGCAGGACGGGGACGTTCTCGATACGTGGTTTTCGTCGGCCTTGTGGCCGCTTTCGACGCTGGGGTGGCCTGCCGACGGACCCCCCCACCCCCCCCTTGGTAAGGGGGGGAGGAGCGAGGACCTCGCGTACTTCTATCCGACGACGACGCTGTCCACCGCCCGCGAGATCATTACGCTCTGGGTGGCGCGGATGGTGATGTCGGGGTTGTTCAATGTGGGCGAAGCGCCATTCCGCGATGTGGTGATCCACGCCGTCATCCAGGACGGGCAGGGACGGAAAATGTCGAAGTCGCTCGGCAACGGCGTCGATCCGGTCGACATCATCGACGCGTACGGGGCCGACGCGCTGCGCTATACGCTGGCGGAGCTGGCGACCGAGACGCAGGACATCCGCATGCCGGTTAAGCCGATCAAGCTGCCGGACGGCCGACAGGTCAACACGTCGGAGCGGTTCGAGAAGGGCCGCAACTTCGTCAACAAGCTGTGGCAGGTGGCGACCGGCTTCGTGCTGCCGAATCTCGACAAGTCGATGCCGCAGCCGATTCCGCGCGGCGAGCTGGCGCTCGAGGACCGCTGGATTCTCTCGCGGCTGTCGGCGTGCGTCGCCGATGCGCAGAAGGCGCTCGACAGTTATCACTTCAGCGACTACGTGCAGACGATCTACTCGTTCATGTGGAACGACTATTGCGACTGGTATGTCGAGATGGTCAAGCCGCGGCTGCGGGCGGGCGGGCGGCCGGCTTCCGTGGCCGGCCAGGTGCTGGTGTGGTGCCTTGATCGGCTGGCCCGGCTTCTGCACCCCGTGACGCCGTTCGTGACCGAGGCCCTTTGGGAGCAGCTGGCCGCCGCCCCGCGGCGCGGGATCGCTGAAATGATCGCAGCCGAGCCGCTGCTGGTGACGGCCAAGTGGCCGGTAGCCACCCCGGGGGACCGCGACGAGTCGGTCGAGCAGGATATGGAGATACTGAAGGCGATCATTCGTACGGTCCGGGACATCCGGACGCGGGTGAATGGACTACGGCCGGGCCAGCCGGCCCTGCGGACGCTGCCGAAGGCCGTGGTCCGGGGGAATTCCCGCTGCTGCGAGCTGCTTGGACGGCACGGCGGGTTTGTAAAGCTGCTCGCGGGGACCGACGAACTGATTTTCGCCCCCGACGCGGCCAAGCCGGCGGGCTCGATGACCCACGTTCACGACGCGGCGGAGGTGTTTATCCCCGTCGGCGACCTTGTCGACCTGGGGGCGGAGCGGACCCGGCTCCGCGCCGAGGCGGACGAGAAGCAGGCCGCGGCCCAGCGCGAGGCCGATCGGCTTGCCAATGAGTCGTTTACGTCGCGGGCGGCCCCCGAGGTCGTGGAAAAAGCGCGGCAACGCGCCGCCGAGCTGCAGCAGCAGGCCGCGCTGCTCCGCCAGCACCTTGCCGATCTCGACTGAGACGGCCGACCGACTCCCCAACACCTCCGTTCGGAGCTGTCAAGTTTACCGCAGCGCGCGAAATACGAGCGAGAGGACGCAGCGCGAGGAAATGTCAAGCCGCCCACTCGGCGCGGCGGCAGAATTCACATGCGCTGCTTTGAGCGGTTGCTTGACAGTTGCTCGGCGACAGCGGTACCCTGCGCGCGTCGTCGGAGGTGCGTCATGGAGATTCGCGTGGACTTGGCGCGGATCATCATCCACGACAACGCGGAGCAGCAATACATCGTGCTGAAGGAGCGGGATGGAGAGCGGAGCTTCCCCATTGTCATCGGCGACATGGAAGCGAACGCAATCGACCGGCGCCTGAAGAAGATGCGATTGCCGCGTCCGATGACTCACGATTTGCTCTCGACGGTCATCGAAAAGATGGACGGCGAAATCGAAAAGATTGTCATTCACGATCTGAAAGAGCACACGTTCTTCGCGAAGCTCGTTATTCGTCAGAACGGGCGGGTGGTCGAGGTCGACTCCCGGCCGTCGGACGCCATCGCCCTCGGCGTGGCCGCCGAGACGCCCCTGTTTGTCGAGGACACCGTTCTTCGCGAAGTGTGCGGATAAGGGACACTGGCATCGCCCCCCGTGGCGCGGCGGGACGCATATGCGTATGACCCAAACAGCATGCCGTACGGATGTCGAGCATTTCTGCTCCCGTCTGCCGCAGTTCATGCCGGCAGACTCGGTCGCCGCGCACACGGTTGTTGTGACGCGGGCGCCGGCGGTCGTCGATGTGATGGGCGGCTCGTGCGAGGAAAGCGGCGGACTTGCCCTGCAAGGGGCGCTGGACGTCGCGGTCGCCGCGGCTGCCTCGCCGCGAAACGATCAGCGGATCGTCATCTGCTGGATGACGGCCCGCGAGCAGCCGCGCGAGTATGGCGTGCCGGTGTCGGCCCTGACGCACGCCGCGCCGCCGGAGTTGCTCAGCCGTGAAGACGTCACCGGCTTTGAGGCGATTGGAACGAAACTGATCCTGCACCTGCTGCGCCTGCTGGTGACCAACGGCTCGTCGCAACCGCTCGCGGGCGGGCTGAGCATCATCGTGCGGTGCGACTGGCCGACCGATGCACAGCTCGACCTGGCCGGCGCGCTGGGCGCGGCGGTGATCGAAGCGGTCGCGGCCGCGATCGCCGCGCCGTACGACGTGCTGCACAAGAGCGGAGTCTGCCGGTCGGCGTCGATTGCCGCGGGCATTCCATCGCACGGTCATCGCGTTCCGCTCGCGTCGTTGCTCGCGGTGCCGGGCAGCTTGCTGCTCGTTCGCACGCAGCCGCATCCGTCGCAGGATGTCCTGGAATTGCCGGAAGGCACGACGATTGTCGCGCTCGACAGCGAGATCGGCCGACCGGTTGCGGCGAGCCGGCAGTACGAATCGCGCGTGGCCGCCCTGATGGGACACACGGTTATTCGCGATCTGATCCGGGCCGACCATCGCAACAAGGCCGAAGTCAACGCGTCGTATCTCGCGAACGTCCCGCCGGAGGAGTTTGTCGCCCGCTTCCGAAACCGCGTGCCGACCAAGATGACCGGCAAGGCGTTTATCGAGCGGCACGGCACGCTGTCCGACCCGCAACTGGTGGTCGATCCGGCCCGGACGTACAAGATTCGCTCGCGTGCGGAGCACGTCATCTACGAATCGCGACGGGTGGACGATTTCACGGCTGAGATTGCACGCGCCCGGCGGACCGGCGATGTGAAGCACCTCGAGCAGGCCGGCGAACTCATGTACGCCTCGCACTGGAGCTACAGCCAGCGCTGCGGCGTGGGCACGCTCGAGACCGATCTGATCATCACCGCCATTCGCGAGCGGGGCGCGGCCAAGGGTTTCTTCGGCGCGAAGTCGACCGGCTACGGCGCGGGCGGCGGAGTTGTCGTCCTCATGCGCGACACGAGCGAATGTCACGACGCGCTGGCCCAGGCGCTGGCCGACGTGCAGGGTAAGACCGGCCGGCGGATTCGCGTCTTTCGCGGCGCGGCGTCCGGCGCCGCCAAGCACGGGGCACGGCGACTCGAACCGGCTGCCGTCAGCGCGTAACACCGCCGTTCATCTCAATCCAAGTCCTGCGGGAGACCTACGTGGACCTCGGCCTCAAGAACAAGGTGGCCCTCGTCGTGGGCGCGAGCAAGGGGCTTGGCCGCGCGTCGGCGGACGCGTTGGCGGCCGAGGGGGCGCGCGTCGCGCTGATCGCACGATCGCGCGACACGCTCAACCGCGCGGTCGATGAGATTGCAGCCAAGTTCGGCGTGCCGGCGTACGCCGTTCCATCCGACATCACGGCTGCCGACGATTGCAAACGCGCCGTCGAGCAAACCATCGCACGCTTTGGCCGGCTCGACGTGCTCGTCACCAACACCGGCGGGCCGAAGCCGGGGACGTTCGACACGCTTGACGACGGGGCGTTTGTCGCGGCGGTCGAGTCGACGTTGCTCAACGTCGTTCGACTGATCCGCGAGGTCGTGCCGTTCATGAAGGCCAACAACTGGGGCCGCATCATCAACATCACCAGCATGTCGGCCAAGCAGCCGATCGAGGGGCTGCTGCTGTCCAACACGGTGCGGCCGGCCATCATCGGGCTCGCCAAGACGCTTTCATTCGAGCTGGCTCCGCACAACATTCTCGTCAACAACGTCTGCCCTGGGATTCACCGCACCGATCGCATGGACGAGCTGGTGGATGTGCGAAGCCAGTCGGGAGGGAAGTCGCGGGAGCAGGTGCTGGCCGAGATGACGGCGGCCATTCCGCTGAAGCGAATGGGCGACCCGGCCGAACTCGGCGCGCTCGTGGCCTTCCTTGCGAGCGAGAAGGCCAGCTTCATCACGGGTACGACCATTGCCTGCGATGGCGGCGCGATTCGCGGCCTGCTCTGATTCCGGCGCTGCCTCGCCTACAACTCTTCGACTGAGATGTTCTGATTTGCGTAGATGTTGATCGCCCCGGCGATCCGCAAGGACTCTTCGACGATCTGCTTCGCCGAGAGCTTCGAGTGGGCCGCGAGGGCCCGGGCTGCGGCCGTCGCGAGCGGGCCGCCCGATCCGATGGCGATGATTCCATCGCTCGGCTCGATGACGTCGCCGCTGCCGCCGATGAGCAACGATACGTCGGCGTCGGCGACGATGAGCATCGACTCGAGCCGCCGCAGGGCGCGGTCGGTCCGCCACTCCTTGGCCAGTTCGATAGCCGCCCGCTTGGTGTTGCCCTTGAATTGCTCGATCTTCGACTCGAAGCGCTCGAGCAGTGCAAAGGCGTCGGCGGCCGACCCGGCGAAACCCGCCAGCACGCGCCCGTCGCCGAGCTTCCGCACTTTGCGCGCGTCGTGCTTGACGATTGCGTCGCCGAGCGTGACCTGGCCGTCACCGCCGAGTGCCACCTTGCCGTCGCGCCGAACCGTCAGGATTGTGGTTGAACGTATTCGTGGCGGCATGTGGCTCCCAATTCCCGGCGACCGATCGGCCGGTTTCGCGTATCATCTTTCAGGCCACCGGAGGCGTCAACGCGATGCATCGAGCGACAACGGCCATTTTTCTGCTCGCGATCGTGGTAACGGGCTGCGAGCGCCAACCGGGGCCGAAGCCCGTGCCGACGACCGCGCCGGCGACGCGGCCTGCCACGACGACGACGATGCGTGCGACGGACGACAATCCAGCGGTGGCTCCGCCCGAGAAGCCGAAGCCGGCCAAGCCGACACATGACGCCGGCACCGCATGGGCCAAGCCGATCGACGTGACCGACCCGGAATCCAACAGCAAGCTTGACGCAAACACGCCGGGCGGCAACCGGCTGCACATCCGAACAGAGAATGTCCGCGTGCTGCGACTCGATCTGAAGCAGCTTCCGGCGGGCATACCCGACCGCGGTCCGTGGAACTTGACCATCGACCATCAGGCCATCGAGATTACGGGGCGGCGCGGCCGGATCGTCACGCTTGTTCGTACGCCGGGCGGCAACTGGGACGTAACGGATACCCGCGACTAGAACGGACGCGCGATGCCGACACCGATTCTGATCGACACTGACATGGGCGTGGATGACGCGGTCGCACTCGGCCTCGCACTGATCTCGCCCGAACTCGACGTCCGGGCTCTCGTTTCGGTCGGCGGCAATGTTTCGCTCGACCAGGCCACACGGAACATCGGCCGGCTGCTGGCGGCTATTCGCCCCGGCCGCTGGCCGATGATCGGCCGCGGACTCGATCAGAAAACGCCCGGGCTGCATGACGCCACGCACGTCTTTGGCGGCGATGGGCTCGGCGATGCGGGAATCCCCGAGGCGACCAACGTCGAAGTTCGCGACTATCACGATGTGTACGGCGAGTTTCTGGCTTCGCAGGGTGACCTGAGCGTCATCGCCATCGGCCCGCTGACAAACGTCGCCGCGATGTTGGCCGAAAACAAGCCGGCAATGGCGAAGATCAAACATATTTACGTGATGGGCGGGGCATTGTGGTGCAAGGGCAACGTGCACGGCGTCGCCGAGTTCAATTTCTATCGCGATCCGGCGGCGGCGGCGGCGGTCATGGCGTCCGGGTTGCCGATCTCGCTGCTGACGCTCGATGTGACGAAGTTTGTCAGTCTCGACGAATCGCATCTTGCCCATCTCGCCGCCAGCGAAACGGCCACGGGCGAGTTCCTGGCGAAGGTGATGGCGTTTCCGCTGCGGAATTCCTCCGAGGCCGGACCCGGCCGGTTCATCATTCACGACGCCCTCGCGGTCGGCGCGATGCTCTGGCCCGACTTGTTCGTTCGCACGCGGATGGCCGTTGAAATCACGACGTCGGGCGACCGCGCGGGCCATTCGAAGCCGGTCTTGAAACACCCGTCGCTGCCGGGCGTCGATGTCCTGACCGCGGTCAACGCGGTCGACTTTCTCGAAAACATGCTCGAACGGCTCTGCGAAGAGAAAGAGTTCGTCACATGACACGCGTCGAGCTGACCATCGGCGGGATGACCTGCGACCACTGCGTCCGCTCGGTTGTCGATGCCATCCGGCGAAATCCGGCCGTCGCCGATGCCGACGTGCAGGTCGGGGCGGCCTCGGTGCGCTTTGACGAGGCGCAAACGACGACGGCGGCGATCGTCGACTCGGTGAAGTCGGCGGGCTACGCCGTTCATGGCTTCAGGAAGGTTTCGGACGCCGCACACTTCGGATGACTCCGACTGCGACCCAGCAAACGACTGACCTCCAAATTCACGGCATGACCTGCGGTGCGTGCGTTGCACGGGTCGAAAAGGCGCTCAAGTCCGCGCCCGGCGTCGGCGACGCCCGGGTCAATCTGCTGCAGGAATCGGCCCGCGTCATCGGCTCGTCTGCGGTCGATCGTGAAACGCTGATCCAAGCCGTCCGCGCGGCCGGGTATGACGCCGAGCCGATGCCGGCCGTTCGCGAGCACGCACTGGCCACCGACGCCGATCCGCACCGTCGCGAGCAACTCCGCCGCCAGCGGCAGGCGATGATCCTCGCCATCGGCCTGACGCTGCCGATTCTCGCGCTCGACCATTTCGGCCATGGTCTCGAAGCCACACACGCCGCCGGATCGTTCGGTCGATACCTGATCTCCGGCTGCCTGCTGACGCTCATGATGGCCGGGCCGGCCGGCGGGCCGATCCTTGCCGGCGGCATGCGGGCGCTCATGCACCGCACGGCCAACATGGATCTGCTCATCTCGATGGGGGTCGTCGTGGCGTTTGTCAGCAGCGTGTTCGGCACTTTTGCGATGCGGCCGGAGTTCATCCATTACCACGCGGCCGCAGTCATCCTGATGCTCGTGGCGATCGGGCGCTATCTTGAAATCCGGGCTCGCGGCCAGACATCCGCGGCCATGGCCGCCCTCGCGCGTCGCGCGCCGCAGACGGCGCTCGTTCGTCGCGGCGAGAAGATTGTTGAGGTTGCGGCCGCCGAAATCGGTGTCGACGACTTGATTTCGGTGCCGCCGCATCACGCGATTCCTGCTGACGGGGTCATCGTCGAGGGCCATGCGGCGATCGACGAGAGTCTGATGACGGGCGAGTCGCTGCCTGTTCAACGGAAACCGGGCGATGAAGTGCTCGGCGGGACGCTGGTCGTCGACGGCACGCTGCTGATTCGGACGACGCGCACCGGGAGCGCTGCGACGATCGGGCGCATCATGCGGCTCGTCTCAGACGCCCAGGCGAGCCACACGCAGATGCAGCGGCTGGCCGATCGCGTGGCGGCGGTCTTCACGCCAATCGTCGTTACGATCGCCGTGCTGACGTTCCTGGGTTGGATTCTACTGAAGGGCAGCGGCGCCACGGCTCTGGCGACTAGCGCCGCCATCGCGACGCTTGTGATCGCCTGCCCGTGCGCGATGGGCCTCGCCACCCCCACCGCCATCGCCGTTGCATCCGGAGTCGCCGCGCTGCGCGGCATCCTTGCTCGCGACGCGGCGGCACTCGAAACGCTTGGCCGCATCGACACCGTGGTCTGGGACAAGACGGGAACGCTTACCGAAGGACGCCCGGTCGTCGTGTCGGTCTCGCGGGCCTCCGACAGCTTCAATGAGACAGAGTTGCTGCACCTGGCGGCGTCGGCCGAGCAGTTCTCACCGCACCCGCTCGCGAAGGCCATCGTGGCGCACGCGCGACGCAATGACATCGACCTCGCCGAGCCGGACGACTTTGAGAGCATTCCCGGAGGCGGGATCGCGGCGAAGATCGCGGGCCAGTCGATCCTCATCGGAAGCGCGGCATTGCTCTCGGAACGGGGTATCTACCTGAGTCCCGGTCTGCTGACGCAAACCGTGGATGGTTCGCTCGTCCAGATCGCAATCGGCGACAAGCACGTCGGTGCAATGGGACTTCGCGACAATGTTCGTCCGTCGGCGGGCCAGGCGGTCGAACGACTACATCGCCTTGGCATTGAGAGCCACCTGCTCACGGGCGATGCCGAACCTGCGGCGCTGACGGTCGCCAAGGAAGTCAACATCGCCCAGGTACGCGCCGCCGCCAGTCCTTCCGACAAGGTTTCGTACATCCGCGAGCTTCGCAGCCGCGGCCGGCGCGTTGCGATGGTCGGCGACGGCGTGAACGACGCGGCGGCAATGGCTGCGGCGGATGTCGGCGTCGCCTTCGCAACCGGGGCTGACGTGGCGGCTGAAGCAGCGGGCATCAACCTGATCGGCTCGACCCCCCTGCTGGTCGGCGACGCGGTCGACCTCTCCCGGGCGACCGCCCGCATCATCCGCGAGAATCTGTTCTGGGCCTTCGGCTACAACGTGCTGATGATCCCGCTGGCGGCCGTCGGCGTGCTGCCGGCATCGTTCGCGGCCGGCGCCATGATGGCCAGCTCGCTGACCGTCGTTCTGAATGCCTTGCGGCTCCGACGTTGGCGGGCGACGACGCCGTCGTGACCCCCTACAATCGCCGTTTGGTCCGCAGGAGCGTCCGTTTCGTGGCCTCGTCACTCGGTGTCATACACTCGCTGAATGCGATCGGACCGCCGTGGCGGAACTGCGTCCTGACCATCGGCAACTTTGACGGCGTTCACCACGGCCACCAGTCGATCCTCCTGCGGGCCCGACAGCTTGCGAATGAGTTTGGAACGCACGTCGTCGCGATGACGTTCGAGCCGCACCCGGTTGTGATCCTCAGGCCTGACCGCGCGCCGCCGATCCTGACGCCGCTGGAAGAGAAGTGCCGGTTGCTGCGTCTGAAGGGCGCTGACGGCGTCATCGTCGTCCCGGTCGACCGAGCGTTCCTGGACATTACCGCCGAGGCGTTCGTCGGGGACATTCTCATCCGCCGGCTCGCGCCGAAGGCGATCGTCGAGGGCGGCAACTTCGGCTTCGGGCACGACCGCAAGGGCAATACCGACATGCTTCGCTCCTTTGCATCGCAGGGCGGCTACATCGTCGAGGTCGTCGACGCCGAGGACGCCCGCATGCCTGACGGCTCGTGGAAGCAGATCTCCAGCGGCCTGATCCGCGACCTGCTCCGTGGCGGCGATGTCGCGACGGCGCTGCGTTGCATGCACCGGCCGTATGAGCTGTTGGGCGGGGTCATCCATGGCGCAGGAGTCGGGAAATCGATCGGATATCCGACGATCAATCTTGAAACGTCGGGGCAGCTCATCCCTGCCGAAGGCGTGTACGCCGGAACTGCGACGATCGAGCGGGCGGTCTCGCGGGCGGCGATCAGCATCGGCCGGCGCGAGACGTTTGACGGTCAGCGGCTCGTGGTGGAGGCATTCTTGCTCGATGTTGAAGGCGCGTTTTACGATAAGCCCGCGCGGATCGCGTTCGTGCGTCGACTTCGCGATCAGCAGCGTTTCGGGTCGCCCGATGAACTGACGGCACAGATCGCGAAGGATGTCGAGCAGGTCCGAACAATCCGATTGGAGTCTGCAACCGGAGGGGTTCCGTGATCGGCTCGCGTGAATTCTCAGCCGCCGCGCAACGACTGGCGGCATCGACGTCGCCCCTGCTGATTACACATGCACGCCCCGACGGCGACGCCATCGGCAGCGTCGTCGGACTCGCGCGAGTGCTTCGGGATCGTGGACTCTCGCCGTCGGTCGTGCTCTTCGACGAAGTTCCGCCGCGGTACGCGTTTATCACCGGAGACGTTCCGATCGTTCGGTGGGGCCGGGACATCTCGCCGCAGAAGGCAGCGGCGCGCGACCTCGTTTGCGTCCTCGACACCTCCGCGTTTCAGCAACTCGAGCCGATCGCCGAATTCCTGAAGGCCGTGCGGCAACGACTGCTGGTCATTGACCACCACAAGACTCGGGACAGCGTGGCCGACGCCGAGCTTATCGACGAAGACGCAGCCGCGACGGCTCAGATCGTCTTTCAGCTTTGCGAGGCCGCGGGCTGGATGGTCAGCGACAAGGCCGCTGAGGCGCTCTTCGCCGGGCTCGCCACTGACACCGGATGGTTCCGCTTTTCAAATACGTCTCATGCGGCCATGGACGTCGCTACGAAACTCACGGCGCTCGGCGTCGTCCCGAGCGACCTGTACGAACGCATCTATCTCAGTGACGCCGCGGCGCGCGTGCGGCTTATTGCGCGGGTCCTGTCGGGGCTTCAGCTTGTTGCCGATGAGCGGATCGCGATTCAGACGCTTACGCGTCAGACACTGATTGAATGCGGGGCGACAGATGCCATGACGGAAGAGATTGTCAACGAGCCGATGCGGATCGCCTCCGTGAACGTCTCTGTTTTTTTCTCGGAATCGCCGGACGGCGGCCCGATCCGCGTGAACCTTCGCAGCAAGCGCGATATCGACGTCGCCCTGCTTGCGCGACAATTCGGCGGCGGCGGCCATGCTCGCGCGGCCGGAGCACGAATCGCCGGAACGCTCGACGAGGTCGTCGCGAAGGTCACTTCCGCGGTGCTTGCGGAACTGAAAAACGAGAACTGACGACGGATGGTCGATATTCAACTCTGCCGGCTCCCCACCCCGATTCGCATTACGCTTACGGCGTTTCTCGCCATGCTGGGTGTCGGCTATCTCTTCGCCATTGCCAACATCTTTGCCACGCACAGCGGGGCTGACGGCAAGCCGGGACTGAGTCTCGACGACCTCCGCGCGGCCTACAGCGGACTGACGATCACGCGCGACAGTCGCACCATCGTTCCGTCGCGGATGCTGCAGATGATCGAGGGCGCCATGCGGCAGTACATTGCCGACGACGAGGACTACGCCGCCCTGCACGGCTGGCTGGCCGCGGGCAATGGCGAAGCCGGCCTCGACGAGAAGCGCGAAGGCCGCACGCCGCGCCGCGTCATCACGCTCAACTGCCTTCGCTGTCACGCGGCCGACAGCGGGAAACGGATCGGCACGATCGCACCGTTCGGCCCGGACCAGCTCACCCTCGATTATTCGATGATCGGGAAGTTCACGACGGCTTCGCCGCAAACGTCCCAGGCGACAGTCCGCGTCGGCCCGCAGGAAACGCCTCACCTGATCCTCGTCACGCACGCCCACATGCTGGCGATCCCGATCTTCACGCTCATCGTCGCTACCCTGTTCTGGCATACGCGGCTGCCGGCGGCGCTGCGATCGCTGCTCACGCCGATTCCGATGCTCGTTCTCGTTGTCGACTTTGGGAGTTGGTGGCTTGCGCGGGTGTCTCCCGGCTTCATCTACCTCATCGCCACTGCCGGCGGCGTGTATGGCCTGGCGTTTGGGGTGCAACTTATCACGATCGTCATCGATCTTTGGCGTCCCGCTCCACCGACTTCAGCCACCAGCGTCTCTTCGCACTCTCGCCCCGCTTGACGTGTCGCACGGCGTAGATCGACATGACCTCGCCGGTGTCGACGCGCACGCGAAAGTGCCGCTTGCGGTAGTACAACTCCGCCCCGCGGCGATGGCCCTCGGCCTCGCTTTCCTTCCAATCGGCCAGGATCGCCACGATCGTGTAGTGCCGCTCGCGCCAGGTGAAGCCAGCCGGCAGGCCCGGCTCGCCGCGAGCCATCGCCGCAGCATCAAAGGTGCCGGCGTCTGGATCGATCGGCTCAGAGACAAACTCGTCCGCCACGCACCACCGCCGCTACGCAAGCCGCCCCCGCCCGAATATAATGAGTGCGACCGGATTCGTCGTCCGCATGAGCACGCAATGCCCACCCTGACCGATCAGTCATCATCCGCACTTCTCGACCGCCTCAAGCGGCTTCGCGAGAACATTGCCTCGGTCTTCTACGGCAAAACCGTCACCGTCAATCAGCTTCTGACGGGGCTGCTGGCCCGCGGACACGTCCTGATCGAAGACGTGCCCGGCGTCGGAAAGACTGTCCTGGCGCGGGCCATGGCGCGCTCGATTCACTGCGGATTTTCCCGCATCCAGATGACGCCCGATCTGCTCCCGTCCGACATCATCGGCGTCTCGATCTACAACGAAAAGCTCGGTCTGTTCGAGTTCAAGAAAGGGCCGATCTTCGCCAACGTCATCCTGGCGGACGAGATCAACCGCACGACACCCCGGACGCAGTCGGCCCTTCTCGAGGCCATGAATGAAGCGCAGGTCTCGGCCGACGGACAGTCCATCCGCCTCGAACAGCCGTTCATGGTCATTGCGACGCAGAACCCGTTCGAGTTCGAGGGCACGTACTTTCTGCCTGAAAACCAGCTCGATCGGTTCATCCTCCGCATCCGAATCGGGTATCCGTCGCCGGACGACGAGAGGCGCATCCTCAGCGAGGAGCCGGGCGGCTCGGCCCTCGACTCGCTGCAGCCGATCATGTCCGGCAACGAAATCATCGCACTGCAGGAGATCACCGAGCGGGTGCGTATCGCCGATCCCATCATGGACTACCTGCTGGCCGTTGTCGCGGCGACGCGGCGCCACGAGTCGCTCGAGGTCGGCGTTTCGCCGCGCGGGGCCCTGTCGCTCGCGCGGGCCGCCCGGGCCGCGGCGCTGCTGGCCGGCCGCGATTTTGTCGTGCCCGACGACGTTAAGAATCTGGTTGTGCCCGTGTGCGCACACCGCATCGTAAGTAAGTCCTACCTGCACGACGGCCAGGCGCTGTCGAACGATCGCATCATGAACGAGATCCTCGAGCAGGTGCCGCCTCCGACCTGATTCTCGCCGCGCGATGTTCGCGGCCGAGGACGCCATGCGCCGCCCGGATGTTCCGAATCGATCTCGCGCCCCCCGCCGCACGGCCGGCCTTCGCTTCTCGCGCGGAAGCTGGCTCTACCTGACTTCGACGATCCTCATCGGAGTCGTCAGCATCGATACCGATGCGAATCTGCTGTTGATCTTGTTCGGGCTGCTGGCCGGGAGTGCCGTGGTCAGTCTTCTTGCGGGATGGGTCAGTCTGCGAAGCGTCGAGGTCACGCGCGTCGCCCCCGACGGCGTCATGGCAGGGCAACCGTTCGAAGTGCGATACCAGATCACCAATCGCCAACGGTGGCTCGGGGTTTTCTCGCTCCAGATGACCGACGCAGTCGAGTCGAACGGCGACCCTCCCGCATTCGAGGCGTTCATTCCACATCTGCCGGCCGGGCGGACGGTCTCGCTTGAGCTCTTGCGCTCGTGTCCGCACCGCGGCCGCCTCGACTTCAACCGAGTTGTGCTCGCCACACGGTTTCCGTTCGGCCTCATCACCAAGTTTGCCAGCGTGTCGATTCCGCAATCCACGATCGTCTATCCAACGCTCGGCACGGTCCGTGAGCGGCGATGGCGCACGCGTCATTGGACTGATGCCGCGCACGACGGCCGACCCATGAACCGCCGGGGAGAAGACGAGTTTTACGGACTCCGCGAGTACCGGGCCGGCGACAATCCGCGTCGAATTCACTGGCGACGATCGGCCCGGGCGGGCACCTTGCTTGTCCGCGAGATGGCGCAGCTTGGAACCAACCAGATCTGGTGCATCCTCGACACGCGCGTTC
Source organism: uncultured Planctomycetaceae bacterium (assembly GCA_964581285.1). Classification (GTDB taxonomy): domain Bacteria; phylum Planctomycetota; class Phycisphaerae; order UBA1845; family UTPLA1; genus SpSt-539. The sequence goes on along the minus strand of CAZONT010000032.1, from coordinate 11,092 downwards.
CCGGCGCCGATCCGATGGCGAACGATCGCCTCGAAGAAGCGATCAGTTGTACCGCGACGGTCGCCTGCGACGCGATCGAGGCCAACGGCAGCATCGGCCTGATCGCCTGCGGTCAACCGGGCATCGTTCTGCCGCCTGCGAGCGGACGCGACTACCGGCTCCGCATCTTGCGCGAGTTGGCCGCCATTCCACGGAATAACGAGGCCCGTCTGCTCGATCACCTTCGTCATATCCGATGGCCGACTCGGTGGCGCGGAGTGTGCCTCATCTTCGCGGCCCGCGCCAACGACGATCTCGCGGACGCCGCGCGAATGCTGGCCGGCCGAATTGGATCGGTCACGATCTACCTGCCGGGCACGCCGGCATTCGATGCCATCTATTCCCCGCGGTCGACGCGGCGCCGAGCGGCCTCGAGGGCCGATCTCGCGGCACTCGGGTCCACTGCGGTCCTCAGCTCGTCCGGGAGACTGACATGAAGTCGCTTCCGCGGAGCACGCGCATCGGGCTGCTGGTCATCGCGCTCGCGAGCATGATTCCACTGGCGGAGGCCGAGAACAATCCGTGGCCTCCGTTGCTGGCTCTGCTCTGCGCCTGCATCGGCGAAGTCGTGCGTTCGTCGCGCCGGCCCCGACGCGTGCCGATCGTGGCGATGGTGCTGTTGACGATCGCGTGCATGTGCTACCTGGCCTATGAGACGTTTTTCTCCGTCGAGCCGGTTCCGGCCATCCTGGCTCTCGGGCACTTTCTCGTCTTCCTTGCCTGCTGCAAATTCCTCGAGGCAATGCAGGCGCGCGACATGGGTGTCCTGCTCGTCATTTCCCTGCTGTTGCTGGTCATCGGCGGCCTGACGAGCGGGAGCGTGGTCTTCGCTGCCGTCCTCGCGCTCGATCTCACCTACGGCATGTACTGGCTGATCCGCTTCCACCAGATTCGCGAGCAGGCGTCCGTCGCCGCGCGAGGTCCGCTCGGAGCGATCGAGCCGAGGCCGACGCATCCGCGGCTGCGCGTGGCCGGTGTCGCGATTGTTATCAGCATGCTGCTGCTGGTGTCCGCACTCGCGACGTTCGTTTTCACTCCCCGCGGCCTGAGCCGTCAGATGTTTGGCCGCCTGCGCTCGCCGATCGCCGCGTCGGTAACCGGATACACTGACCAGATCGAGCTGCGGAGCGGCGGCCTGCGCGAAAGCGACGCGACGGTCATGCGTGTCCGGGTCACGCGCGATGCCGTGCCGGTCGGCGGCGAAGATCAGCCGCTTTACTTACGCGGTCGTTCGTTTGACTGCTACGCGCGCGGTCGCTGGCTCACGCGCACGTTCGCATCCATCTGGAGGTTCGACCCTTCGCCACTCGATGAGCCGCTGCGCCTGTCGGCCGCATTCCGATCGTTGACGCCGGACGAGTTGCTGACGCAGAGCATCTGGCTCGAACCCAATAAGGGCCCGAGTCTCTTCTGCCTCTACCCGCCGCTGGCCGTCTCGGCAGGAGACGGCAACTCGATCGATCAGAACTGCGATGACTATTCGCTTTCCCTCCGCGGGTACCGTCGGCAGGCAGTCCACTACACCGTGATTTCGCCGGTTGCCGTCACGCCGCGCGTCGCGCGGACCCTGAGCGCGGAGTACGCGATCCGCGCCGATGAGAACAGCCGGCTTCGACCCGACGAGCGGCCGCCGATTTCCAGCGCCGGGCAGCATGTCGCGCGTACTTCGTCGCCCGCTTCGGACATTCCAGCGGCGGTCGGCCGGATCGCGTTTGAACTTGTCTCAACCATCGGAGACCCGGCCGACCCAAAATTGCATCGTGCGATGGCCGAACGATTCGAAGGGTATCTAAAGTCCGGCGGATTTGCGTACACGCTCGATCCCGTCACGGACTACCGCGGCGGCGACCGGCTGGAACAGTTCCTCACTACAGTTCGCCGCGGACACTGCGAGTTTTTTGCCTCCGCCATGACCGCCCTCTGCCAATCGGTCAACATTCCGGCACGACTCGTCAGCGGGTACCTCGGCACGGAATACATTGATGTGGGCGGCTTCTACCTTGTTCGACAGAAGGACGCTCATGCGTGGGTCGAGGTCTTCCTGCCGGAGATCGGCTGGACGACGTTCGATCCGAGTCCCAGCGGACCGTCGCGCCGCTCCGGCGAGCGAAAGGGAGTGCTCGCACGAATCGCGAGCTTCGCCGAGTACCTGCAGTTTGAATGGGTCACTTTTGTCGTTTCATTTGACGCGGAATATCGCCGTGAGATTTTCAGTGCGTTTGAACACTGGTTCCTGCGGATCGACGAATCGCGAAGCGGCCTGGCTTACGTTTATGACATTCTCGTCGCATTCTTCCGCGGGCCCGCCGAACTTCAACCGCGACAGCGGCTGCTCTACTGGTGCGTTCTTGCGCTCGTGCTTCTCATGGTCGCGCTGATCCTCCGCCTTTTCTGGAAGCTGGCGTTGATGGCCCGCGAGTTTGTGCCGCGGCAGAAGGACGTCGGCGTAGGCCCGCGTCATCCGGATGCCCGCTTCTATGACCGCATGCTGCTGCTGCTCCGCCGTCGCGGTCTTGTGAAGCCGCGCTCCGCCACGCCCGCCGAGTTCGCCGAATACGTCGCGGATGCCGATCCGCGGCTCGCCGACATCATTCCGTGCACGGCCTGGTTCTATGAGTCGCAATATGGCCAATCCGCGCTTGACCCACATCAGCGGGCCGCTGTTCGCGGCTTTCTGGAGTACTTGCGGGAAGGACCGCCCATCCGCATCCGACCGGACTCGCGAGTGCACACGACCAACGACGATTCGCAAGGCGGAAACGGGCATCCCAATCTCCACCAGCGCCGCAACTTATGAGAATTGTCAGCGAGAACTAACCTTCGGCATTGTAGATTGTCCGTATAGCTGGAAGGACTGGCGGAGTCCGCGCCCAGCGAACATCCGCTTGTCGCGCGACGGCTGACCGATACAATCTCGGAGAGCGAGGACCTTATCATGACACGCAACAAGATTCCGATGTTCGCCGCCTGCGGCTTGATTTCGGCCGCCACACTGTTTTTCACGCCGGCCACGGCTCGCGCAGGGTGCGGCTATTTCGTCAGCGGATGCTATGCGCCGGTCTACTACGCGCCCCCGCCGGTCTACTACGCCCCGCCGGTCGTATACAGCTATCCGGCGTACGGCTACGCCTACCCGCCGGTCGTTTATGCCGGCGGCGGGTATTGCGGCCCGGCCTATTACCCCGGCTACCGCCGCGGATTCAATTTCAGCTTCGGCTTCGGATATGGCGGGCGGGGATACTACCGACCTTACTACGGCGGCGGGCGGTATTGGTGCCGTTAGACACGGCTGAACTCATCGCAACATCTCAGAAGCGCGAATCCGACCGCTCAGCTTCAGCGGTTGCGGTAGGCACGCCACCGCATATATTGACCGCATGCGGTTGAACCGCCTCGCACTCCCGACGCTTTCCGTTACCCTGTTGCTGAGCGCATGCCAGGGATGGTCTGGCCAGCCGAAGACAGCCGAAAAGGTCCCACCGCCCGAGGCAGACTCCACCCATCAGCCGTCCGACACAACTCCAACGTCGGTTTCAACCGTCTCGACGGGCGGAAAGCCCGCGCCGGCGCCGGCCGGCAGCGTGATGCCCGGAGTCCTCGTCGTAAATAACGAAACGCTCAATGTTGATGACATCCTCGAGCCGATCCGGCCCAAGCTGGAGCAGGCGTCCCGCTCCATGCCGCGCGACGATTACTACGAATTATTGTTCGAGATGATCCGCCGCCAGCTAATGGGAGAGGTCAGCGAACGCCTGATCTGGCACGAGGCACAGCGGCATCTCAAGGACGACGAGCAGAAGAAGCGGATCGACCAGGCGATCGACCGACTTGAACAGGATCGCATCACGACCGATTTCGGCGGTCGCGAATCGCGGTACGAGAAGTACCTCGCCACGGCGGGCAAGACGCGGCAGGACGTTCGCGAGCGGCTCAAGCGTCAGATCATCTGCGAGCAATACATGCGAGATCGGATTCAACCGCGCATATCGGTCCGCAAGCGCGATCTGCAGAAATACTACGACGAACACCGCTCCGATTTCACCGACGCTCGCTCGGTTGAACTGTGGATGATCGAGTTTCCGGTGCGCGAGTACTACAAAGGGCACGGACCTCCGACGGACACGGAGAAGCGCGGTGCGCGTGACGCGGCCCGTGCTGCAGCACAAGCATCGCTCTCGAAAATTCGCGGCGGTCAGTCATTCGACCAGGTGGCTCGTGCCGACAGCCTGGGACTCCACAAGGAGGATGGCGGAAACTGGGGCGTGATTTCAGCACCGCTGCGCGGACCGTATGAGCCGCCGTCACGCATCGCCCTGGGGCAGAACAACGGCCAGGTCAGCGAAGTCATCGATACGCCGATGGCTTTCTTCATCGTCAAATCCGAGAAGGTCACCGGCGGAACCACCCGCCGCTTCGAGGAGGTGCAGGCCGAGATCACCAACCGCCTGCAGGTCGATCAATTCAACGAATTGAAACTCAAGTTCATGCAGCAGGTGTTGGATCGGGCATCGGTCGGCGACCTGGAGCCGTTCGTCAAAGCGATCATCGTCCGAGCACCGGAGAGCCGCTACTCGGGTGCGAAGCCGCCGGACGTCTCGCGCACCAACTAGCCGCTCCCTCAGCGGATATCGAACCGCTCTTCAAGCGCTTTTTCGTGCTGCTTGACCTCGCCCAGCTCGCGGATCATTTCGCGCTCGATGGCCCCCGTGATCTTGTATTCGCAGCCCAGGGCGGTCCGGTTGCCGACCGCGATGCTTGGCATCGTGACGCGCCATTCTTTTCCATCGCGCCGCCCAACCACGACGAGCCGACCTTCGACGCCCGCCTCCATCGGGTGCGGTCCGGTGAGACTGCCGCGAGCTTCGGGAGAATCCGGCTCGTAGAGCGTTATGACCATGACGTCTTCAATTGACTGATCGTCGAATTGGACGGACGACGGAATGTATGCTTCAAGCGCCAAATTCTTCCCTCCGTTCAATCCATTAAATCACGACGAGCCAGTTTCCGCAATCGACATCGTCTCTGCGACCCGCGCCAGGACACGCTGAAAGCGGCCCAGCATCATGATGATCGGAAACGAGAGAGCGACAAACAGACCGAGTCCAAAGCTGACAAACGTCATCGACGCGAACCGTTGCGGCCACATCCACTCGGCGAAACCGCCGAACAACGTCAGCAGCACGGCGCCGGCAATTCCAGCGAGAATTCGCCGGGCCGATCGGGCGCCCTCGCGATCCGGGACCCGCTCCGCCAAGCCCAGTGAATAGCCGAGGACGAACGCAAGGCATCCGACATTAATGCCGACCATCAGCAACTGCTGCAAACGCGGCGAAACCACAAATCCCACGCGCGACAGAGGCGTTACCACCTGCAGTAACGCCAGCGTTCGCAGAACGATTCGGTGCGAGAGCAGGTGGGACGGTCGAAGTCCGCGCGGTTCCGGCCGCGTGAATACCCAGACCGCATATGCCAGAACGCCGCGGGCAAGGATTTCCATTACGAACGTAAGGTCAGCGGAGAAGCTTCGCGTTTTACCGCCCGGTGAGAGCGGAAAGAGAATCGCATCGACGATGGTCACGGCGACCGTTCCTGCGATGGTCACCACGAGCACGCCCAGCCCGCGGGCGATCGAATCCACCCAGGCGCGCTCGCTGAAGCAGAGCCGATCGCCCCGCAAGGAGGACGTCACCGCCGCGCCGCATTCCGGGCACGCACCGCTTGCCGGCAGCGTCCGCAGGTTGTAGCCGCAGCGCAGACAGCGGACATCGCCGGCGACGCGGCCCGCCGGATCGATCAACGACTCAATCCGTTCCAGATCGTGCATCGGCCCCACCCGCCTGCCGTACCCCACGAACGGAGGGAAATTGACGCAGGTACCACGCCACCGTCGTTCCCACTCCGTCGTCGAACCGGGTCAACGGCCGTCGGTAGCGTTCGGCGAATCGACTCGTGTCGGTCGGCTTGCGATGCTGTCCGTTCGGACGCTCGCGATTCCAAACCAACTTTGACGGATCGTAGTCCAGAGCGCCGCAGATAGTCTCGGCCGCATGTCGGATCGAGACTTCTTCGCTGGTGCCGACATTGATCGGCGGCCCTTCGTATTCGTGCAGCGCCCACCAAAGGACGTCGCCCAAGTCGTTCGAATACGTGAACTCGCGCATCGGCGAGCCGTCACCCCAGAGCACTGCCGCGCCGCCGCCCGACTTCGCTGCGTGGATCTTCCGGATCATCGCGGGGATGACGTGACTCGATTCGAGGTCGAAGTTGTCGTGCGGTCCGTACAGGTTGTTCGGGATCAGGCAGACGAACTTCGCGCCGTATTGCAGGCCGTATGCTCGTGATTGAACTTCCAGCATCCGCTTTGCGAACGCGTAGCCAAAATTCGAAGTGTGCGGCTCGCCGGCATGCAGATCGGCCTCGCGCAGCGGCAGGCCTATGCCATCCGGATACACGCACGATGACAGCAAGCTGACGAGCTTCGTCACGCCGGACATCCGGGCCGCCTCCAATACGTTCAGATTGATGGCGACGTTGTCGTGGAAAAATTCGCCGATGCGGCGCGTGTTTTCCCATACGCCCCCGACTCGCGCCGCCAGATGAACGACGTGGGTCGGCCGTACTCGAGCAAAGAGCGCCCGACAAGCAGCGGGGTCGCGCAGGTCGCCGTCTTTGCTTGATGCATAGAGCGCCTCGACGCCGCCCGGCGCAGTGGCCTGCATGGCCCGCCCCACCATCCCCTGACCGCCGGTGACGAGCACTTTCATTCGGTCTTCTCGCCGGTCGATGGGGCCGGGGACTTCCCGCCGGCCACCGTCGATCCACCGCGATAATAGCCGCGCTGCGTGGCGGGAATCCCGCCCCACCACTCCTCTTCGCCGATCACCATGCCGGGCTTAACGGCCGCGAACGGCTCGATGAAAGCGCCGCGCTTGATATGGACGCCGCAGCCGATGCCGGCGTAGGCCCCGATCAGCACGTCATCTTCGATCACGACCGGATCGACCATGACGAAGTCTTTCTCCTGCAGATGGGCCGTGACAAGTGCCCCGAATCCGATGTTGACGTTCTTACCGATCTTGACCCCCCAGGGATCGAGAATCAGCGGATCGAGGAAGAACGAACTCTTGGTCTTGGGGCCGTACCGCAGGCCGAGCAGCCACCGGAACGGCTCGATGTTCGCGAAAGACCCGACCAGGAACGCCGGAAAAGGAGCGTAGTGACGCGCCTTGGTGAGAATTCCACTCAGTGCGGAAAACAAGAGATTCTTGTCCGGCACGCCGACCAGCCGGTACATGCCGCGCTCCGGAATCGGAATGAGGAATCGCAGCACGATCAGCACTCCGAGGTACGCCGCGTTGAACAGCAGGAAGAAATTGGTGCTCGTCGATGCGAATCGCCATGCGCCACCCCATGTCCAGAGCGAATCCCAAGTCAGCGTCCGGGCGGAGCTGAACGTGCCCATCATGACGAGAGTGAACGTCATCGCCGCCGCCCAGACAAACAAGCGAACAAGAACATCGACTACCAGCAGGGCCTGAATGCCCAAACTGGTGTCCGTCGCCTTCCGACGCTGCCGCACCGCCGCGCTCTTCGCCATTGGGCCGACTCCTCACGCACCGCGCGGCCCGATCAGCCGCGATATCTTCCATCGATAGACGATCACGAGCACAAAGATCAGGCCGACCAACTGGGCGGCGCGAATGGCGATATGGTCGACCAGCGCCCGCGCCTGCGAGTCGATTTCGCCGAGCTGGCGGAAAACGTCTTTCGGCACGCCGACCTTTTCGACATCGGCGAGCAGGGCCCGCGTGCTTCCCGCCGCGCGGTCGATTGCTTCCGCCGATTTCGTCCAGTCATTGATGTCGAATGGCCGGGCAGGCGGACCCGGCGCTGCAGCTGGCGCCGCCGACGCAGTGTCCGAATGGACGTTATCCGTCTTCCACGCCTTCGGGAGATCGCCGATATCCTTCACGGTGCCGGAAACCGCCGCCGCCGTCTCCTGCCACGCCTTTGCCGCAGCCGTTCCTTGCACGACCGTCCGCTCGATTCGATCCGAAACATCGCGGGCATCCTTCAGCGCCGCGTTCAGCGCCGCGGTGGTCTCGCGGGCCTCTTTCAGCGTTGCCTGCAATGCCGGCTGGCCGGATTCGAGGCGATCCAGCAGGGCCTCGCCCTGCTGCCGAATGTCGGTCGGCAGCTTCTCTGCGGTCGTGAGCGTCCGCCGCAGATCCTGCTGGACTTCGCGAAAGCCCTCCTTGAAGTCTCCGGCGGTGTGTGACTCCGCGAGATCGATTCCGAGGAGTTGAATCTGCCAGCGAACGCTGGCCGGCAGGTCTTCAACGACATCCGTAAAGCGATTGGCCACTTGCTTGATATCAGAAAACGTCGAGCCGCCGGTCGCCAGCGTACCGACGGCCTTGATCGGCAACAGCGGCAAACCGACGAGAAAGCCGAGGGCCTTCGCCCCGGCCGACGCCGTGCTGATGGGCTCGGCGGACTGCTGCTCGAAAACGCCGGTGATCGGGTGTTCGCGGGCGTAGCTGTCGATGCTGGCCCGCATCTCCGCCAGCCGGTTCGTTGGGACGACTTCCGCAGCGATGGCCTGAATCCGCTCTTCGACGGTCCGCGCGGCGTCCTGCGCGATGCCCTGTTGTGTGCCGAAGAGGGACTTGCCGTCGCCAATTTCGAAGTAGTTCACCATGCGGACGCAAACCGCCCACGTGTCGACGAGGCCGGCGGCCGGGTCATCCTTGAAGGCGGCTCCGCGAATCAGAGACGACATGCGCACTTTCCAAAGGAGTGCGGCCTTGCGCTGCTCGCGCTCGGGCGCCCGGCGCTCGATCTTTGTGGCCGCCTCGTCAATCGTCGCCTGAAAGAAATCGTTGAACTGCCCAAGTTCGGCCTGAATCCGCGCAACCTTTTCCTGTTCGATCGTGGACTTCGCCTCCTGCCGGGCGGTTCTTCGTTGCTCGATGAAAGTGCAGCCGCCCGCGCACACGATTGCGACAATTCCCAACCAACCGCCCTGCCTCATCATCGCTGAATCTCCCGGAACGCAGGTCGCCGCCGTTCACCGCACTTCCGGACCCGGCTCCTGCGGTTCGTACCGCGGCGGCGGGCCCAGGCGTCGACGCAACTCCTCGAGCGATTCGACGATGCGACGCGCGTCGCGCTGTGCCACAAACTCTCCGCTGATGAGGCACTGGCCCATGACATCGACGGCATCGCCGGCCCGGCGCGTCGGAAGCAGCGTTCCCGATTCGACCGCCCCGCTCATCTTCGCCTCGCCGCGATCGAGCGAAACATAGAGGAAACCGGCTCCCTCGTAACTGATCGCGCGATCGACATCCAGCAGGGCATAGACGAACGTGGCGTTGGTCTGTGTCCGCTCGGCGTAGGTGGTTCCGGGGACCGGCTTCCAAAGCACGTGCGCCCAGAATATCTGCACCAGTTCGCCGTCGGCTTCGATCGCCGACGGTTGGCGCTTGCGAAGCACGATGTCGAGGTCGCCGCGGTTGTTCCAGTAGAAAGAGGACGTGTCGAAAGTTTCCACCAGCTCGCGCGGCGGTTCGGGCGAGCGATGCGACTCGACACGCAGCTTCGTGACCGGCTTGCTGCATCCGGTTGGCAGCAGGAGCGCGAATGTCAGAACGACGGCGCAGCGAAATACGACGCGCCCCGCGACGTCGAAGTGGCTACCCCTCATGTTCATCGAGTATGCGCGTCGGTGGCCGCGCCGGCGGCGACGCGGGCCCGAGCCCCAGCAGAGGCAATGCATCGCGCTCGACGACTGCCTGCAGTTGCTGGCGCGGGATCGTCGACAGCGACGTGCCCTGCACGATCTGGTTGATGCTGTACAACCCCTCGATGCACGTCGTGGCCGACATGCGGGGAAAATCGCTGCCGAACAGCAGCTTGTCCATCACGCCGTATTCGTAGGCCGTCACCAAGGCCTGGTACGCCTGCCACGGCCGCGACAAGAGGGCGCTGATGTCGGCAAAGACGTTTGGATGCTTGCCGAGCATCACCACGCACTCGTCGACCCACGGATAGCCGAGGTGGGCAATGATGATCTTGAGCGTTGGATACTCGCGGGCGACTTCGTCGAGCAGGTACGGCCGGGCGAACTCCATCTTTGCCGCCATGGCGACGTTTACGCCCTGCTGCACGAGCACCGGCATCTTGAGCCGGGCTGCTTCGGCGAAGACCTGCATTGCTCGAGAATCGGCCGGGTGAAAGTCCTGTGCGGCGGGCGATACGGTGAGGCCCTTAAGCCCCAGTTGGTCGTGGGCCCGCTGCATTTCACCGACGGCCTCGCGGACGTTGACCGGGTCGATCCCGGCAAAGCCGATCAGCTTGTCGGGGTGCTCCCGGACGCATGCTGCGACGACCGAATTCGGAATCTCGACGTCGAGGTAGCGGCTCTTGAATGCAAGAACGAAGGTCTTGTCGACCGGCTTGCTGGCCGCCAGAAGCTGGTGAACCGTCGCCCCGGCAAATCGGCCTTCACGGCCGCCCGCACCGCCGACAATGGCTTGACGAAATAACGCCTCGACATCCTTGCCGGGCTGGGAGGCGTCCCAGATATGGGTATGACAATCAACGATCACGCCGATGCCTCGGTGTGCCCGTGCGGGCGTCCCTGCACCGCTTCCCCATTTTCTAACACACCCGGTCGAAACGGTCAAGCCAGCGGCCGGAGCCGCCGGTCGCGTCAGGGAACGGCCACAAACTTGCGGATGCACTCGACCAGCTCATCGGCCGTGTAAGACTTTGAGAGATCGAACGGCAGGAAAACGCCGTGGCTGTGGTCGCTGGCGAGAATGATGACGCGCTTGTTGCGAACCGCGAAACCGGACTCCTGCGGGATGTGGCCGATGAGAAACGTATCGACATCAAGCGCCTTCGCCAGCGCGTCGACGTGGGCGTCGGTGAAGCGTCGGCCCCAGACAAGCGAGTAAACCGAACCGCCCGCGTGCAGGTCGGTCTCACGCAGCGGGCGCCTGAAGACGCCGGTGTCGAAGTAGGACATGTCGTCGGCGGCCGGGAGCGA
>CAZONT010000031.1:0-29528 GCA_964581285.1 uncultured Planctomycetaceae bacterium | reverse complement strand
ACGCCCCGCGCCGCCGGATAGGCCGCATCCGGATAGTCACACGGCTTGTTGCTGTCCGTCCCGAAGTCCACGACCTCGTGCCCGGACTCGCGCAACAGGTTCTTCACCCGCTCCTTTGCCTCAAACCCCCGATGGTCTGCACCTACCGCGATCTTCATATCGGCAACTCCTGCAAACGCCGCTCCAGCGCCGCCGCGATCTGATCCGCACACCGCACATAGTCTTCCTGTGTGCCGCCCACCGGATCGGCCACCTCGCGCCCCTCGTCCAGCAAATCCGCCTTTCGACGTGCCGCAGGGTCCATGTCCTCGATCGCCGACAGGTGGCTCTGCGACATTGCGTAAATACGATCCGCTGCGTCAAGCAGTTCCGAAGTCACTGGCCGCGACCGATGCCCGCGAAGCTCGGTCCCGCGCTCGCGTAGCACATCCACCGCCTCGCTCGATGCCGGCCCGCCCGCGAACCCGTGCGTCCCGGCCGACGTAATGACGATCCCGCGCTCCGCCAGCGCTTCCGGATCGCATCCGAGCCGCTTCGAAAGTGCGTCCCTCGCCATCGCCTCCGCCATCGGCGAACGGCATGTATTTCCACTGCAGACAAACAGCAGCGTAAACGCCGCTAACCGGCGAATCGTCCGCTCGTCATACACCCCCGCCCGCGAGACCTGGTACCCGTGCCCATTCAACGACACGATCGTCGATGGTCGCGAGTACTTCGTCCGTCCCGCGTCAATGATCAGTTCAGCCACCCCCTCCATTTCAGCCAACGCATCCGACCCGCTCATCGGCGCCGCCCGCCCCGATCGACTTGCACTCGTCGCTACGATCGGCACATCGAGCCCGGCAAGCAGCGCCGACGCCACCCGGTCATCGGGGCACCGCAACCCCACGGCGCCTTCTCCGAAGATCGCGTCCCGCGTCCCCGCCGGTATTCGTTCAAATGCCGCTGTACGCGAGGCCTCCACGCCTTTGAACACCAGCGTGATCGGACCCGGCCACCCCTTCGCCATGAGCCGCCTTGCAACAGCGGGCAACTCTGTGACGTACTGCTCCGCGTCGCCCTTTCTCCCCACATGCACCGTAAACGCCTTCGGAGCCGCGACCCCCTTAACCTCCCGAAGACGTGCAATCGCCCCCGCATCGGCCGCGTTCGCCGCGAGGCCGTAAACCGTCTCCGTGGGGAACACCACGAGCTTTCCCGACAGCAACCCCGCGCGCGCCGCCTCCGTTGCCGCCGTCGCGTCGTCACCGGGCCCAATCTGGATTACCTGCGTCGTCATATTGATCGCGCGCGATTATCGAACCGCTCCCGAACCCGGTCAAGCAAACGTTATGCCTCCATCCGCTATAATTCCAAGTATGGATTGCATTTACCTCGACAACAACGCCACCACGCGCGTCGCACCCGAAGTCGCCGCCGCCATGCAGCCCTATCTGACCGAGCTATATGGCAATCCATCCAGTCTCCACGCGTTCGGCCAAGCCTCGCAGCACGCCATCGAACAGGCCCGCGAGCAGGTCGCCCGCCTGGTACAGGCCCAACCGCGCGAGATCATTTTCACAAGCGGTGGCACCGAATCCGACAACCTCGCGATCTTCGGCACCCTCGCAGCCCACCCAACAAAAAAACACATCGTTACTACCGCCGTCGAACACCCCGCCATCCTGAATACCTGCGAGCGCCTCGAAAAGCAGGGCTACAAAGTCACCTACATCGCCGTCGATCGCCTCGGCCATCTGGACCTCGACGCCTTCGCCGCCGCACTGACCCCCGACACTGCCATCGCAAGCGTCATGCATGCGAACAACGAGACCGGCGTCCTCTTCCCCCTCGAACAAATCGCCGAGCTTTCCGCTTCTCGCGGCGTCGCGCTCCACGTCGACGCGGTCCAGACGGCCGGCAAGCTGCCAATCGACGTTCGCAAGCTTCCTGTGAACTTGCTCAGCATCTCAGCCCACAAACTCCACGGCCCCAAGGGAATCGGTGCACTCTTCGTCCGCAAAGGCACTCGCCTCCGCAGCATGACAATCGGCGGCCACCAGGAGCGCGACATCCGCCCCGGCACTGAAAACCTCTCAGGGATCGTAGGCTTCGGCGAAGCGGCCGAGCGGGCCGCTGCCGAGCCCCCGGAAACACGAGAACGAGTTCTCGCCCTGCGTAATCGTCTGGAAAAGGGCATCCTCGAACGCTTCGAGTATGCACACATGAACGGCGACCCGGCCAACCGCATCTACAACACAACGAACATCGGTTTCGAATCGCTCGAAGCCGAGGCGATCCTCATCGCCCTGAGCGAAGCCGGCATCTGCGCCAGCAGCGGGTCCGCCTGCAGCAGCGGCTCGCTGGAGCCGTCGCACGTCCTGAAGGCAATGGGCATCGCGGAACGCACCGCCCACGGTGCAATCCGCTTCAGTCTCTCGCGCTACACAACGCAAGGCGAAATCGATCACACATTAGACCTGCTGCCGGGCATCCTCTCAAAGCTCGCCGCGCTGGATCACTTACCCGCGTAATTTGAAACGCACGCGCCTCACCCGTTTGCCCTGCCATGGGTGGAGCCCGCATGCACTTTTCGCCCACCCTGTGCAGGTCCATGGGCAAATCGGCCGTCAAAATTCGCAATACAAGCGAGCTCAGAAACTCTTTGTGGAATAAGAATCGCGTCGACCAGAGTTAGCTCCATTAGATGGAACCGCTGCGCGGAGCGCGGAAGACGGAGCGGGCATCGCATCACTCGGATCTCCCGACGCCTCCACCCTCGCTCAAAGCGCAGAGTCCCATCGGCGAGCCGGTTCGAAAACGCTGAAAGAAGCAGCCCTGTATGTGGACGAGATCCGTCAACATACCGGATGCGCGGCCGGTATCCCGGAGTACCACGTCCGCAACGACGTCGCTGGTCCTCCTGACTTCGCGCCTATCCGCGGGAATGGCTCCACGCCAGATCCCTTCCGACCCGAGAATCAAATCGGAGTCAGTCTCGTCCGGCCGCATCGTGGCAATCTCGTCTGAGTCGCCGATGGACGGCGTACGCCGGTGTTCCCCCCGATCGTCAGGTTGTTTCAACAGAAAGTGAGGGACCAATGAGCCAGGTGCCAGATGGGCTTCTCGGTCGTCAAAGTCCTGTTCGACGTGGTCTTTTCAAGTTGCGTGGGCCCGGACTCTGCACGGTTGCGGTGATCGCCGTTTGTGTTGCAATCGCCGCTGCGGGCCCACAATTGATATCGACCGACCTGATGCAGGCCCGGGTAGACGGCAACCGGGACGCGATTCCACTTGCAATGTTGGATCCGAATTTGGAGGCCACGGTCGTCGCCTCCGGCTTCTCCCAACCGATCGGGCTCGTTTTTCTCGGCCCGAATGACATGCTGGTACTCGAAAAGGCCTCCGGAAAAGTTCAACGGGTGATTGGCGGCCTGATCCAGGCAACCCCCGCGCTCGATCTGGCGGTGAACTCCAACTCCGAGCGTGGTCTGCTCAGCATCGCCCTGGACCCGGCCTTTCCAAAAAACCCGTCAGTCTACATTCGCTGGACCGAAAGCAGCACCGGGGCAGACACCGGAGTGGCGCTCGAAACACCATTGCTCGGAAATCGCGTCGACCGCTTCACCTGGGACGGTACGACGCTAACGCTTGCAAACAATCTCATCCGGCTTCGCTCCCTGCAGACTGACAACGCGGTCGTTCCCGGTCACGCCGGGAGCAACAATGCCAATCCCGCCGGCAATCACAATGGTGGTGTCATCAAGTTTGGACCCGACGGCAAGCTCTACGTCTTCATGGGTGATCAGGGCCGCCGCGGCTGGCTTCAGAACCTGGCCAACGGCCCGTTCCTGACGCCCCCATTCACCGACGACACGTTTGGCGGGCCGGCCCCCGACGATGCACACCTCGCGGGCGTCATCCTGCGGCTGAACACGGACGGCACGGCGCCGGCCGACAATCCGTTTTTTGGCGTCGGTGCCGCGATGGGCGGAGAGGTCGGCGCCAATATCCAGAAGATTTACTCGTACGGCCATCGCAATGCTTTCGGAATGGCCTTCGACCCCTTGAGCGGCAGTCTTTGGGAGACCGAGAACGCCGACGACGCCTTCAGCGAGCTCAACCGCGCGATCCCTGGAATGAACGGCGGATGGATTCAGCTCGCCGGACCGCTCAGCCGGCTCGACCAGTTCAAGAACATCGAGACCACGCAGTTCAATACGTCTCTCCAACAGGTTCGCTATCCGCCCACGCGCATCGCGTACACAGCGGGCGTGGCGACGTCGCGCCTATTCATGCTGCCGGGTGCTGTTTACGTCGATCCGGAGTTCAGTTGGAAATATGAAATCGGCCCCGCCGGCACGACCTTTCTGACCGGCAAGGCCTTGGGTCCCGAGTACGACGGCACGTTGTGGATCGGTTCCGCCCGGGGCTTTGCGCAGGTCGGCGGCAACGGCGGCAGCATTTATCGACTCAAGCTTACGCCCGACCGGATGCACATCGACGTCAGTGCCGATCCGAGACTCGCCGATCATGTAGCCGACAACCTGTTCCGCCCGCAGAAGTTTGATGGCACGGAGAGCGAATCACTCAAAATCGGCGAGGGATTCGGCATTACGCCCGACATCGAGCAGGGACCGGATGGGAATCTCTATGTCGTGTCGAACACCGACAACGTAATCATTCGCATTCGGCGCCGGCCGTGACCGCTGCCCGGTACTACACGAGGAGAAATTCGATGACTTGCAAGAGCGCTCTCAAGATCGCGTGCGTCTCAACGGTCCTGGCCGGCGCATGGACGGCGCCGGTTCACGCCCAGATCGCAAACGGTGGCTTTGAACTGGGCCTCGCCGGCTGGTTGACGGCCGATCAGATCGGCAGCGACGGAGGTTTCTTTTCGCAGACCGGCACTGCGAGCCCGCTCAACGGCTTCGCGGTGCCTGCCGCGCCGGAAGGCGTGCGCGCCGCAATGACCGACTCCGGTGCGGGAGGCAGCCACGTCCTGTATCAGGATTTCGTCGTGCCGAACGGCGTGATATCCGCCAGCGTGGGCTTCGCGCTCTATCTGAACAATGCCGGCGGCACATATGTCACGCCGTCCAATCTCGATTGGGCCGCGACCAATCAGTCCGGCGGCTTGATTCTCAACCAGCAGGCGCGGGTGGACATCATCACGACCTCGGCGGGCCTGTTCAGCGTGGACGGCGCGAGCGTCCTGCAGAATCTCTTCCAGACCACGGCACAGACGCCACTCGTAACCGGCTACAACCCGTTTCTGATCGACATCACCCCGCTTCTGCAGGCCCACGCCGGCCAAACCCTGCGGCTTCGCTTCGCCGAAACCGACAATATCAACTTCTTCAATTTGGGCGTGGATAACGTCAGTCTCGCAATCGTTCCCGAGCCGGGGACCTGCATCATGGCACTGAGTGTGGTGGTCTGCACGCTGCGCTGCAGGATCCAGCGTCCGTGACAAGCGTCTTCGGGATACGCAAGAAAATAACTCATCGTCCGGAGATGAACCAATGCACAAGACTCTGGCGGCCGTATTTGTTCTCACCTCGCTTTCCCTCGCCCCACCGCTGCGGGCTGCGGTCGTTCACGACGAATCCGTCAACGGTGATCTATCCGGTGACCGGTTCAACCCGACCACGCATGTGCTTTCATTCGGCCTGAATTCGCTCTTGGCGACCACGAGCGCCAACGACCTTGAATATGTGACGCTAACCGTGCCGTCCGGCTATCAACTCGCCTCGATGACCGTGGTTTCATACGACAGCAGCAACGGGATTGCGTTCATTGGCGTGCAGGCCGGGACCACGTTTACAGAAGATCCATTCAATCCAAATGTTGCAAATATCCTCGGGTGGGCACATTTTGGCACCGACTTCGGCAGCGTCGGGCAGGACATTCTGGACGATATGGGCGTGGGCTCCGGTGCGATCGGATTCACGCCACCGCTTCCGGCCGGCCCCTACACGTACTGGATTCAACAGTTCGACTTCGACCTGACAACCTACCAATTGGACTTCGCCGTCCAACTGGCTCCCAACGCACCGGGCGACCTGAACCATGATGGAAATGTGAGCGGTGCCGACATTCCCCTGTTCGTGGGGGTCTTGCTGGCACTCGACAACGATCCCGCCCGAGTTGCCGCGGCGGACGTTGACGCGAGCGGAGAAGTCGATGGGAAGGACATCGCGCCGTTTGAGGCGCTTCTACTCCCCTGAGAACGAGGCAGAAACCTGCTGCGGTTGCTAAGCACTTGCGCCTCGGCCGACGACGCACCGGCGGTTCCTACTCAAGCGTCCCCCCACTGCGAAACGCGCCACACCATCACGCACATGCTATACTCGCCCCGGCGACGCGGAGTCGCCTCCCGGGGGCGAAATGGTTTCGACCGGGCAAGTTGACGGAAAGGTGGCGTGTCGAGGTTGTCAGGAGGCCTCGTTAAACACCTGGCAAATTGCTAAGTGGCAACACTTACGCTCTTGCTGCCTAACTTAGGCTAGCACGTCGAACCGCCAACGCCTGCTAGGTGGTAAGACGCAATTAGCAGGCTGGTTCCCGAGCGCTGCCCGGCCGCAAGGGAGCGAGAAAACAGTCGGGCTGGTCCTGCCGGAAGCCTGTCGACCGGCGTTCGGCGGGACGACGACAAACGATCGACTATGCACGTAGAAGCCTTTCCTGAAGTGCCTTGGGACGCGGGTTCGATTCCCGCCGCCTCCAATCATCCGACCCTTGTATTCGCAAGGGTTTACTTTCGGACACGTCCTGTCCGTTGCAGTCCACGTTGCAGTTCACTTCGGAAATCGGGCCATTTGTGCCCGTCGCCTTCGCCGTTTCGGTGGTCGGCTGATCCGGCTGGAGGTCCGGCAGCGATTCAACCGCCGCGTGCCCGTCCAAAAGGCGCGGATCGGTGTACGACCGCATCGTCAGCCGAATGTCCGTATGCCGCGCCAACATCTGCGCCGTTCGCGGGGCGACGCCGGCAGCCGACAGCCACGATACGTAGGTTGTTCGCAGGGCGTGAAAGTCGAGCGTCCGGCCCCGATCGTCCGGAATCTGCAACGCCCGCCCCTTCTCAGCATTCCACACGAACCCGGGTATCCCGGCCCGTACGCAATCCCGGCGGAACGTGTCCAGCCTCGGGACGCGCAAAACCCGGTCCGTCGGTGAGTCGTCCGGCTTGCGCTCCGCCCGAAGCAGCGCCGCGAGTTCCGGATTGATTGGCAGCGTGTCGCCGCGTCGCGATTTCGTCGTTCCGGCTCGGAGCGTCAGGCTCGGGCGCTCGTCGTCGAGGTCCAAGTCCCGCCATTCCAGCGCCGCTAGTTCGCTCCACCGCAGGCCGGTGAGCATCGCTGCCCGATATACCAGCCCGCGACCAAACTCATCGGCGACCGCCAGCAGCGCCCGCGCTTGATCCGGTGGCATAGCCCGGCGGACCTTCCGCACGTCGTCACCCTGCGACAGCCGCACCACCATTTCGGCGGGATTCACCGGCAGCAGCCGGGCGACGCGGACGGCCCAATCGAGCATCGCGTGAAGGCAGTCCCGGTAGGCATTCACCGTCTTGGGGCCGATGCCGGTCTCGCCCAGCCTCCCAATTGCCACGTCGATACCGACGGCGTTCACTTCGCCGAGCCGCGTTGCACCCATCAGCTCGCAGAGCCGCAGAACATCGTGTGCATTGCGGCGGACGTGCTTCGGCGTCCGGCCGTTGCGGCGCAGGTGTCGCAGGAAGTCCGCCAGAACCTTGCGGATCGGCAGACAGGCGGAGTCGATCGACGCGTCCCGCAGGCCGACCGCCTCGCGCTGCTGGCGAATCAGGATTTCATCGAGGAGCTTACGGGCTACGTCCTTATCGGTGACGCCGGACCCGCTCGGCAGCTTCAGCGCGACATTCTGCGGGCGACCAACCATGTCGTTGTACGCGGCCCGGTAGTACGGCGAGATTACCTTGCGGCGCTTGCCGCCGACCATCCGCGTCACTCTCGGTCGATATACGTACGCCACGTCACCGCCCCTACGAAAGAAATAGACCCGGATCGACCCTGAAATAGTCCGACAGCGTTCGGATATGCGACTTCGACAGTTCACGGTCGCCGTTAATCAGCAGCGAAGCCTCCGCCCGGTTGCCGCCAAGCACTTCCGCCAGATCGACGGGGCGCATCGACCGCTGCTCCATTAGGAATTCGAGCGCCTCACGAGGCGACAGCTTCCGCATTGAGTCCCGAAAATTGCGGTCGTCGTAGTCGCGGACAAGCAGCGTCAGAGTCTCGAAGTACGCAAGCTCGCCCGGCATCAAAGTGCCCTCGGCGCGTACGGCGAGCCGGTCCACTATTTGCGCCGCCGCGCCGTAATCGCTGGCCGTCCTGATCGGCATGAGCGGAAACTCGCGAAACAACTCCGAATATGCTGGGTCCATTGATTTCAAAGTCAGGGGTCTGCGTGTCGTGCCCATCGCAGACAGCTTGAAGCTCGCCCGCGAACCACGCAGAACACGCCGGCCCCGCAATAATGTTCGCTTTCGACCCTTCATAATCCTTTTTTCCATTCCTCGCGGTCATACTCCGCGTGCGACAGCGCCCTCAACACGTACACACGCTGCCTGTTGTAGTGAATCGCGGCAATCAGGCGACACTTATTGCCGCCGACATTGAAAACGGTCACGACGTTCCCGCTCGCCACCTTCACGAGATCGGCGTGCGGGAACGCTTGTCGTACGTCGGCGAGGTTTTGCCATTTCGCCGCCTCCGTAACACGATACCAATGCCTGAGGCCCACATCCGAGCCCGGGTGAGTCGCCGCAAAGTCCAAGAGCCGCTTACGCGTTATTACATGCATCGGGCAACTCGCTTACATTATGTAAACATTTATCGGGAAAGTCAAGCGGAATTTGTTTCAAATCGAACAGTGTCATTGGACGCGAATCTCCTGCATTTGTGCCGGGAGGCGATTGGCGGGGCTTTTTCCATATTCTCGCCTTCGCCCGTTTAACTTTCCGCTGCCGCTTGCTGGCGTGTGGCGCGGACCGGCCCACCATCGCGGACAGACGTTCCAGAAAATCGCCCGGCTCATTCGTCGCCATCGTCGAAGTCCTCGTTCTCGTCCCATTCCTTGCGTTCGTCATACTCGGGGTTGAAGCCGCCAAGCGTGCCCTCGACTTCTTCTGCATCCAATCCCAGTTCTTCCAGGTCGTCTGGCTCCATTGAATCTTGCTCCTATCGGTGTGTCCGCATTGCTGCCAGTGTTTCGCGTAGGGCTTCGGCCTCAGCGTGCTCCCGGGCCTGCCCGCCGTCGTATTCGCGGATCGCGGCGCGTTCCTCGAAATGCACCCGCCAGTCTCCCGGCAGCTCTGCCGGCGTCAGTTCGTGGGCTCCGGGTCCGTCGTCGGTCGGCAGCGCGTCCAGGTCCGGGTCGTACCCGCTCGCCCGCGCCGGCGGAGCTTCCGCCGTCAGCGATTGAAGCCATACCTTTGCGTCAAAACGGCCCATGATTCCAGTCCAGTCCGATGTACCCCAACGTACCCCAACGTGCCCCCGGCCCACGTTCTAAGCCAAAAAAACGCGGTTTGTCGGGGTACATTCCGCGCTTGATGTCATGGTCCAAAGTCATCCGACGTACCCCAACGATGCAGGGTTTTCGACCGCGCCGGTAGGTTTCGGGGCACTAGGGGTACATTGGGGCACGTTCTCAGGGGTTAGATCAAGCGACATTCCATAAGCCCGCTCGATGCGCCGAAGCGACTCGAAAGTCACGGCGGAATAGACCTTGTGCCCCGTCACTTTGCGGGTGCGAAGTCCGTACCGCGAGAGAGCGGCCGCGATGCCGCGTCCGGTCCATTTCACAAACGAAACGCTATCTTGAGCCGCGGCCTCTTTCAGTAGGTCAGACGCTCGCAGCCCTCGATGCGTTCCAGCCTCAACGTGTCTCGCGAGCAGCCGCAGTAGCAGTTCGTCCGCCTCGGGCACAGCGTCGTCGCGGCCAGCATCGGAAAGCGTTAGCGCATGCTCTTGGATCGTCCCCGCGAGCCCCGTCAGCCCTCGCTCGTCGAGCCATGTCGCCAGCGCCAGCAACGGCTGCCACAGCTCGAAGTCCCGCCCCGAGAGCGCCGACGGACAAACGTCGCCCCGCCGCGCCAGTTCGAGCCAGGTCGCCCCGTGTTCCAGGGCAAGCGCGTGCAGCCCGTCGCGAATCTCCGACCACTCCGGATCGGCGTCGATGCGACGGCGCGGCTTTTCGGAGTCCGGCCCTGCGCGGAACATCGAGACACGGATGCACCGCGACGCGAGCGCCTCCGGCAACTGACCGATGCACGCAAGCGCTTTTAGTCCGAACACGTCGAACGATGTCCGTTTGAAAGAGTCGCCCGCTTTTTCGAGCCGCATCGCCGGTGAACCGGCCTTGTATCCCGAGAGCAGAATCGACCGAATCTCACCCGCATCCGGCGTCCCGTCCCGCAGCCGTTCAGCTTCGTCCAGCAGCAGTACGCCGCCAAGCTCGTGAAGCGTGCGAAATAGGCACGGCGCTGTCATGTTGGACGATTGCAGCGGACGGTATGCAAGCTGCCCGATCACATTGAAAAGGGTCGATTTACCGGAGCCGAGAGGACCGCCAACGCTCAGATATGGCACTGCGCGCCACGCGGGATAGATGTACGAGAGCCAACTCCAAAGCGCGAGCGTCGCCAGGTCGCCCGCCGCCGAGTCCGGCGCGAAGTCGATATATCTCGCGATCGTCTCGCACGTCAGCCGAAACAATGCCGCCGGGTCTGGAGCGTCCGCACCGTCGAGCCAGTTCCGTCGCGCATCCGCCGACCACCCGGGCCGCGCGTTCGTCGCCGGCTCTCCAGGAATCGGGTAGAGCCACAATCGCGCGGAGTCGCACAGTTCAATCGACGGCGCAAGCGGCCGACGCTCCCGGCGTCCGTCGTCGTGCCATCGCAGATGCAGTTCCCAGCGCCCGGCCGGTTCGCCGCCGACGAATCCAACGGCTGGAATCGCCAACCCGGACACGTCCGGCGTGTGGAACAGCTCGGGACGCGCAATCCTCGTCAGGTCCAGCTCCGCCGTCGGCGCTGGTATCGCGTCGCGCGCGGCTGACAATTCCGTTTCGATGCGAAGCAACTCTGCCTCGACTGTCGCCGTCTCAATGTCCGCGCGCAGCTTGTGAAGGTGCTTTGCGAATCGCGTCCGTGCGGATGCCACGGACAAATTGACTCGATCGACATGCACCGGCACGTCGTCGAGCGTCGCGCGAATGACGGCCATACCATTCGATCCAGCCGGTTGGTAGTCGAGTCTCAGCGTCGCCAGTGTGGTCATCGCATCACCGCCGTTGCGTGGCACGCGACGCACACCCCGCGCCCAAGCCAGGTAGCGCCGCAAGCGCACTTAAACAGGTCGATGGCTTGTATGGACGAGGCGGGGCGTTGAATCGCGTACCATCCAATCGGTTGGCTCCCGCAACGCGGGCACAGTTCGTCATTTCCGATGTCGCTTAGCGCAGCAGCCGGACCCGCTGATTCCAGTTCGTCAGCCTGAAAAGCAATTACGAATCCGTTCTCACACCGGCAGCACCGAAACACGCGCCGTATCATGCTGCACCGCGTCTTGGTCGGGCGTGCCGAATGGAGCGGACGAGTACGCGCTGTCGTGCGGGCATAGTCCCGGCGTTCACGATGTCGTCCGGAATTGCAGAGAGCGCCCGCCAAAGCCGACCGACCTGCACCCGTTTTTTTTTGTAGTACGCCAACAGCTGCGCGTAACTCCCGCAGCCAGCCCCGGAAGTTTCGCACTCCAGAATCCGGGCGAGTTCGTCGCCGTTGTCGCCAGCCACCAGCTCAACCCCCAGCGTGGCGAGCGTGTCGCGGACGATGCCGATGGGCCACAGGCGGCCGGATTCCGCGAACGCTTCCGCGCGAGCGGCGAGCGTGCCATAGACGGCGGCCAGATCGTCCGACGTGAAAGTTTCGCCGGAAAGCCCACAATCGACGGCCGCGTTGAATGCGGCGATCGGCTCACGCCACAGCGACGACAGATAGCGACGCTCGATTTCCTGAACGATGCCAACGGCGCAAGAAAAATCCGGCGGCGAGATTGGTTGGGGTTTGTTTTCGCGTTGACGAGGTGTAGGATTCATTCACATAGTCTCCATTGAAAACGGGACGCACCTTGCCGGGCCGCGTTCCGTTTTCGTTTCTACAGCTCATGGACTGCGGCCTCGCCGCTTGTTCAACCAAGCCCGTACATCGCCGGGATTCCACTTCGGACCGCCAACATCGAACGGTGCGGGGAAGTTCTCGGCCGCGCGGAGCCGATCGAGCGTGCGCAAACTCACGCCGAGCCAGGTCGCGACGGCCTTCCGATCGAGCATCGGCTCGGGCGCTTCGATTGCGGGTAATGGTCGGATCGCGGCGGCGCTCATGGCGTCACCGCCGCTGCATTGCTGCGCGCTCGCTCCAGCAGGAGCGATTCGACCGTCACGCGATCAAAGAGGATTGCCGCGCCAGCTTTCAGGTGGGGCAGCCGACCAGCCAAAGCCTCAGCGCGCAGCCACTTCGCGGAAACGCGGAGCAGTCTCGCCATTGGACCGAGCGGAATGAGCGTTGGTTCAGGTGATGTCGCAGTCACGCAAAAAGTATTGCATGCGTGACTCGCCGTGTATGCCGTCTATCCGCCTGTTATCTGCCGCGCTTCTGCGCAAGTGCTTTTCGGCGCTCTTCCGGCGCTGTGTAGTAACCGACCTTTGGCTTGTTCCTCACCCCGTAGTGGTCCCTCAACACCGGTATTACCCGGGTCGTCAACGTGCTTTGATCGCAACCGACCAGCGTTGTGTGACCCTGTGCGGTCGCCGACCGATCGAGCCGATTCAGTTCGTCGATAATCTTCGGGCCCGTCAATGCTCGGTCCTCGTCGATATCCAGCAACATCCGGCGAACCGCAGCCTGTGTTGGTGTCAATGGTGGAGGAGCCGCATCGTGCCTAAGACCGCCCCTGGCAATTTTGGCCTTACCCGCCCGTGTCCGCGTCGCACTCTCATTCGCAGTGGCAATGTTGGCAGCGGACATCCCCAATCCAGAGACAAAACTGGTAACGCTTTGGGCTTCGTCGCGAACCTGATTCAGCTCGGCATCACGGATAAGACAGTTGATCTTGGGGAGCTTTCGGACTGCGTTCCAAAGTGGACGCATGTGTACATGCCTTACGAACCGTTGGAACGCCTCCATTCGCCGCCTAAATAGTTCTGCGTCCTGCACTCTGGACGCACGCATGAGATATTTATAAATGCTCGCCGTCAGTTTGTCCGCTTCTCCGAAAACTTCGCGCAGCGGTCGGGCGCTTACCCGTTGCGCGGCAGAGCCAGTTCGCCTCCGGACAAACGCCTGAAATATGCACCGCGCAAGACGATTGCACTCATTGCGTAAAGACATGTTGCATCATCCTCTGGACGGGTCGTCACCCGACGCCGGGCTGGATGATGCTGAGCACGACGCCGGGCAACGTACGCCGGGGATCAGCCGGCTGCCCGAACGATTGAAATATAGCCTAAGCTACGGAGTGTGCAAAGCTCCGTGTTCGCCTCCGGTTTGTGTGCCCGAGCAGATCACGGGTGGAAGACTTCGGAGTCAATGTTGACCCAAGCGTCGCAAACGATCGGCAGCTCCGGTGCGAGACCGCTGGATAGCGCGGCACCGCACACCAATTTCCCCCTCCTCTGCGCCTCCTCAATAAGCGGAATAAAGTCGCCGTCACCGGAGAGAATGACAACCTCGTCGCAATCGTCGTTGTAAGCGTGCCTGAGCACGTCGATCGCGATGTTGATGTCAACCTTATGGCTCTTCGTCTGTTTGGATGGCTTCTTGTACACCTTCGGCGTGACGTTCCCTGTGAACCTTGCGCCGCCGATGCCGGTGTGGTACGTGTACGTTTGTTTGCGAAGCGTCGTTCGCAACCTCGTCACCTCGTCGTCGTCGCCAACGATAGACGTGTAGTAACCCACTCGAATAATGTTGCCATATTCTGCGAGGATCGCAGCAGACCAAACAAGCTTGCCCGGCTCGTGAATGACGTGGTCCGTTTTCGGGCGCGACCCCTCTTTGAGCATCGCCTCGTACCGATTCAAGAGATTCTCGCCGTCAACGAAAACCATCTTACGACGTATCAGCATCCGCTTTCCCTCCGCCATGCGCCGGGACGATCGGGCCTAATTAACCCGCTGCGGTTGAACCCGCCGATAGTCAGCGACAGCGCCGAGCGTGGCGTGTTCCCCGGAGCGATAAAAGACTTTGATGCATCGCATGAACCGGATTGTGTCCGGCTTGGTCTGCGTCAGGGTCATGCGGTCGATGCCGACGGTTTCGTGCTCCTTCATCTCGGGCTGCGCCGCAGTGAACGTCGTGTCACAAACGATTTCGGTGCTCTCTGAAGTGAACGCAATGTCTCGCACCTTCGACGTGAACTGAAATCCGCCCTGCGTTTGGCTGCTGGTGGAACCAACGCCGGCCTCAACATTATCACTGATCGGCATGCCAGACGCACCGATCGCGATGAACGGCGGCGGAGTAACGGTTCGGGCTTCGCTGCCGTCCGACAGCTCGGGCGTCATGAAGCCGATCAGTTCGTACTCGCCGGGGACCAGGGGTGACATGCAGTGATTGTACGCACCGGATTCGGGCGCAAACAGTCCGCCCCACCGCCCCGCTTAGTGCCCGTAAACCTGCGCGGTAAGCGCCGGCGGGCAGACGACACAGAGCACCTTGCACGACTGATTCTCCGCCGTGCCGGGCGGCGAGAGCGAGTCGCACGTCTCCGTACATCCCTCGATCAGATCAGACAGCGCGTCTGATTCTGTTCCGCCATCGAGCCGGTGAGCTTCGATTGCATCGAGGTACGAACTGATAGCGGTGTCTGCCATACCAGGACAGGCTGCCCGGATCGCGGCGGACGGTAACAGTCGTGGGTCGCCAGCGGTGCCGCATCCGCCGCCGCAGGCCATGAGTAACAGAGCCAACATTCCAGAAATGAACCGTCGCATCGTGTGTGCCTCCGATGATCGTTGAACTGACCGGGTATCCACCCCGACGGGCTGCATTGTACGACCCCGGAGCGACGGGCAACAAGGCTATGGGTATAATCCTCGCGCACGCACGCGTGAGGCTTTTTTCGCTTTTCGCGTGGAGCCGAGAGGCTGGCGGGGAGAGTAATCTACACGCTAAGCACTGCAGACCCCTGATTCCATCTCGTAGAAGCCGTATGGCCGACGCACCAGCACAACCTCCACCGCCACCTCAATGCCCAATCTGTCAGCATGATGCGAGTGAACGCACGCAGTTGTTCGCACAGCGAAGGTTCAACGCCGATGGAAGAATGATGGTACCGACCGGTGCGGACAAGGGATGGCGGTACAAGTGCCATCGTTGCGGCGCGTTCGCCATTCAACAGCAGGAGCAGTCTCATTACCTCGGTGCGGAACACCGGTCGCAGTTTTTCCCCAACCGCCTTTCTCCGCTTCTCAAGGAACACCAGCTACGCGGACTCCCCGTTCCCTGGCTCCAATTCGAGAAGCGGGCCTACTGGCCATTCAACGAAGACCAGCTCACGCCAGGCGCGTTTGTGGAAGTATTCGTCGGCGACTTGCTCGCCCGCTGGCCGCGTACAGTGAACGACCGATTGAACCGGGCACTCTGCAATCTCGGCCGCCTGTCGAAGCGCGCTGGCGACTTACTTAGTCTCGGTGACGGGCGGGCGACTCTGCTGATGGCAGAAGTTGGCGGGGAAGCAGCGTATTTCAGGGCCGCACTTGAGCGGCTCGGATACACCGAAAACATGGGAAACCTCGGCTATCGAGTTACGCCGCGCGGGTGGGCTCGGATCGATGAACTTGAGAGCCAAGGCAGCCTTCGCAC
The DNA here is from genome assembly GCA_964581285.1 of uncultured Planctomycetaceae bacterium. Classification (GTDB taxonomy): domain Bacteria; phylum Planctomycetota; class Phycisphaerae; order UBA1845; family UTPLA1; genus SpSt-539. Next base: position 13,639 of record CAZONT010000031.1, on the reverse strand, counting down.
CAACCCGGTGTTCGTCGCTCAGTGGTTCGGCGGCGAAACCCACGTCGCCGAGATGCGGGCGCTTTATGACGCGGGTATCGAACTCGCCGTTCGCCAAGCCGGATACGATGTCAGTCGCGTCGATCTGGAGCAGCACAACGACTACATCATGGACAAGGTGATATCTGACATCCGCCGCGCCCCATTCGTTGTGGCCGACTTTACCGAGCATCGGAACGGTGTTTACTTCGAGGCTGGTTGGGCGCGGGGGCTTGGACTCGAAGTCATCCCGACATGTCGTCGAGACCAGCTAAAGCTGGCCCACTTCGACACGGCCCAATTGAACTTCATTCCGTGGGACACGCCCGCTGACTTGGTGGAACCGCTCTACTTCCGCATCATGGCGACAGTCGGACAGGGGCCGTGGCCGGTGCCGGAACCCGGCGAACCGAAGGCGTCTTAGCCGCCTTCCGCGCCGCCGCTGCCGCTTCTTTCGCTTCTTCCTTTAACATCGTCGCCATCGTGAAGCGACGCTCGCCTTCGGGAACTTTGGTTACGTCGATCCCGGCCTCCTTCGCCTTCTCCCGCAGGCGATACTCCAGCGATTCGAGGTTGCACTCTACCTCAAACATTGCGCTATGACACGCTGCCCAAGCAAGGTGGATTGGGTCGTCGCACCCCTTCGGCGGATCGACAGCGTACGTCGGGCACGCCTTATAGAGCTTGTCCCATAGCTCGTCCGCGTTCTCGATGAGTGCAGCAACGCGCTTCAACATGCCTAACGGTCGCCCCGGCATCGTGTCCCCTTTCTCATTCGGAGTGTCCATGTCGTAAACCCTTTTTCAAAAAATGTTGTGTCGCCGAATGGCATAAGTGAGACTCCCAACGCGCGCCCCCCCGGGCGGCGCGGGTAAGATTCTGGCGCAGACGCCGGCTACAGGAGTCGCCCGCGCGCCTACTACTTGAACCCACCGAAGGCACCGAACGTCGCCACACTGGCCGGGAAGCTAGCCGCGCCGATCAGCGGCCCCCATATTCCCGAGCTGCCCGCATCGGGCATCGACACCGCCGGAGCCCACGCCGAACCGGACGCCGCATCCCGCTGCATCCGCAAGCCCTGGTCGGGGTAGGCGTCCACCCGGCCGGTAATCATGTCGATCCGGTCTCGCGTCAGGTCCATCCGGCTTTGCAGCGGAGCGGTGAACAGGTCGTAAGTGTTGTTGAACCGATTGGCGAATGCGTTCTGCCCCGCGCCGAGCGCGTAGGACTCAAACCCCAGCCGTTGCTGGCGCAGGCGCTCGTCGAGCCCGCCGAGAGCGTCGGCCCGATTGCGCAGGAGGTTGTTGCCCATCGTGTACGGAAGGCTGCTGCTCGTCAGCCCACGCGAGGCCATGTCGGCGAGCATCGAACCGCGCGCCGAGTCAAACGACGTGTTGATGTCTTTTCGCTCTTGCTCGCCAGCGCCGATCAACCCGGCCCGCATGCCGGTCAAGTTCTTAAGCACACTGTCGTAGTTCTCGTCGATGCGCGGTGTCCACGTATCCGAGAAACCCTGCATCAGCCCGGGGATGCTCTGCGTTGGATCGCGGCGCGAGAACAGGCCGCCGATGAATGGCAGGCCGGTTAGCAGGGGATTGCCCATTTCGCGGCCGTACAACAGATCAGAATTGAGGCCCATTGACTCGTCGTATCGCTGCTGGTTCGCGCCGAATGCCGCCAGCGATCCGAACGTGTCGAATGCGTCGCTCGCCAAGCCGGTAACGAGCGGCAAGCCCTGTCCGGCAAGTTTCATGAGATTGGCCATAGACTGCTCCTTCGTTGTGCGGTGGGATCGGCTATGAGCAACCCACGCCCGCTGCTGTCTGTATTATCACGTCGCACGTTTCAACTTCCATGAGAATCCCCGCCCGACCACCGAAGCAGCCGGGCGGGGACGGCACATCTACCGTCGCGTCTTTCCACACTCAGCCGACGAATCGGCGACGATGCGAAGTGGCAACCCGCCTTCGCCACTTCGTCGCCGTCGTTTCTCCAATAAGTCGGCGAGCTTAGTCAGGTACGCGACCGAGCATTGGGGAAGCAAGCCGACGAGTCGGCCGAGAGCGATCGTCTTTTCTCCTGCTTCGGTCATGGCGATGTAGTCCAGTTCGCCCTTGATTGCGCTCGTGATCCACGCCGGCGGCCGGGCGGCGATTGGGTGTAATTTCGCGGCGGGTGGTGTTGCCTTGCTCCGCTTCACGGTCGCACCGTCTTCCCCTTGGTCGCCGGTATGAGCCTGTCGTGCCCGGTGGCGCAGAGATGGATCTCGATCGCATCGGCGACGACTTCTTTCCCGACTGGCGACAGCGAGTAGAACGCGAACGCGGCCTTGAGCACGCCGCCGAGCCCTTCAGCGAGGTCGCCGTCGTGTTCGTCTTCGAGGTCCGGGTAGCGGTGCGCGTACAGAATCGACGCGGCGTTCCGATGGATCAGCCCGCAGCACAAGGCGGTGACGCTGGCGATCTGCTCCGAGGATGACGCCTCCGTGGCGGGTGTCGCCCTCATCGCTGGATCGCGGAGCACTTCCGAGGCCCAGTATTGAGCGTTTCGCATGCGACATCCCGTCTTGTCGAGGTCCCCGTCTTGGCTAAAACCGTCGTCGTAATCCGTCTCTGTAAAGGACTTGAGCCCGGCAGCCGCGACGATTTCAATCGGCATACCGGAGCGTCGCGACACTTCCGACAGTTCGGCGGCGATGTCGTGTGGGACGCGCACCTGGATCAGCGCCGACTGACGAGCCGGCCGCGATGGGCTCGCCTGCGCATGCGGCGTGACCTTCCGGCGAATCGGTTTCGCCTTCCGCTCGCGGCGAAGCTTCCGATTCGGCTTCGTGGGATTCAATGCGACCATTGGTAAACCTCCCTGGCGCAGACCGGCCCGGACGGTGTCCTAGCCCGGGGCCGTCGTTCGACGACTCCGGCACCGTCCGTGACCGGCTGCGGTTTCGTGAGTGACCAGACATGCCAGGCTAGGAACCGGCACACGATCAAACCCCTTCGGGCGGGAGTGCCGCCCGCTTCAAGATGTCACTCAGGACGGCCGCAGGAAGGCTACGCAGGTCCGCCAGTAGCTTCTGCGCGTCCGGGCCAAGCTCGGAGGCGACGCGATCGCCAGAAGGCAAATGCGCCGCTTGTGGTGCGTCGGGTTTCTGATTCAATTGCGCCGTTGCAGCGCCGGTTGCAGCGCGCGGCGTCTTTCGTCGTCTTTTCGTGTCTCGGATAGACGAAGTGTGCGGTGTGGAGGCTGTCGTTTTCGGTGCGTCCTGACGTGACGTGACGCGTGTGGGCTCGTTTACAGAATTGGTTGCGCTCGGGTTCGATTCCCGCCGCCTCCAATCAAGTTCCCTCCGACACTGCCACGATGCGCCGCGCGCCGGCCATGTGGCCCGAATCACAATTCTGCCATGCGGGCTCGCGGATCACCGAAAAAACGTCCCCGTTAACCGTTAACTAGATATGGGGCTGAGGAAAATGCGTATGACCCGCCAAACCTCGAAGTCCATCATTGTCGCGACCGTTCTCTTCTCGCAATGGGCCAGCCGCGGAGCAATGGCAGACGACGCCGTCGCCGGCGCCCAGGAAAGAGTCGTCTCGCCTAAGAAGGTCGGGATACTGGTCTTTCCCGGCGTCCAAGTGATCGATTTCACCGGGCCATACGAGGTCTTGGTCTCCGGTCAGTCGACCCGCGCGCGAAAACCTCTATTCGATGTCGTCTTGGTCGGTCTGACCGGCGAGACCTTTCGCGCCGGTTCGATGGACCGCGGAATCCAGATTCGGCCGGACTTCTCGCTCGACAAAAGCCCAAAGCTGGACATCTTGGTCATTCCCGGTGGCGAAGTGGGACAGATCGAGGACAACGCCCGTGCCATGAAGTGGGTCGGCAAGGCGGTTGGCGAGGCCGAGTGCGTGATGAGCGTGTGCAACGGTGCGTTCATCCTCGCCAAGGGTGGGCACCTCAAAAACCAGCGCGCGACCACGTTTTTCTACTTCATCGATGAGCTCAAGAAGGTCGAGCCGACGTGTACGCCGGTTCACGATGAGCGGTTTGTCGACAACGGCAAGATCATCACGACCGCCGGTCTGTCGTCCGGGATCGACGGAGCGTTGCACCTCGTGGCGCGTTACGGCAGCCAGTACGACGCCGAACAATGCGCATTGGGATTGGAGTATCACTGGCAGCCGGAGTTGAACTGGTCGCGCGGCGGCCTCGCCGACCGGCACTACATCCGAATGGTCGGGCGTGGATTTGATTTCCCCGATAATGCGCTCAAAGGTTGGACGACGGTTGAGAATTCGGGCACCGTCGATCGCTGGACGAAGCGCTGGACTTTCAAGTCGACCCTCGATCATGCGGCAATTGCGAAGGGATTCGAGTCAAAGATGGCATCGGCGTGGAAGAAAGTGTCCGACGACACCAAGGGATCAACCTGGTCCTTCAAGGACGACAACAGCAATCGTTGGTCGGCTTCGCTCGCAATCAATTCGACAGGCCAGCAGGAGTGGGAAGCGGTTCTGAGGATCGTCAAGGATGGCCCGAAGGGCTGAACAGGGCCTATCCGGCCCGTGCGCCATTTGCTGGCGGCTGGGTCAAGGCGTCTCGTTCGTCGCGCCGGCAGGCCGCCGCCCCACCCCACGGCGAATCATGAGAATGGCCCCGACGGCCATCGCCAAGTTGACCAACACGACCACCGCCCGAAACGTCCCGGAAAGCTCAAACTCGGCCGGCGGCATCACCCGAGTCGTCAGCCACGCGTCGGCGCGGCTCCACGTCGCCGCTTGCGGCAGATACCAGACCGGCGCACGAAACCCCGCAATTTTCGATTGCTGCTCGAGTTCGCGGAGCTGTTTGAGTGGAATCAACGGAATCGCGATCGCAAAATGCTCCCCATTCGACACCACGTGGCCGCCGAGCGTCGAGCCCGTGTCGGATTCCGAGTAGTACTCGAATTCGAACTCGTCGCGAACGTACTGGCTCCGGTGTAGCGCCACGAAGACTTGTCGCAGCGTCGCTTGGAACATGAACAATGCGAGCGTCGCCAGGACCAGCCCGGCCACGAACGAGCCGGGGCGAACCGTGCGGGTCGACGTCTGTTTTGCCATGCTGGCGCTGTCGTCGGACTGGCTGCGGATCAGCGGTCTCTAGAACTCGGTCTTGTACTTCTGCGTCATCGCATTCCGAATCTGGCCGCGCGAACCCTCGATCTGGCTCAGGATGCCGCTCGCGGACTGCGCCGTCTTCGACTTCGCATCCGCGAGCGCCGCACGCCGTTCGCGCGTGACGTTGATCGCGTTGATGCCGTCATTCGGGTCGATCGCCTCGGCCCCCATGTCGGTGTCGTACTCGCTCACACTGGGATCGAGGATGCCCAGCGTCGTCGACCGTGCATTGAGGCCCCCGGTCGTGCAGACCGACGCCAGGTTCAGCATCTGCGAGCTGACAAACTGTCCCCAATTCAACAAGTCCGGATCGACATTCATGATTGGCAGTCGATCAATTCGTCGCGCGTCGCGCCCGATGTATGTCCCGCTCTGCGTCATCGACGGCGCCCGCCGGATGAGCGTGCCGAGATTGTCGATCATCCCGGAAACCGCGTCGTAGTACTGCTTCGATGCCGCTGCCGTTGGACCGCCGGCGGGTGCGTCGCCACCACCTTTGGTAGATCCCGGCGCCGGCTCGTCTGCCTCACCCGTGCCCCGCGGGCTGGGAGGGTCGACGATGCTGAAGAGTCGCCGAAGTCCGTCGTTCGAGAGGCTGCCGGCCAGCACGATCGAATTGTCTTTCGTTGTCGCTTTCCAGCCCTCAAAATCGTCAATCGAGGCCCCGGTTCGCCCCGCCATCTCCAGCAGAAGTGGCTTCGCAATGTCTCCAAGTGCTGCGGCCGGCAGGCCAAAATCCACCGTGCACTGCCCCGTGGCCTGATCATCCACATCGACCTGCAGCGTCAAACCCTTGATGCTCGCAATCGTGTTGCAGACTTTGTTGACATTGATCGGCTTGCCGACCAGCGATTCGAATTCTCCGCTCGTCAGGCGCATCCGCGCTCGCTTCGCCGCAACCGCATTGGATAGGTCGAAGGCGAAAAGATAGTCCGTCTTGGGGTTGATGCCGTTCACCGCCGCCTGTAGGTACGGCGACACAAGCGCCCCGCGCGATCCACCCTGCTGAGCCCAGCGAGTCGTGAATTGCCGGTCGGCAGGCGTCAGCGCCCCGAGCAACCGCGTATCCAGGCGCACGAAGTAGGCATTGATCGGCGACCACGCTGCCTGTTTATCGCCAATCGTATCGACGAAGCCGCGTTCCTTTTTCGCAATCCGCTCCATCGACGGCGCGTTCGCCAGCTCGATCACCGACGCCTCCCACACGGGCGTCATTGTCGTCGGCTCGATCCACGACGCATAAACCAGCTTCTTGGCGTCGGGCGGTACGATCAGCGGCTTGGCTGCATACGCGTTCGACAGCTTCTTCTTCCAATCGTTCTTCAATCCCAGCGGGCTGGTCACAACCCCATCCACGTCAATGATTCCCACCGCATTCGCGCCCGGCGGAATCCGTGATAGCAGGTCATTCACGTCGGCGAGTGCAATTCCGGCAACCACGCCGAAGGCCGCGACAGCAAAAACAGATCGAACAGTCATTTGGCGGGCCATGTTGTACTCCTTGTCTTAAGCGAATGATTGCAGGCGAGTCGCATTGCGATAGGCGGGGCTCCCTCCGCAGCGCGGACGAATCGTATCGAGCGCATCGAATAGGGTCAACGCCCGCCGTGATCTTGACCGGCTGCCGCTTCAATCGTATCCTTCAACGCTCCTCGCGGGTCGGGTCCCTGGAATCTTGGAGTCTTACGAATGAACGGCAATCGCAAGTGGTTTCTGTTCGCGCTGGCGATCCTCCCCGTTTCGCTTGGGAATGGCTGCCCGGGAGACGGCGGAAACCCTCCCGGTGGTACACCCCTTGCCGGTCTTTGGTCTCTGTCGCGCGGGGCAATCCATCTGACATTCTCTTGGGCCTCCGGCAGCGGCGAAGACATCACCCAGGAGTCAGAAACAGGGAAGTTGCAACCCGTCGACGTTGACGCACTGCCCGACGCACTGAAGCCGCTCGGACAGCAATGGAACGACGGCTTGGCGGCCTTGAACGACGGCCTCGACAAGGCCTTCCCCCCTGAGGTCATCATCACCTTCCCCCGCTTCGCCACGATCCGCGTCGAGAACCCAGCCGATCCCGCCTCGGCCGGCGAGGGGCTCATTAACGACGAACTGAAGTACCTCTTCGCCGGCGACTGGTCCGGCGCTGGAGACGGCAGCGATCAGGGCGGCGGCGCTGTTCTTCAGCTCTCGACCGTCGAAGGCCAGTTTGATGCCGGTGCACGGACGACCACGGGCAAGGTAGCACGAACCTTGGTCCTCGCGGCGGTCAACGAACAGGGCGGCGCTGTGCTCACAATTCAACTGAGCGTGGACTATTCCGGCCAGCGTATCGGTGATGTGCCGGCCCCCCAGCCCTGATCAGCCGGTTGCCGCCAATTCGAGCCGATCGCCATATCGCCGCGTGACGAACTCGCGCAGCGCTCGATGCTCGCTTTTCGCCAACGTCGGATCGCCGTCGACAATCGTCGCCGCGTCGCGTTGCGCCATCTGCAGGAGCTTGATGTCGGTAATGAGATCCGCCACCTGAAGTTCGGGAACTCCGTGCTGCCGCGTCCCGAGCAACTCGCCCGGTCCGCGCAGCCGCAGGTCCTCCTCCGCAATCTCAAAGCCGTCGGTCGTGCGCACCAACACGTTTAGCCGTTCATTCTCCGCATCGGCCGCGCTGTCCGTCATCAGCAGGCAGAACCCCGGCCGTTCTCCCCGCCCCACCCGGCCCCGAAGCTGATGAAGCTGCGACAGCCCGTAACGATTCGCGTGCTGAATCACCATCACCGTCGCCGCCGGCACGTCGATTCCAACCTCCACCACCGTCGTCGAGACCAGGATTGGCGTCCGCCCGGCGACAAACTCGGCCATCACCCGATCCTTCTCATCCGACTTCATCCGTCCGTGAATCAGTCCGACGTTCGTTCCCGCAAACACGTCGCGAGCCAGCCGTCGCGACTCCGCCGTCGCCGACTTCAGCGGCAGTGCGTCCGATTCTTCAACGAGCGGGTAGACCACGAACGCCTGCTCCCCCGCTGCCACTCGTCCTCGCACAAACGCCCACGCCTCGTCAATCCGCGCGGGCCCAACCGTTCGCGTCACGATCGGTGATCGCCCCGGCGGAAGTCCGCGGATCGTGCTGACATCCAGATCGCCGAATACGGTCATCGCGAGTGTTCGTGGGATCGGCGTCGCGGTCATCACCAGGTAGTGCGGCGACGGTCCCTTGCACCGAATGGTCATCCGCTGACGTACGCCAAATCGATGCTGCTCATCGACGATCACGAGTCCCAGCCGATTGAATTCGACGTCTTCCTCAAGAAGTGCCTGCGTGCCGACCACCAGGTCCAGTTCGCCCACAGCAATCTTCGACAGGTTCTCCCGCCGCTGCTTCTGCCTCGCCGACCCCGTCAAGAGTGCCCGTCGCACCCGGCTACCGGCCAGGTAACGGTCGAAATTGCAGTACAGCTGTTCCGCGAGCAGCTCGGTCGGCGCCATCACCGCCACCTGCGACCGGTTCGCGATGGCGGTCAGCGCCGCATACATCGCCACCAGCGTCTTGCCGCTGCCCACGTCGCCTTGCAGCAGCCGGTGCATCGGCTGACTACGGGCCAGATCGGCGCTGATCTCGCTCACCGCGGCTTCCTGTCCGGGAGTAGGCCTGAATGGCAGCCTCGCCCGAATCCGCTCATCGATCGCTGGCGTCACCGGCAACGGCGTCGCTCGACTCCCCATCCGCCGCGCTCGACGCGCCAGCACGACAACCAATTGCAGAGCCAGTAACTCATCGTACGCCAGCCGCTGCCGGGCCGTCTCGACCTCCCGTACGTCCGTCGGCCGATGCATCGCAACGACCGCTTCGTGACGCCCCGGCAGCCCGCGTTTCGCGAGAAACCCCGGTGCGTGCAACTCGCCGAGCATGGTTGCAATCCGCTGAAGATGCGGTCGCAGCAGCCGCGAAATCATCGCTGAAGGACACTTCGCGGAGCCCGGGTAAATCGGCTCGATCAACGGACCGGAGTCCTCGCGCACGGGCTCCGTCTCTGGGTCGAGGATCTCCATTCTCGGATTCACCAGCTGCAGCGACTCATCGAAGAGCTCCACTCGTCCCGTCAGCCGCGCTACCAAGCCGGTCTCGAGTCGATCCGCGACATATCCGGCGTTGAACCATCGCACCGAACAGTGTCCCGTATTGTCCGTAATAGTCGCCCGCACGGATGTCGACCGCCCAAAACCCTGAACCCGAATCCGCGACAGCCGCCCGATGATCGTGACCGATTCCTCTGGCTCCAGGTGCGTGATCAGCCGCGGCTGGAATTGTTCATGCCGGAACGGAAAATACGTCAGCAGGTCGCCGACGGTCTCAATTCCCAATTCGGCCAGCGCAGCCGCACGGCGCGGCCCGACCCCCGGCAGGTACTGAACGGGTGCATCGAGCGTGAGCGTCGGCGCAGCGCCGCGGACCGGCGACGCCTCACCCACACGACTCGGTGATCGTGTCACGGAATGATGAGTTTCGTACCGGCCGGCACGTCCTTTGGATCGCGGATTCGATTCTTGTTTGCCGCGTAGATTCGATTCCACGTCTTGCCGTCACCGTAGTATTTCTGCGAGATACCCCACAGCGTCTCACCCCGCTGCACGACATGCGTGCGAACGCCGGGAAGATTGGGCGGCGGAGGTGCGGGCTTCTCCGGTGGTGTGGTTGGCGCCGGCCGTTCGGCGGCCACCGGCGGTTTTTCTTCCTCGGCGGCGTCCGTCGGAGCGCGCGTCACGGCCTCCAGCTGATTGGACTCGGGGGGCGGAGGTGCCGACGACGACGATGCCGCCTTCGGCTGCGTGCAGCCCGCGGCCCAAACGCACCCGAACAGGAACAGAATAGTTGTAACCCGCTTGTTGCTCATGGAACGCACCCATTTTTCCCAGGCACGCGAAAATTATCCCGCCGAGACGTGCCCGTCAATCCGACCACGCCGCGTCGCGCCGCCGACCCGACTGCAATCCGAACCACCCCCAATTTCCAGAAAGTTTTGCTTGGGTTCAACTTGCAAGCCGTTAGAATGGCCGCCATGGCAACACGTCCTTTTGAGACCTCCGAGCGGCCGACCTCGACGTCCGTCCGGCAATTGTCTGTCTTTCTCGAAAACCGCGTCGGTCAGCTCCTCCGACTGCTCCAGGTACTTCACGGTACGACCGTTAAGGTCAGGGCCCTGAGCATCGTCCACGCGACCGATTGTGCCGTCGTTCGCCTGATCTGCGACGACACCGACACGGCCAAACGCCTCCTTCGAGACGAGAACTTCGCCCTCAGCGAAACCGAGGTCGTCGCCGTCGAGCTCCCGTCCTCCTCGGCGCTCCTGATGGTTTGCGCCGCCCTGCTCTCGGCCGAAATCAACATCAGCTACGTCTACCCCCTGCTGGAACAGCCCTCCGGCCGCATGGCGATTGCCATCCAGTGCGATGACATTCAGACGGCCGCCTCCGTGTTGCGCCAACGCAAATTCCAGCTCATCACCGAAGACGATCTCGGCCCAGGCCCGGCCCGCTGACCGCCCCTATTCGAGCGTAAACCGCTGCACGATGAACGGAAACGTCGTGACGTAGAACGCGTTCCCCGTGCCGTCCGGGTAGAAGCCGCGCGGCCCCCGTGCGAATCCGTTAATCAGGCGCCGGACCGACCGCTCGGGCTGCTCGACGCCGTTCGCCGCATTCGGCTCGATCGGATAGATCAGTACCGCATCCTGCTCGGACGTATCTTGGCCGAGCACGTAGATTCGGCCCGACGCACCGGCCAGCGCCCGATTCGTCCCCCGTAGCTGAGTCAGATTTCGAACGCGATTCGGTTCATCCCCGGAAACGTCGAAGACTTGGACGCGCTGACCATCCCTGTCAGTCACACACAACCTGCCATACGAATAGCCGAGTGCCGTGGGGTGTACGAAGGCGTCCTCCGGCTTCGCGTCGCTCGTCTTGAATAGTCGGACGAATCCGCCGCGCGTATCGAGCTGCTGCACGCGATCATTCGCGGTATCCGCGATATACACGCGACCCTTCTCATCAACCGCCACATCCGAAGGAGTATCGAACTCGCCCTCTTTCTTCGACGCCGCGCCGGGCCCGCGCGCCGGGTTACCGACCAGCTGAACCAACTCCGCCTGTTCATACCAGCCGACCTGGTGATTCCGCGGGTCAGTCATGATCAGCCGCTTGCGTTCGTCAAACGCCATCCCGCCGCCCCACGGCTCGTATCCGGGAAACCGCGTCGTGCGAATGCCATAGTCGTCGTGAAACTGGTTGAAATTGCTCTTCACCAGCCCGTGGTCGAGCGGCCCCTGGCGCGAGAACAGCACGATGCCCGGCCGGCTCTCTGGAATGACTGCCAGCGAAACGCTCTCTCGCCGCCAGCTCGGAGTGTAGCGTGGCGGCGCGAACCACCCCTGCCCGCCCTGTTTGTCGACGCCAAGTGCGGTGAACGCGGTTCCCCCGCTCAGCCCACCGCCCCGAAGCGGCTCGATTCCGACCGTCTCGGATGCAACGCCACCGTGCCCGATGTGATCAAGCGGCACGAGATCGACCAATGTCCATTCCGTCGCGGACCGGCCTTCCATCGCGAATATCCGATACTCGAGCGATTCCGTGTTCTTGCCCGCCGGAAACTGAATCATGCACTCGTGCGAGCAAGGCTCATCGTAAAAGTACTTGGCCCGCACAAACCGGGGAGCGTCCGTCCCGCTTGCCCCTCCGAACAGGGTCGAAATCGGAAGGTCGAAGGACTCGGCACGACGCGCAGCCGCAAGACAGAAGTCGAGTATGGATACAAAGCGATATTCCACGGCGCCGTTCTTGCGCAGTCGGACGAGAAAAAGCCCGTTCGAGCCGTCCGGCTCAATCGAGCCCCATGGACTGGGCGAACCTCCTGCGTCTGCCGATTCTCGCGCCGGCAGCGGAAACCGACCGCCGCTGTCCGTTTCGCCCAACACCACCGCCTGGTCGGGAATCGTCGGCACTCCCGAATCCGACGCCCCGCGCTGAAAAATCGTGACGTCGACGCCGGCCATCGGCCGGCCCGCGCTGTCGAGCACAATCAATCCGCATCGCTTCGGCAACTGCTTTAGGTAGTCGCCGCGCGCCTTCGTGGGCTCTGGATGACTATTCAGAAACAACGCGTCCAATTCGCTGAGCAACCCGGCGCCGGGACCGCGCATGAGCAGCTCTCCGTCCGGTAGACGATACTCGCGCTGCACGAAATCCCCAGCGCCGTCGCGGACCATGCACTGCTCTACCGTCGACTCCAGCCGTGCCAGGTCGATCAATCCCAGCGCCTTCCCGATCTGCCGGCATAGCTCCCAATCCACGCGATTTGCCGCATCGACCACGGAACCACCCGCGCGAAACGGCGGCAAGACGACCGCAACACCAGCGCCGGCCCCCGTTCCAGCCGGCGCCGTCGCCGACTGTTCGTCGCCGGCCGGCTGCGTCGCAACCTTCGAAACTCCCTGAATCCGAAGACGTCGCGCGATCCCGCCCGGAACGGACGGATACGCTGATCGTTGGAATAACTCGTTCATCGTCCGAACGTGGAATTGCAGCCAATCCTCCGCACAAAAGCTGTCCACCAGGTTTCGGACCGACCGCATGCCCTCGGCCTGCTCCTTGCCTACTTGTACGTGCACACCCTCGGCGACCAGCGGCTCAACGAACGTGTTATTCCACCGCACGATCTCGGTGTTCTCATTCTTCACGTCGAGTTCGATCCGAAGATCGCCCGCTCCATCCTTCGGCATCTCCGCCCGCGCCTCGACGACGCGTTCGTCGCCCGCCGCCATCGGCTGTTCCACTCGCCCCGACGCAGTCGTTTTTCCATCGACCCCCACGCGGTAGTCAAACGGCTTCGCCGCCGCGCCACCCGCGTTCAGGACGTGAATCTTCAGCGCCGACGATCCGCCCGCGTCGCCCCCGCGCTCAACGTATGCCACCGTCAGGTCGGGCTGCGCCGGCCGGGTCGTGACCGCCGCGTCCCGGCGAATCTCGATCGACTGGAGTTGCGACGCCGCGGCCTCCCATCGTCGCCCGCTCGGGTCGTACACAAAGACGCGGGTCCCCCACTCCAGCGATTTGCCGATCCGCTTCTCCCCCGTCCGCAGCGACACGACATCCCGGTAGCCGGTCCCCGGCTTCTCGCATTCATACAGCAGCACGCCGCCGGGCGTCGCCTGCGGTGTCTCGGCAAACGCGGTCAAAAGTCCCGCCAATGTCACAACCGCGCCGGACAATATCCGGAGCATCCGTTCGCGCATGGAATCATCCTCGTGCAGGTTTCACGTGATCGATCGCGCGTCAGGATAACGCGACCGCAATCTTTCGGGAAAGCTCTTCCCCGCGCCCGGGTGGATACTTCCCCGCGTTCCAACGGAACCCAAGTCCGTCGCCCCCGCGGCGTGGAATCAGATGAATGTGAACATGTTCCACGACCTGCCCGGCCGCCGCGC
>CAZONT010000030.1:0-29935 GCA_964581285.1 uncultured Planctomycetaceae bacterium | reverse complement strand
ATGTACCCGACGTGCTGATACTCGTCCCACCCCTCCAGCGGCGGCATCACGCACAACAGCACCGCCCCGCGCGCCACAACCAGAGCCGTCAGCACCAAGCGATATCGCGACCAGTGTTGAAGTGGAGAAAGCCCCTGAATGATCCGCGCCAGCACCATGAGCCCCGGCCGTTATCCACGAAGTCCGCCAACCTGACAAGCCAACCGGTTCGTCGAAAGAGTCTCGCGTGCGATTCACAGCATCCGCCCGGTCACGCCGGCGAATACCAGGTCGAGCGCCCTTTCCCACGACGCTTGAGGTGGCCGGCTTGGGTCAGTTCAGTGAGACGCTTCGTGACCGTCGCGCGGGGGCGCATGGCTAACTAGAGCCGATTGTGTAAAGCGGCTATTTGGCTCTGAATTGGCTACAGAATCGGCTACAACGTGGACAACTCGCCGCCCCGTCTTGCATAACTGCAAGCCACACACAGTACGCCCGGATCGAGGATGTGGAACGCCGGCCACTCTATAGGGTGTACATCGCGAGGGCCTCGCGCCTCTGCATCGACGATGGATGGGCCGCTTCGGTGCCGTCGCGCGCACGGCCTACATTGCGATCTCGGAGAGATTCCGCGCGCAACCAAACGAGTCCGTCTATGACGCCAGAGAGGATCACGCAGGATTGCCATTTGACGCCAGGCACCGCCATCGCATCCATTGCCGCCAGCCCGTCGCGCCGACGCAACCCCAAACTTTCAATCCGATTTGAAAATCGTCCCAGCTCGTCCCAGCGCGTCCCAGGAAAAAACAAGGGGGAAGGTCGACATGAGCCCGAGTCCATCCGCCGCCACGTCCGAGCTGCGCCACCAGCATCTCGCCCACAACCGGCCGAGAATCCCAATGAATTCGCGAATTCTCACCGTTCTAACTTTCCGGAATCGCCTCGTTACGACGGAGCGCATCCATGGACCTGCTCGAATCGTTCTCCACCCCGTATACGGGTTTTCCCCATCATGGAGCCCGGAGCAAAAAAAGAACCCGATCCGCCGAAGCAAACCGGGCTCAAGATCGAGAAAGCAATCCGCAGACCTGCCGTTCAGAGGCGGATTCATGAACCCCTTGCGAAAAGTGGGAGATGCCTTGGGGCGTGAGGACCTTTCGCGGAACGCCGAAGCATCGGGCGAATACGTCGTACAGCGCCCATTTACCAGCCTCCCTGGGCTCACGTTTATTGGTTCAAAAAATCGTGGCCTCCGTTCTCGAACAGGGCAGAAAACCTCTCAACTCCTCATTCTTAGCACCCGCGCCTTGCGAAATCAACGCATCGCCGCCCGAGTCTCGCTTTGCCGTCGCAGCGCCGTTTCCCGTGCCGCTGTTATCACGCGCTGAAAATCATCGATGCGGATTGTCTTCGGCAATTCTCCCACATCGCTCAGCACAAACGCCGACGAATTCGCCAGATCGAGCGACCCGTGCGTGCTCGCGCACTTGCCGATTCCAAGTTCGAACATCCACGAGCCGTGGCAGCGATTCGGCTTCAGTGACACCGCCGCCTGGGGCGGGCACTTCATCAGGTCGTGGTAGCACTTCCACAGCCGATGCAACGGGTCGGGATAATCGTGCGTCGTCGTCGCATCAAACAGCGCTCGATCATCGATTGTCCCATCCGCCGCGACTTTTCCCGCCGCCCGCAACTGCTCGACGATCGGTAGCAGCTTCAGCGGATCACCCTTCGACGCCTCATATCGATATCCAGCGCTTCCCTTCGTCACAGCCGCCTCGCCGTCACGCGATAGCACGACCACCCGCTCGCCATCGGCGTACGTCGACAAATCGACCGCTTCATCGCCAAGCATCGTCCGCGCCAGCTTCGGCAGGTCCTTCGCAAACAACGCGGAGTACGTCACCAGTCCATACGCCGGCGCCACAACGTCATTCGGCCCGTCAATCCGCTCGACGTCTCGATAGCCCGCCTTCTTCAACGTCTGCTCGAAGTTCACCCTTCTGCACTCTTGCAGCGAGTGCCCGTGATCGCTCGTCAACGTCAGCTTCACCCGCCCGCGCTTGTCATAGATCACCCGCTCGCAGAGCTGCTCGACTGTCAGCAGGTATTTCCGGATCGCCTCCTTGCCGTGGTCCGTCCCCAGTCCCGACGCCCCGATCGAATACGCCGTCACCGTGCCGCTCTTCGCCTCGACGAACGTCTTCAGCGTCCCGCGCATCTCCCGGTCAAACACCGACTGCGGCGTCAGGTAAGCCCACGCCCCGATGTCCTGCGGTGCGTGGTACGTCATGTACGAAAGCCACGGCGCATTCTCCCCCTTCAGATACGACGATATCCCCCCGCGCATCTTGTTCGCCGCCGCGTCAAAGTAGAGCGCCTCCGGCCCCTCGCAGATCGGCGTCTGGAAAATCTGCGTCATCGCCAGGTCGGTCAGCGACGGATAGACGCTGATCATCCGTGTCGGTGGAGGAAAGATCCTGAAATGCCCCTCGCGCCAGAGCTCGTCCATCACCGCGTACGCGGCCCCGTCCAGCACGAGTATGCAGTGCGGCCACTCCGCCGAATCCTGCCGTCGGTCGACGGTCTCATCGCACGAACCGTCCCCGTTCGTGTCGAAACAGAGCTCCACGACGCGCCCATCGACGATCTTTTGGAAGTAATTCGGCTTCTTCGCCCCATCCACTCGATACGCCAGCATCTCGGCCCCGCCCGGCCGATACTCGCGCTGCGACTGAGGCCACTTCGCATCAAATCCGCACCCGCAGACCATCACCGCCAGCACGAGGCCGGCCGACGCACCCCGCCGTCGCGTCCAGATTCCTGCGTTCACCGCAACTTGCCGACTCATGCGCACCCGTCTTCCATTCCAGACTTGCAACCAAAGCCCGGAAGGATAGCACGAACACGCCCGGCGGATAGCCGCAGGTCCATTTCCGAAAGTCATCCGCGCGCAAAATCACCGCGCCGATCGTCCCCCCATTTTCGGCACGATCGGCGCGATATTCCCCCACCGGAAAGCACTCGCTGTGGGCGAGATGCGGTGCGGTCATGATGTGGATGGATGATGCCGCCCGGCAACCTGGGACTCGGAGGCGATTCAAACATACGATTCATCCCACCGCGGGCAAATCCGCGGCTCCGGGCACGTCCGCCCATTGTCCGCGCCGTGGATCGCCCGCTAACATCCGGCTCCGGAGATCAACCGTGCCATCAGCCGCGCAGGAAATCGAAAAGCTCCGGGCCCAGATCGCCCGTCACGACCGCCTCTATTACGCCGACAACAAGCCCGAAATCTCAGACCGCGACTACGACCGCCTCCTCGAACGCCTTCGAAAGCTCGAAGCCGACCACCCCGATCTGGTCACCCCCGACTCTCCCACGCAGCGCGTCGGCGATCGTCCGATTGACGGCTTCACCCACGTCATCCACGCCGTCCCGATGCTTTCGATCGACAATACCTACAACGAAGCCGACCTCCGCGCCTTCGACGAGCGCGTCCTCAAGGGCCTCGACGGCGACAAGTATGAATACATCGTCGACCCCAAGATCGACGGCGTCTCTGCAACCCTTCGCTACGAGTCCGGCCGCCTCGTTCAGGCCGCCACCCGCGGCGACGGTCAGACCGGCGACGATATCACCGCCAACGTCCGCACCCTCCGCAGTGTCCCGCTGACCCTGCACGGAAAGAGCTGGCCGCAGGTTGTCGAAGTCCGCGGCGAGGTCTACTGGCCCCGCGCCGCCTTCACGAAATTCAATGCCGACCGCGAGCAGCGCGGCGAGGAAACTTTCGCCAACCCCCGCAACGCCACCGCCGGAACCCTCAAGCAGCTCGATTCTCGAAATGTCGCCACGCGCGGCCTCCGATTTTGCGCCCACGGAAACGGCGAGCTGCAACCCACGAGGTTCAAGCGCGCTACCGAGTTCTTCGACGCCACTGCCGAGTGGGGCATTCCCGTCAATCCTCACCGCCGCCTCGTCAAATCCATTGACGAAGTCCTCAGCTTCGTTCATGAATGGAGAGACAAGCGCGGCTCTCTTCCCTACGAAACCGACGGCCTGGTCATCAAGATCGATCGCTTCGACCAGCGCGAACAACTCGGCGCCACCAGCCGTTTTCCGCGCTGGTGCGTCGCCTTCAAGTACGAACCCGAGCAGGCCGAGAGCGTCCTCGAAAAAGTCGACTTCCAGGTCGGCAAGCTCGGCACCATCACCCCGCGCGCCGTGATGAAGCCCGTCCAGCTCTCCGGCACCACCGTCAAGCACGCCTCCCTGCACAACTTTGACCAGGTCGAACGACTGGGCGAGGGTCATAACGGCGTTCGCATCGGCGACACCGTCGTCGTGGAGAAGGCCGGCGAGATAATCCCGCAAGTCATTCGTGTTGCCCGCGAGGGCAAGCCGCGCGGCGACAGGATCAAGCCCCCGACGAAATGTCCCGTCTGCAAGGGCGAGGTTGCCAGGGACGAAGGCGGCGTCTATCTCCGCTGCGTCAATCCCGAGTGCGCTGCCCAGATCCGCGAGCGCCTGATCTATTTCTGCGGCCGCGACCAGATGGACATCGAAGGCGCCGGAGAGGCCTTCGTCGATCAAGTCACCGGCGCCGGCCTCGTCCACCGCTTCGCCGATCTCTACTCACTCAAGGACAAGCGCGCCAAGCTCCTCGACCTCGAACGCATGGGCGAAAAGTCCGCCGACAACCTTCTCGCGGGCATCGAAAAGAGCAAGTCTCAACCCCTCGGCCGCGTCCTCGCCGCCTTGAACATTCGCCACATCGGCCGCGCCACGGCCGAGCTGCTCGCCGACCATTTCGGCACGATGGAAAAGATCGCCGACGCCTCGCTCGACGAACTACAACACGTCGACGGCATCGGACCCGAAACCGGCCAGTCTCTCCACGATTTCTTCCACTCCGACTCCGGCCGCAAGACATGGGAAGCGCTCGCCGGAGCCGGCGTAAACATGAAGCAACCCAAGCGCCGCGTCTCCGCCGACCAGCCCCTCGCCGCCAAGACAATCGTCGTCACCGGCACGCTCGAGAAGTTCTCCCGCAAGGAGATCGAAGACCTGATCCGCGAACTCGGAGGCACCCCCGCCTCCAGCGTGAGCAAGAAAACCGACTTCGTCGTTTCCGGCGAAGAAGCCGGCAGCAAGCTCGACAAGGCCCGCGCCCTCGGCGTCAAAGTGCTCGACGAGCGCAGTTTCCTCAAACTCATCGGCCGCCTGTAGCGCTTCCGGGTGTTTCACCCGTTACAATTGCATCGTGTCCGGACGATCGCACTTCTCGTTCATCATTTTGACTTTGATTCTCGCGATCACATTCCACGCCGGCTGCGGCGTCTCCCTCGACTCAACGTGCGGCATCCCACCCCTCCCGGTCGCGGACGCTTCGCGATCTTCGATCGGGAAAGCCCTCGACTTTCTCCGCCAATCCCAGCTCGCCGCCGACCAGCCGGCCCTCTTCGGCCGCGACTTCGCCGGCGCGTGGCCCCAGTGCTTCGCCTTCAGCGGCCGCGCCCCGTTCTGGCGCGACGTCAGTCCCTTCATGGCCGCCTTCATCCACCACTCACTCACGTTCGTCACACCCGCCAACCGCGACGCCCTCGGCCTAACCGACGCCGACATCGACGCCGCCCGAGCCCTGCGCAAGGCGGCCGTCGAATTTATCCGCCGCTTCGAACTCCCCGCCGGCCACCCCGCCGCCGGAACCATTGGCTTCTGGCCGCAGCGCCCCGAGGCGCTTCTGCCCACCGATCTCGTGATTGCCACGATCCTCGATCAGCTTATGCCCGGCCCCGACTTCAATGGCATTCTCGGCCCGCTCAATCTGCCCTGGTACCCGCCGCATCTCGGCATCCAGCCCGACGCCGACTGCACCGCTACCGCCTACGCCGTGTTGCTCGACGACGCCGACCTCGACGCCGGCCCACCCATAGCGATCGCGTTTGAGCACTTCTTCTCCGACTGGCGTGACCTCGGCCAAGTCCCGCGCCGCGCGAACCCATCCTGGCTTGCCCCTGATAGCGGCGCATTTCTCACCTGGCTTGCCTACGCCGAAGACCACGCCAACCCCGCCCCCAACGATGTCGATCCGGTCGTCAACGCCAACGTCCTCATCACCCTCGGCCGCGCGAACAAGCTCGCGATCCCCGGCGTCCCCCGGGCCGTCGCCGCCATCAACGCGGCGGCAGCCGCCCACCGCGCCGGCACGCCCTTCGGTCAAATCAGTCTTTACTACCCCGACAACGGCATGCTCCAATACTCGATCGCCCGCGCCATCCACGAAGGCGCGGTCCCCGGTCTCGATGCCTCCGCCGACGCGCTGATGACCGACCTGCTCGACACCGCACAATCCGACCCGGCCGGCCGCGCCTTCTGGGATCGCGGCGATCCAGCCCTCAACACCGCACTCGCCGTGCTCGCCCTCCAGAACGCCGGCCGCTCGGGCCCGGCGGTCGACAGCGCGATCGACTACCTCATCGCCAACCAGTCACCCGACGGGTCCTGGCCGACCGGCCTCTTCTTCCTCGGCCGGCTTGACGACGGCACCGAGGTCCACTGGCAATCAACCTCACTTACAACCGCTTTCGCACTCGAAGCACTCTGCAAGCACCGCCTGCAGAATTGACGTCGCCTTCGTCGCGTCCTGAATGCGCGGCGATTCGCCAAGCACAATCGACGCGCCACCCGTGCATCCGCTATTCTGCACGAATCGTGGGCTCAACCCGGGGAGTCAATCAATGCGCATCGTCGCCATTACCATGGTCAAGAACGAGATCGACATCATCGAAGCGATGGTGCGCCACACTGCCGCCGTCGCCGATCACGTCGTCGTTCTCGATCATGCCAGCGCCGACGGTACGCGCGACGTGCTGACCTCACTCCGCTCCGAAGGCCTTCCCATCAGCATCATCGAAGAATCCTCTCCCGCGAAGCGCCAGGGGGAGTGGATGACCCGCCTCCTGCACGACCACGCTCTCGACAGACACGCCGCCGACTGGGTTCTCCCCCTCGACGCCGACGAATTTGTCCAGCCCGACCGCGACGGCCTCATCGCCGACGCGAACGATTCCGACCGCCCCATCGGCCTGCAAATGAAGACTTACATTCCGACGCCCGACGCTGATTTGGCCCAACTGAATCCCGTGCTTCGCATCACCGCGCGCCGCCGGGCCGAGCCACGATTGTGGTACAAGGTATTCGTCCCCGCCGGTCTCGCACGTCCCGCCGGCGCTCGCCTCACCGAAGGCAATCACGAACTCGCCGTCGGAGACACGGTCGTTCCATCTCGCCCCGCGCGGATAGCGTCCGTCGCCCACTTCCCAGTCCGATCCCCGGGCCAGTACATGGCAAAAATCGCCATCGGATACCTCAGCCGCCAGGTCATTCCTGACCGTCGCTCCGACTGGGGCTTCCACTACCGGGCCCCGTTCGAGCAACTCAAGTCCAACCCGAAATCACTGGCCGCGCACTACGCCGACTTCGACTCAGGAGACCCCGCGCGGGTTTCGGATCCCATCGGCTACCGTGGCGGTCCATTGCGTTACACCACTCATACCCCCGACCACTGGCGACCGGCTCAGTCGCTCGCCTGCTTTGCCGAAAACCTCGCGCAGGATTACGCAGCCTTCGCCCACGCCCATCCGCCCGATGAGAAGCTCTTCATTCAGCGCTTCGCCGAACTTCTCACCCGCCTCCACCGACAACTGATCGACCGAGACATCGCCCTCCTGTCCCGTTCCAACGAGATCGAACGAATGCACGAAGACCATCGACTTCTCTATCAACGCTGCGAGTCGTTGCTCCGCGAAATCGACGCACGGGACCGCGATCTGCGCGTGCTCAGCAATTCCTGGACTTGGCGCGCCGGCCGTCTGCTGATCGCCCCGGTTGCCATCCTTAAACGCGCGCTCGGTCGGCGTCCCGGCGTCGAGCCCCCGGCCTGATCCTCAACAGGCATCGAACGACGACAGCCCGTTTGCCAACTCGGCCGACTTCCGGACACGCTCTGCGTCAATTGGGCCGCTCATTCCCGGCGTCCGGTTTACGTCCAGCAACACCGCCTCGCCCTCGTGAATCACGTAATCGATCTTACCGAAGTCCAGCCCCATTCGACGCCGTACCGCGACGATCGACTCCGGCGCCGTCGCCGGCTCACCCATTTCCGAGTTCCACGCTTTCATCCACGGATCGGGCCCCCGAAAGATCCGTCCGTGCGAGCGATCTCCGAAGAACGTGTACGTACGCATTGCATATTGCTCCCCCGCGCGCTCCGGCAGAAATCGCTCCACAACGAGTGCCTCGTTCTGCCACACGTCGCGCGGCACCGCATCGGTGCTTTCAAAGATGTAATACCGCGCCGGCATTCGCACGCGCCCCAGTCGTCGACGCTCGATCCACGGATGCTCCACGATGCGCCGCGCGATTCGCCCAATCCGCGACTCTGGCGATCCGTTCTCCAGGAGCATGTGCTCCATCCATCCGCGACCGTTGTTGTTCGTCTTGACGATTACCGGGCCCCGCCAGCCGTCGCCCCGCCGCACGAGGTTCGTGCTCACCGCTGTCTTGCGGATGTCGCGCACCGCTCGATTAACCACCCGCGGATGACGCTGGATGACCTCCCAATACGCACTGGGTGTGTAGCTCAGGTCGACGTGCGGAATCAGCAGATCGGCCTCGATCGCCCGCT
Source organism: uncultured Planctomycetaceae bacterium (assembly GCA_964581285.1). Lineage (GTDB taxonomy): Bacteria > Planctomycetota > Phycisphaerae > UBA1845 > UTPLA1 > SpSt-539. The sequence goes on along the minus strand of CAZONT010000030.1, from coordinate 21,267 downwards.
CGATGCCCCACACCGGCTCGACCGTGATTCCTCGTTCGCGCCAATGCGGCGCCATCGCCCAGACGCGATACCACGCCGTCAGCGCGTGCCGGTCGCGCTCGTGAAACAATACAGCAATGCTGCGGATCCCGCCCATCCCAACCGCCCGCCGTCAGTTTGAATTAGCGGCGCCGGCCCGCGCCGCCTGCAATCGCGAACTCGACGCGTACACCCGATTCACGATCGTCCCCGCCGTCAGGTCGGCCGTCACGTTCACTAGAGTCTTGAACACGTCTGGCAGCACGTCCACCGCGTACACCAGCGCAATCCCCTCCATTGGTATCCCCATCGCCAGCAACGGAACCGTCGACGAGTGAACACCGCCGCTCGGCGTTCCCGGCGTCGCGAAACTCAGCAAAACCAGCAGCCCCGCATACGTCGTCATCATCCCCGCCTCCAGTTCGATCCCGTAAACCGTCGTCAGGAATATCAGCTTCAACATGCCGCTGATCGTCCGGTTCGCCTTGAACACCGACACCGACAGCGGCATCACAAACGCATTCACTTCGGGCGCCAGGCCTGCCCGATCCCCGCCCTCCAGCAGCGCAGGCAACGACGCGATTGACGACCGTGTGCTCACCGCCACCGCCTGCGCCGGTGCAGCCGCCGCCGCGAAGCGGCGCATCGAGATGCGCCCAAGCACCGACGCCGTCGGATAGAGCGCCGCCCAAAAGATCACCAGCAGCACAATGCCCACCAGCACAAACCAACCCAGCGCCTGCGCCGCCGATACCCCGCTCTTCACGCTCATCGAGTATGCCAGCGCGAACACCGCGACCGGCGCCGCAATCAGGATCCACGACAGCACGACCAGGATCACCGCCAGCACGGCCCCGAACCATTCCAGCAAGCGCCGTCGGGGGTCGTCCGGAATCTGAGTCAGTGCAACGGCAAAAACCACCGACGCCAGGATGATCGGCAGCAATCCGCCACCACTCAGCGATTGGACCGCGTCCTTGACCTGCACGCTACCCAGCCACTCGCCGATCGTCCGAGGCCCGTCGCTCGGCATGCTCGTCGCGGCCGCGGCAGCGCGCACGCCGTGCAAGGCGCCCGCCCGCACACCCAGCGCGTGAAAGATCGCCGGAGCCGTCGCCGCGGTCAGCACCGCGCCCGTCACCAGGATCGCCACGAACACCCCGACCGACGCCGCCCCCAGCCGCCCCACCATCTTCGCCCCAGCCCCCGCCAGTCCGGTCACCAGCAGGCAAACCACGAGCGGTATGGCGATGGCTCGCAGCGCATCCGCCCACAGGCTTCCGACCGGGCCAATCACGTCCGCCGCGCCCACCAGCCAGCGCTGTCCGGAAAAATGCCCGACGACGCCGAGGCCGAGCCCTAGAAACAATCCCGTAAGTGTTGCCTTGGTATTAAGCGGAAACCGCCCGGCCGTGTGTAACGCGATGGAGTGCGACATCCCACGCAGGATACCGCATGCGCACCCCGCGCGAAACGAGCGCAGCCCGGCGCCGCGCTCTTGCCCCATGACATAGACTACGCCCGCGCAAACTCCATCACGCGCGGACGTGCCAGCCGCTCGTAATCCGTTCGCGCGATCTTCACCGCCTCCGAATGTCGCCCCGACTGGAACACGACGTAGTCATCCGCCTTCAGCGAAGCATCCATCCACGTTGGCACGCCGTACGGCTCGCCGAACGGCGGCTCCGCTCCCAGTTCGCAATCGTCGAAGATCTCAAGCATCTCCGCCTCGCTGGCCAGCGCCGCGTTCCGATGCCCCGACAATCGCGCAATCCGGTCCAGATCGACTCGGGCCGACGCCGGCAGCACGCACAGGATGTACTCGTCATCCGCCCGCACCAGCACCGGCTTCGCCACCTTCATTCCGGGCACGTGCTCGCGCTCCGCAAGTTCCTGCGACGTGTACACCTCGCCGTGCACCATGCGCACAAACGGAACGCGTTGATCCGAAAGTAGTCTTTCGACGTTCATGGCGGGCTCCTTTTTCTTGCGCCCGGCATTAGTAGGCGTGGCCGGACTCGTTCGTCGGGGCGGCCGTTTGGCTTGGCGCCTGTCGGCGCGCGACCGCCTTTCGTCGGGGGATTCTAGTCCGCTCAGGGGCGGACTTTTTCAGCCGCCTGGGTCGCGGCGTTTTTCACGCCCGTTGCCGCAGTCTTCGCCGCTTCCGCTACTTCCTTCGCTGCCTGCGTTGCGGTCGCCTTCGCCCGTTGCAACGCCGGCTTCGCCGCATCGATCGCCTGCGTCGCCACCGCTGCTGCCGCGTCCACCACCGGCTGCACATCCTCGCTCACGCGGTGCGCCGTCTCTGCCGCCTGTGTCGCGACTGCCTTGGCCTTGGCTTTGGTTTTCTCAACGTCCTCCGGGTCGCAACCGGCAGCCAGCACGATTACCGTCGTTAGTCCGAGATACAGGGGGATGCTTCTCATCTGATGGGCCTCGCTGGGATGACCGATGAGATCATAGAGACCGCCGGCCGTCACGCCAACCGCCGGGCAGCTGCCACCGACGGACGCCCTCGGTTAGACTCCCGTCCTGGCAGCCGGTCGCGGACGCAAATCTAATGCCGATACTTGTGCGTTGTCCTTCATGCCGCAAGCCCGCAGAGGTCTCGCGCGGGGCCGTCGGCATGAACGTCCAGTGTCGCGCTTGCAAGGGCGTATTTCCGGTCCCGCTTGGAAGCGGCCATCTCACCATCGAATGGGGCCTCCCGCTCGTCGGCACGCAGGTCGCTCTCGTTCCGCCCAATGAAATCAAGATCGGCCGCGGCGACGACAACGATCTCGTCCTCCCCGGCGCAAAGGTCTCGCGGCACCATACGCGAATTTTCTGGCGCGACGACGAATGGATCGTGCAGGACCTGGGCAGCGGAAACGGCACGTTCATCAACGGCGCAAAGATCAGGGAAACTCGCCTCGAAAACCACGTCGGCCTTGCGATCGGCGACTTCCTTATCCGCGTCACCGTCGCCTATACCGCGCTCCCCGGCCACGACACCGCAACTCCGGCCGCCGGCCCTCCGCCTGGAACCGCCCAGCCGCCGATGGTTCACGATGCCGACGCCCGCGCATCCACCGTCGTCGGCGTCGCCGCTTCAGCGAACAACAACTTCGCAAGGCCCCCGGCCCCGCGCGCGCCGATCGTCGCGGTTCCTCCGCGTCCGCCGCCGGCGCCCCACCATGCCCCACCGCGCACGCCCTCCAAGTCCGCGGACAAATGGCTGCGCGGACTCATCATCCTCGTCGCCCTCGTACTCGCCGGCGTCGTGCTTTATATGCTGTTCTTCAGGAAGTAACCGGAATCAGGCCGTTCAATCCGCCGAAGCCGTCTTGCCGCCCTTGGCCGTCCGAATCTCGAAATCTGCCGCCGTGAGCTGTACGTCCGTCAAGACGTCCTCGTACAGGTACATCGCATCCAGCTTCCCGTCCGGCAGCCGCATGTACGCCCCCGACGGCAACTCCGTCTGCTGATCGATGAACAGTTCCATCTGTTTGTTGGAATACGGGTCGCTCTTCGGCAACGAAATCGAGAATCGGTGCGCCGGTCGCTTCTCGGTCCCCGCCGTCTCCACGCCGCGATACACCACGATCGCTCCGCCCCCGCGCTCCGCGGCCTCAATTCGCTGCAACGTTCGTTCCATCATCCGCGCCAGCCCGAAATCCGTAATCGGATTCCGCGACTTCTGAAACGTCACTGCGTCCTGCGGATTGAACTTCCCCACCGACGGTGGCAGCCCGAGCAGCCCGCTCCGCGGCAGCAACAAGACCTTGTCCTGGTTCTCGCCGCGGACGAACGCCGCCTGCGAATACTCGCTGTCTGCCTCCAGCCACCCAAAATGAACGCTGAACGGCTCCGCGCGGAATGCCGCCGCGATCCGCTCCTGCTTCCTCAATGCCGGCACCACGCCGAGCCGTTCCTGCCGGATGAATGTGACGCGGTACTGCTTCAGCCCCTTCGTCTTCTCCCCCACGTACTTCAGGTAACCCACCGCGCTCGCCTGCGGATCGCTGCTTGGCGGTGTCTCCGCTACCCCCGCCGCCTTGACCTGCTTCGCCGGGGCCGTTGTCGTGACGAGCGCGGGTTTGGCCGGCACCGCCGGACGCTCCTCGATCTTCACCGCCTCCGGCTGCGAACAGCCGCTCACGATCGCGATCAGAATCAGTCCCGCGGCGCGCGGCGCGCTCGCCCGAACGAGTTTGTTGTTCATAGCCGGAATAATAGGCGCATCTTTCTCATTCGGCGACGCCCGAGCCGTTGTCGGGGATAACGACCGGCCGGACCTTCCAGATCTTCTCGCCATACTCGCGCACCGACCGATCGCTCGAGAAATACCCCATCCCCGCGACGTTCAGGATCGCCGCTCGCGCCCACGCCGCCGGATTTTGCCACAGCGATTCGACTGCGTGCTGAGCCGCAACATACGATCCGATGTCCGCCAGCAACATGTAGTAATCGCCGTGCATCAGCGAATCGACGATCGGCCGATACAGCCCCGGCTCGCCCGGGCTGAACTCCTCCGACCCGATCGCACTCAGCGCCCGTCGCACCGCCGTGTCGCCGTCAACGACCTTCCGCGGATCGTATTGCCCGCGGCGCTTCGCCACTTCGTCCGCCGACAAGCCGAACAGGAAGAAATTCTCCTTCCCGACCGCATCGCGAATCTCGATGTTCGCCCCGTCCAGCGTCCCGATCGTCAGCGCCCCATTGAGCGCCAGCTTCATATTCCCCGTTCCAGATGCCTCCATCCCCGCCGTCGAGATCTGCTCTGACAGGTCAGCCGCCGGAATGATCACTTCCGCAAGCGACACTCGGTAATTCGGCAGAAACGCCACCCGAAGCCGCTCTCCGATTCGCTTATCGCGATTAACCTTCGCCGCGACGTCGTGAATCAGCTTGATGATCAGCTTCGCGCGGTGATACCCCGGCGCGGCCTTCGCCGCGAACAGCACCACCCGCGGCGCACGTGCGCCCGGGTTCTCCATCAGCTCGTGGTACGTCATCACCACGTGCAGCACGCTCAATAGCTGCCGCTTGTACTCGTGCAGCCGCTTGACCTGCACATCGAACAGCGACTCCGTGGGCAGCTTGATCCCGAGCGACCGATCGACCCACTGCGCCAGCCGTTCCTTGTTCGCCCGCTTGATCTCCAGGAATTCGCGCTGCGCCGCCGGATCATCCGCGCACGGAACCAGCTCGCGCAGCCGCTCCGGTTTCGGCAGCCAGCCGTCTCCAATGCGCCGCGTGATCCACTCCGCCAGGGTGGGGTTGCACGTCGCCAGCCAACGTCGGAACGTCACGCCATTCGTGACGTTTGTGAACCGCTCGGGCCACATCTCCGCAAAATCCGGCACCAATGTCGATCGGATCAAGTCGCTGTGCAGCTTCGCCACGCCGTTCACGTGCCCGCTCCCCACGATCGCCAGGTGCGCCATCCGCGCCGCCTTCGTCCCATCCTCGCGAATGAGCGACATCCGCCGCTTTCGCCCGTCGTCCCCCGGCCAGCGCACCTCAACCTCCTCAAGGAATCGCCGGTTGATCTCGTAGATGATTTCCAGGTGCCGCGGGACTGTCTGCTCCAGCAGCCACACCGGCCACGTCTCCAGCGCCTCCGGCAGCAAAGTGTGGTTGGTGTAATTGAACACTCCGCGAGTGAGGTTCCAAGCGGCATCCCACGCCACACGCCGCTCGTCCACCAGGACGCGCATCAACTCCGCGATTGCCAGAGTCGGATGCGTGTCGTTGAGCTGCACGACCACCTTGTCCGCCAGCTTGTCGAGCGTCTCATTTTCGCGGTCGTACCGCCGCAGCATGTCGCTGACCGTGCAAGCCACGAAAAAGTACTGCTGAACGAGTCGCAGCCGCTTTCCCTGCTCCGTTTCGTCGGCCGGATAGAGCACCTTCGAGATCGTTTCGCTCAGCGCCTTGTCGCGCACCGCCTCGATATAGCCGCCCCGGTTGAACTTCTCGAGATCAAGATCTGACGACGCCCGCGACGACCACAACCGCAGAATGTTCACCGTGTTGTTAGAGTGCCCCACGATCGGAATGTCATACGGCACCCCGATGACCGTATTGAAATCCCGCCACTGGGCCGCAAACTGCCCCCTTGCGTCTTGAGTGTGAACCACCCGCCCGCCGATCCGAACCTGCTGCGCGAACTCTGGCCGCACGATCTCCCACGGCGATCCGAACTGCAGCCAGTACTCCGGGCGCTCCATCTGCCACCCGTTCTTGATCTGCTGCTCAAAGATGCCGTATTCATAACGAATGCTGTAGCCATAGACCGGATATTGCAGTGCCGCCGCCGAATCGAGATAGCACGCTGCCAGCCGTCCCAATCCACCATTGCCAAGCCCGGCGTCCGGCTCGATCTCGCAAAGCTCATCCAGATCCGCCCCGAGCGCCGACACCCCATCCCGCGCCGCATCGAGCAGTCCGAGATTCGCCAGGTTCGCCCGCAGCAGCCGCCCCAGCAGAAACTCCAGCGACAGGTAATAGACTCGCTTCACCCGCTCGCCGCCGTACACCGCCTGAGTCGCGATCATCCTCTCGATCGCGAAGTCGCGGACGGCATACGCAAGACTGACGTAGCGGTCGTACGTCGTCGCCCCGTCCCAATGCTTCGCCTGTGTATAGAGAAGATGGTGCAACGCTCGCTCAATCAAGGGATGCGGCTTGCTGCCGCGCTCCACCGGCGGCCTCGAACCCAGCGTCGCGCGCGCGTTTGCGTGATTGACGATTCGAGTCATGACGAAGTCTCCAAGAGGCGCTATGTCTGTTCGGACGGAATCATAACCGACCCCGTTCCCACGCGCGGTCGAGTGAAAAACGCCCGCGGGATTTCATAGAACATGGCACGCGGGCTGTGCCGCAGCGAGTCCTGAATCCCGCAAATGTGCGTACAGAAGCAGCGATCGCGCCGTATCGCGTCCACTTCCGCCTTTCGGGCCGCCGACGCAAACAGCTGCCCGAAGTTGCAGCCGAATTCACGCAAATTCCCGATCGGCTCGCGCAGCTCGCACGCCCGCACGTCGCCGTTGTGGTCGATCACCAGACTCGTCTTTCCCGACGTGCATTCCATCGGCCACGCTCGTCCTGCAACCATGTTGGCAAACTGCACGCGATTCTGAAACGTCAGCGCTCCAAGATACGCGGCCCGCCCGAATGCCCTTCGGGACTTCGATCCAACTCGCACGAATCGCTGCGCATAGTGGTCCTGAATCGGTGTGATCTCGCGATAAAGTTCTCGAAGCCGATCCGCCGGAACTTCCATCAAACTACTGTCCATTGCCGTGCCGCGGATGATCTGGAAAAAGTGTCCGTCCAGCCCAAACTGACGAACGGCATGCTCTGCCAGCGGGACGACCTCCTCGACGTTGTCGCGACAGATCACCGTGTTCGCGTTAAGTCGAAACCGCCCGCCCCAGCGCTCCCGAAGCGGTTGCAATTTCGCGATGCCGTCCGCCGCTCGCCGGAAGTTGTGCTTCACGCCTCTCAGCCGGTCGTGCGTCGCCTCCAGCCCGTCCAGTGATACGTTGTGCCACAGCTTCAGTCGCGGAAACTCCGACATCAACGCCTCGACCAGCGCTTCAACCCGGTCCGCGTGCATCCCGTTCGACGGCAGGTTGATCATCCGCACATCGTTGCCCGAAACAAAAACGCGCAGTGCTTCGAGCATGTCCCGCCGCAGCATCGGCTCTCCGCCCGACAGCCAGAGACTGTCAAAGCGCGGCGCGGTCCGGCTCAATGTCTTCAGCTCGTCCAGCGTCAGATCGCCCGATGTATTCAGACTCTGCCAATAGAAACACGTCGCGCACTGCGCATCGCACCGGCTGGTGATGAAAAGTGTGAGCGTGCTGAACGCATCCGGCAGACGGCAATTCAAAATGAATCGGCCGAGGTCGGCCAGCATGGCCATGACGCGGAGTATATCGTCTGGATGATTCGACTGGGAAAACTACGTTGGTGCGACATTCGTTTCGCCCTGCATGCGCGTTCGCCCCGTCAGCTTGCGAATTGCGACGAAGAACACCGGCGTAAAAAACAGACCCATAAACGTTACGCCAACCATTCCGAAAAATACCACCGTCCCCAGCGCCTGCCGCATCTCCGCCCCCGCCCCCTTCGCGAAGATCAGAGGAACCACGCCCAGGATGAACGCAAAGCTCGTCATCAGGATCGGACGCAACCGCAGCCGGGCCGCCTCGATCGCCGCGTCGAACGCGTTCGCGCCGTGTTCCTGCTGCTGCTTCGCGAACTCGACGATCAACACCGCGTTCTTCGCGCTCAAGCCCGCCAACACTACCAGCCCAATCTGCGTAAAGATGTTATTGTCCATTCCGCGCAGCCACACTCCGGCGATCCCGCACAGCACGCACAATGGCACGATCAGGATGATCGACGTCGATAGCGCAAAGCTCTCGTACTCCGCCGAGTGCGTCAGCCACACGAACAACACGCAAAGCGGAAAAATGAACAGGGCCGTATTGCCCGCCAGTTGTTCCTGGTACGCCAGCTCCGTCCACTCAAAGTCATACCCCCGCGGCAAGTTTTCCCGCGCCAGCCGCTCCATCGAAGCAATCGCTTCGCCGCTGCTGCTCCCCACGGTGTTATTCCCGTTGATCTCGGCCGACTGGTACAGGTTGTAGCGGTTGATCCGGTCGGGCCCCGTGATGTCGTCAAGACTCATGACCGAGCCCAGCGGCATCATGCTCCCGGCCCGATTCCGCGTCTTGAGCTGGCTCACTGCTGCCGCCGTCGCTCGAAACGGCGAATCGGCCTGCGCCATGACCCGATAGGTCCGCCCGAACAGGTTGAAGTCATTCACGTACAAGCTGCCGAGGTATACTTGCAGCGCCTCGAACACGTCGGTAATCCGCACATCCTGCTTCTTCACTCGCGCCCGGTCGATGTTCGCGTAGAGCTGCGGCACGTTCGCCCGAAACGTCGACAGCAATCCCGTGATCTTCGGGTCCTTCCGCGCCTCGCCAATCAGTTTGTCCGTCGCCGCCTGCAGCTCCTGCGGCGTCGATCGCCCCGTCCGATCCTCGACCTGCATCTTGAACCCGCCCGCGTTGCCAAGTCCCCGCACCGGCGGCGGCGGAATCACCAGCGCAAAGCCCTCCTGGATCTTTGCATACTCGCGCGACAGCCGTTGCGTAATCGCCGTCCCCGCCTGTTCCGCATGCTCCGCCCGCTCGTCGAAGTTCTTGAGCGTGATGAACATCGTGCCGGCATTGGTCTGATTCGTCCGCGTGAGGATCGACGTACCCGAGATCGCCACCGTGTGCGCGACACCCGGCTCTGCCCTCGCGATCTCCGCCAGCCGGCTCAGCACCCGCTCCGTCCGGTCGATCGTCGCCGCGTTGGGCATTTGAAGGTTCGTCAGCAGGTATCCCTGGTCCTGCGCCGGAATAAAACCCGTCGGCACGCGCGTGAACCCAGTGTGCGTCAGCAGGAGCATGACGAGGTACACCGCCAGCGCCAGCGCGACCATTCGCAACACGCGCCGCAGCGCCACGACGTAAGCCGACGTCAAGCCCGACAAGCTCCGATTGAACAATCCGAAGAACCACCCCAGCAGCCAGTTGAGCAGCCGCGAGAACCAGTCCGGCCGCGAACCGCGCGGCTTCAGCAGCAGCGCCGACAGCGCCGGGCTCAGCGTCAGCGAATTGAAAGCCGACAGCAGCGTCGAAAACGCGATCGTCAGCGCGAACTGTCTGTAGAATTGCCCGGTGATCCCACTGATGAACGCCACCGGGATAAACACCGCCGACAAACCGAACGCGATTGCAATGACCGCCGGCGTCACTTCTTCCATCGCTTTGAACGCCGCCTCGCGCGGCGCCAGCCCGTGCTCGATCCATCGTTGGATGTTCTCCACCACCACGATCGCATCGTCCACCACGATGCCGATCGCCAGCACCATCGCGAACAGCGACAGGTTGTTGATCGAGAATCCCGCCGCCGCCATGATCGCAAACGTTCCGACCAGCGACACCGGAATCGCAAGCAGCGCCACCAGCGACGCCCGCCAGTTCTGCAGGAACGCCAGCACGACGATCACCACCAGCCCCACCGCCTCAAATAGCGTCTTCACGACGTCGCGAATGCTGTTGCGCACGAAGATCGTCGTGTCGTAAGGAATCGTGTAGTCAACTCCATCCGGAAAGTTCCGCTTCAGCTCCTCCATGCGGGCGTAGATTGCATTCGCCGTCGCCAGCGCGTTCGACCCCGGAAGCTGAAACACACCGATTCCGACCGACGGTTTCCCGTCAAATGAAAACGCAATCGTGTAATCCGCCGCCCCAAGCTCCACTCGACCGATGTCTCGAATCCGCGTCGTCCGCCCGTCACCCCCCGTCTTGACGACGATTTCGCGAAACTGCTCCTCATCCTGCAAGCGCCCCATCGCGCTCACCGTGTACTGAAACTTCGTCGTCCCCGCCGGAAGCGGCGGCCCGCCGACGATCCCCGCCGCCACCTGCACGTTCTGCTCGCGGATCGCGTTCACAACGTCTCCGGCCGTCATGTCCCGCGCAGCCAGCTTCTCCGGATCGAGCCAAACCCGCATGGCATAGTCGCGCGCCCCGAAGATCGTCAGATCGCCCACCCCCGGCAGCCGCGCCAGTTCATCCCGAATCTGCAGCGTCGCATAGTTGCTGATGAACAGCGTGTCCCGGCTGTTGTCCGGCGAGAAAAGACTCACCGCCAGTGTCAGGTCCGGCGACGCCTTCTTCACCGTCACCCCGAATCGCCGCACCTCTTCCGGAAGCTGAGGCAGCGCAATCGCCACGCGGTTTTGAACCTGCACTTGCGCAATGTCGAGATTCGTCCCGAGCCTAAACGTCACCGTCAGGTTTAGGTTGCCGTCGTTCGTGCTCTGGCTCGACATGTAGAGCATGTTTTCGACGCCGTTCACCTGCTCCTCGATCGGCGTCGCGACCGTATCAGCCACCACTTTCGCATTGGCCCCCGGATACGTCGCCGTCACCACCACGGTAGGCGGCACAATCTCCGGATACTGCGAAATCGGCAGCGTGAAAATGGCGATCGCCCCCACGACGATCATCACGATCGACAGCACCGATGCGAACACCGGGCGGTCGATGAAAAAATGGGCGAACTTCATGCCGCACCCTGGGACGTGGGTACAGCCGCCGGCGCCGTCGTCGGCGGCGGGCCTGAAATCAGGTCCGAGGGTATCGCCGGAAGCGCCGTCGCTGAAATCGTCGTCTCCGTCACCTGCACCTTCGCCCCAGGCCGCGCCGACAGAAGTCCTTTCACGATCACCCGATCCTGCGGACCGATTCCAGACTCAATCGCCCGAAAGTCGCCGAACACCGGCCCCAGCGTGACCGGCCGCGACACTACGACGTCGTCCGGCCCGACGACCAGCACCGACTTCGCGTTCTGCTCGGTCACTACGGCTTCGTCCGGAACCAGCAGCGCGGAGTAAACCCCGCTGCCAGGCACGCGCAGTCGCGCGAAGAATCCCGGCGTGAGCCACCCGTGCGGATTGGGAAACACCCCCCGCGCCAAAATCGTCCCCGTCGTCGGGTCCAGCCGATTATCGACGAAATCGATCACCCCGCGATGCGGAAACCCCGTCTCCGTTGAGAGCTGCGCAAAGCACGGAATCTGCGAGTCGCGGGCGCTGATCCGCTTCCCCTCGCGCGCAAGCTTTTGGTACTTCAACACCGACCGCTCATCCGCCTCCGCGTAGCAATAGATGGGGTCAATCGACTGAATCGTCGTCAGCAGCGTCCCAGTCCCGCTCCCGCCCGTCACGAGATTCCCCGGCGTCACGTACTTCCGGCTGATCCGCCCGGCGATCGGCGCCGCCACATGGCACCACTCCACGTTCAACCGCGCTGCCTCAACATTCGCCTTGGCCGCCGCCTGCTCCGCCTTCGACTGCGCCAGCGTTGCCTCCGCCGTTTGAAACTCGATAAACGACGCCGAGTTTTCGGGCATCAGTCGCTTCAACCTGGTGTACTGAATGTCCGCCAGCTTCACTTTCGCCGTCGCCATCGCCTCCGCCGCGATCTTGGCGTCCAGATCCGCCTGGAACGGCCGCACATCCAGTTCAACCAGCAACTCGCCCTGCTTGACGATGGACCCTTCGTGAAACGGCGTCGACATCACGAGCCCGCTCACCCGCGCCCGCACATCCACCGATTCCACGGCCTCGATATGGCCGGTGTAGTCGTCCCACTCCATCACGTCATGCTGCACCGGCTGCGCCACCGTCACGGCTGCAATCGGAGGCGCCGTCGCCTTGCGACTCGCATCGCATCCGCCCCACCCGCCTGCCGCGAACGCCGCACAAAGCGCCGCGCGGCACAATCGCCGCACGCTTCGCCCTTCATTCCATTCTGCACGTACCGGGAGAATCGTCTGCGATCGAAGTGCCATGAACTGCGAGTCCTCGAACACGCACCGCACCGCCAGATGCCGCTCGGCAGCCCGGCGATTCGCGGATTCTAGCCCGCGCCCTCGTTTCTGCTCACGCGATCTCGAAAACCCGCGTGGCGGATCCGAATTCGATTGGATCGAATCCGCAAAACGGTCAAAATGAATGTGTGCCACACTTGGGACACTCGCCACACATACGACGACCTTGTCGATGGCTTTCGGTGTTGTTCGCGATACCGCTCGCCTGACGCTCGAATCGCCTACCCCGCAGCTGCCGACGTCGCGCGATCTCGTCTACTTCGTCGACGGTGCGGGCGCAGGTTCGCTCAGCTCGCTCTCCGGTACCCCGCAGTGAGGCCTCGCCGACACGAACGATCTGTCCGCGGAGGTGCCCATTCACTGGCAAACCGGCCTCGGCCTCGTCATCGATCATCTGACCAACGTCGAATACAAACGAACTCGCGCCCGCCAACTCGCCGCCGAGATCTTTTCTTTCGCCGCGAATCACCCAGATGCCCCGATCGGTCTGATCACACATTCCGCTGGCAGCGCCGTCGCCATCTTCGCCCTTGAAGAGCTCCCTCCGAGTATCGAGCTCCACCGCGTCGTAGTTCTCGGCGCCACGATCAGCGCCGACTACGACCTCACCTCGTCACTTGCCCACGACAGCGACAGGTTGTATGTCTTCGTCTCCCCCGCCAATCTCATGCTCTCCGTCGAGGTCCCGTTCGTAGGTACCGCCGACCGCAGCACTGAGCGCGCCCCTTCCGCCGGCCTCAACGGCGTCCGCCTCCCGAACGGTGCCACCGCGCGGACTCAACGGCTCGACGCGGAGCGCATCGAGATCATCGCCTGGCGACCCGGGTTCGCCGCAAACGGCTACGTTGCGGCCATTTCGACGTGTTAGACCCGGACTTCGTCAGCGCGCACGTTGCGCCGCTCTTTGAAGACAGTCTGTCCGCCCCCGCCGACTAGGCGACTAGGGTCGCCGTCAGCTGCGCGACTGCGACTGGCTATTGCGTAATTCCGGGCGAACCTTGTCCCCCCTTCTGTTCCTCCATCCGCACCAAAAGTCGGTTCTCCGTCTTGTCCTTCCCAAAGTGAAGCAGCGCCGGCGCGGTGTCCTGAGTCAGGTTGTAGATTCCGGTCTCCATCACGACGTCCTTGTTGTCGGCCACCTTCCACGCGGCTCGCTGCGACGTCTTGTCCACCGACCCGGTGATCGGCAGCGTCTCATCCTTAATCGAGTCGTAGCAAGTCCCGGCGATATATCCATCCTTGCTCACCGCCAGCTGCAAGTAATACTTCGGAGGAATGTTGTCGTCCTGCTCGCTCGCAACGGCAAACACGCCCAATGCCATCCAGTTGTCGGCGAACTCCTGCATCGCTGCGTCCTGATCCGGCGTCATCGCCGCCGGATCGCTTACATCAGGCGGTGCCGGAACCGCGACGTTGGCGTATTGAATGGCCTGGCCGGCCCAGTCCTGCTCGGACGCCAGCGGCTTGCCATCCATATAGACGGTGCTGTTGTCAACGTAAACGTTGTCACCATAGTCGTATTGGATCGGTTGGTCGTGCCCGCTTGATGCGAGGCCGACGATGCTACTTGTCAGGGCGACCGCCGACGTCCCCACGCCCCACCAGAATCCCGGCGCCCAGCCGCCCCACCCCCAGCAACTGCCCCAATTGTTCCATCCGCCCGACGCCGCCCAGCCGTGCGCGAATCCCCGGCCATAGCCACCATAACCGCCGCCGCCCCACCAGCCGCCCGGCCGATTCGCCACCCGATTGAAGTTCACGTTATTACCCGAAATGTTTCGGACGCTGGTTGCCCGGTTGCTTCGCTGACTATTCCAGGCACTCCTATCCCCGCGCGCCGGACGATTGTTGCGGCCACCGCGATCGCCAACGCCACCGCGGTTGCCAATTCCGTCGCGGCCGCCAATGCCGTCACGTCCACCAACGCCGCCGCGATCGCCGACACCACCACGTCCGCCGACGCCGTCGCGCCCGCCGATGCCGTCACGGCCGCCGACTCCGTCACGTCCACCTATCCCGCCGCGATCACCGACTCCCCCTCGATCGCCGACACCGCCGCGGTCGCCGACGCCGCCGCGATTGCCAATGCCGTCGCCCCGACCACCACCTGGACGGTTGCCGCCGCCTTGCCCAAGCCGACCCCCGCCACCGCCACCCGGCCGATTCGAAGGCAGTTGCGACGCTCCGGCGCCTCCGATTCCTCCACCGCCGCCTCCCATGCCAAGAAAGTTTCCGACGTCACCGCTGGACGGACGATTGCCGCCACCCGGGCGATTACCGGCACCGCCTCCGGGCCGATTCCCCGCGCCACCGCCGATGCCCCCGCCGCCACCAGGGCGATTCCCAGCGCCACCGCCGATGCCCCCGCCGCCACCGGGGCGATTCCCCGCACCACCACTGATGCCGCCGCCTCCGCCCGGCCGATTTCCACCGCCGCCACCCGACGGGCGACTCATCGACGGCGTCCGACCACCGCCAGAGGAAGGCCTTTGCGACGGCCGAGCCGCCGACCGATTCCCACCGCCGCCCGACCGATTTCCGCCGCCGCCGCCGGACCGGCTGAACGATGGCGAACGACCGCCGCCACGAGAACCGCCACCGCGTCCGCCACCGCCGCCGCGTCCTCCCCCACCACCACCGCGACCGCCGCGGGCATCAGCGGAATCCGCCATGACCCACATAAACGACAAAGCCAAGACAAAGACCAAGCGTTTCATCACTTGCTCCCTCCGCCGGCTGCCTGCGTCTCGGGGACTCGGACCATTTTGATGTCATCGACATCCGGTAGCATCTCGCCGTCGACGTCCCGGTTCGTCGACGACCACGTATACGTGTTGTCATCGACGCGATGAATGACATTGACCGCTGATGCGCGTCCGCCGTCGGCAAGAGTTCCCTTGGCCGAGATGATCCATTCGTCGCCCCGCCTGCTCCAGGTGTTCTGGCCAAAACCGCCATCGGAGTCGAACACCCACGATCGTACGATGTGATCGCCCGCGTCCCAGCCGATGATCTCGGTAACCTCCAGGGCCGTGCGATTCTCTTGTTTCATCACAAACGTCCGGATCATGAACCGGCGGTTCTGGTCCCACCTGCACGTGCTACTGAGGTCGACGTCGGCTTCGGTGTCTTTCCAGGTTCCGAGCAGCCAGGCGAGTTCATCAAGCGGCCCTGCCGATGTCGACCCCTCCGCCGTGATGTCCGGACCGACACTGGTCATCAGCCACTTACCGTCGGGCTGCTTCGCGTGAATCGCGCGATAGGACACCGCAGTTGGCTCGCCCTTCGTCGGCGTAAGCGTCGCGACCCCGATTTCGATGCCGCGCGTCTTCGTGAAGCGGATCGACTTGATGTCGATGGACATCTTGGTCCCGGGACTTTCAGCGAGGTTGGCCGCCAGTGCCTTGCGGATCTCGTCGCGGCCGACGATCACCGGCCCTTCGCCCTCGTCGTAGGTCGCCTCCTTGGCGTACATCGCCGCCAGCGCGTCCACGTCTCCCTTGTTGAACGCCTCCGCGTACTTGGCGGCGGATTCGCGGATCGCCTTCTCGTCCGCCGCGTTCGCCGATTGCGCCGCGGGCGCCGACAACAGTGCAAAGGACAGCGACAGCAGAATTTGTGAAAGCTGGATCACGTTTTGCCTCCTGGTGGGACAGGTTTGCCAGTCAAACGGCGGGAGTAAGACGACCGCGTTCGCATCTTTCGGTCCTCGCACGGGCACGCGGCGGACGCCGCGGCGTGCAGGTCGTTCGGTCAAGTGCGGACTGGAATGTTACATCCACGTCCGAATATCCACAAGCGATTCCTCGCGATTGGGCACCTCGCAATCAGTCGAAGTCGGGTACAATACCGACCGAAACAGGACTCGGGCGCACATGGGCAAGAAAAAGAAAAAAGCCGTCGAAAAACTCGCCAAGATGGAGCGCAAGGAATACGAAGCGCTCCTCCGAAACCTCCAGATCGAACTCCTCAAGCTCCAGCGCTGGGTCGCAAAGAAAGGCCACCGCATAGTCGTCCTCTTCGAGGGCCGCGACGGCGCCGGCAAGGGCGGAACGATTCTCCGCATCATGCAGCACCTCAATCCGCGCTCGGCCCGCGTCGTCGCCCTCCCCAAGCCAACGCCCGTTCAGCTCGGCCAATGGTACTTTCAGCGCTACGTCGCTCACCTGCCCTCCTTTGGTGAAATCGTCCTGTTTGACCGCTCCTGGTACAACCGCGCCGGCGTTGAACGCGTCATGGGCTTCTGCACCGACAAGCAATACGAAGAGTTCCTCCGCGAAGTCCCTCAGTTCGAAAACATGCTCGTCAACTCCGGCATCCACCTCATCAAGTTCTGGCTCGAGGTCGACAAGGCCGAGCAGAAGCGCCGCCTCAAGGCCCGCCAGCAGGACGCCCTCAAGCAGTGGAAGCTTAGCCCGATGGACGCCGAAGCCCAGAAACTCTGGAACGACTACACCCGCGCAAAGCGCACCATGTTCCTTCGTACCCACATGCCCGTCGCCCCGTGGATCGTCGCCCGCTCAGACGACAAGAAACGCGCCCGCATCAATGTCATCCGCTACCTGCTGCGCCAGTTCGACTACAGCGGCAAGAACAACAAGGTGGCCTGCACACCCGATTACGACATCGTCGGCCACGCTCTCAACCCCGTCTTCGGCATGTAGCCGCGCGGGTTTCGTCGCGACCGACTGACCGCTAGACTCCCCGCAACGATTCGGGAGTCGCCCGCGCATGTCCGCACACGCCTTTCAATACCTCCCCGCCTGGATGGGCGACCTCCACCCGCTCCTGCCGATCGACATCCTCGGCGTCATCGTCACCATCTCCGCCGTCATCTGCGGCGCCGCCATCGGCTTCGAGCGTGAGCGCCGCGAAAAGGCCGCCGGCATCCGCACCCTTGTCCTCGTCTGCCTCGGCTCCTGCATCTTCACCATCGCCGGCATCATGATCGCCACCGACAAGAACGACCCCGGCCGCGTCGCCGCGCAGGTCGTCACCGGCATCGGCTTCCTCGGCGCGGGCGCCATCATCCACAGCCGCGGACTCGTCTTCGGCGTCACCACCGCTGCCGCCATCTGGACCGTCGCCGCCATTGGCGTCGTCCTCGGTACCGGCTACGTCGTCGCCGGCTACTTCTTCACGATCCTCGTGCTCGCCACCCTGACCATCGAACGCCTCTGCGACCGCTTCATCGACGGACCCTGCGACTGGGCCACCGCCCGCTTCGACTTCGACCCCGACGCCGGCCGCACCCGCGCCATCATCCAGGGCGTCCTCGACGACTACGCCGTGCATGACGACCGCATTCGCTTTTCGACCGCTCCCGGCGGCGCAGAATCCGTTGAAGTCCGCTACTGCCGGCGGCACCGTTCGCACCGCACCTTCATTCCGGTCCTGGCCGCACTCCCGGCGGTAAAAAAGCTCGAGACACTCGCCTCCCCCGCCCCGTCCCGATAACCCCGACCCCGTTTCCAGCCCTGCAAATCTCGCCCGACCCTTCAATCAGGAATCCCCCGGACCCGCATCCGATTTCCTGTCGCGCCCCGCCCGCTCCCGCCGATGCTTTCCTCGTCATCGCCGATCCAACGCTCGCCGCCGCAAGGAACGGCTGCACCATGAACGGCTTCGAAATCTGGATCGTGCGATGCTCCCGTCGCCTCTTTGCCGGCTGCCGGCTGACGATGGGCCTGCTCAGCGGACTGCTGCTCGCCACCCTCGGCCGAGCCGAGCCGACGCCGCTCAGCAAGTTGACGCGTACCGTCCGCGACCGCGCATCGCGGCCAGGGTCTCCGGACAACACGGTCGTGTTCGCCTCGCCCGATCGCCGAGCCACGGATGGCAACGCGATCGGCGCGAACGGCGGCCTGGCCGGCGGGTCGCCGGGCGGATCGACCATCGCCTGGCCCGCCCACCTTCGAAACCCCGAACGCTTCCTCCACTTCTCGACGTCGCGCCGCGCAACGGCCGCGCGCCGCTTCATGAACCAATTCCAATTCGCAACAACCCACCCCGAAAACCCCCGCGCCCCGCCTGACATCGCACAATGGGGAATCTACTTCCCCCCCGCCTGCGTCGTCGCATGACACGTCTCCTCCGCCCGATGCACCGTCATCACCTCCTCATCCGGCAACCTCACCAGCACGCGACTCTCCCGCTCAAACGCCTCGTATGGCATGTAAAGGATCCGCGCCTTCAAGTTCGGCTTCAGCTCCATCACGCACGTCTCGCCCGTCGACTTCTTCCGAAACACAGTCCGCAACCCCTCCGGCGCGACCTCCTTCAGCTTGAGATTCAACTTCCCCGCGCTCGCCCCCGTTGCCGCCTGGATCCCGTCCGCCATGCACGAGTACTGCACTTGCATCGGCGTCTCGTGGATCACCTCCAGGTCAAAGCTCCCGCGCTTCAACCCCAGCTCCTTGAGTGCACGCAGACCCATCCGATACCCCGCCAGCGCCCACGGCCCTGCCGCGCCGTGTATCGCGCTCACCTCATCCATCATCACCGCCACCGGTGGCTGCTCAGACACCCGAAACGTGATCGACGCCCACCAGCTCTCCCAATCCGCCGATTTCGCCGCCTCACCCGCCGCTCGCCGAATCAAATGCGTCCGTACAAACCACAGCCCCGGCCGCTTGAACTCCAACCGAGCCATCCCATTGGCATCGGTGGTCACACTCTGCACGTACGAATGCCCCGTCATCCCCTCGAGCCCGCTCGACACGCGCAGGTACGGCGTCGGCCGACCGTCAAAGAGCACCTGCACTTCAATCTCGCACCCCGCGCTCCATAAGCACGGATCGCTCGTCGGCTGAATCTCCAGCTTGTGCCCCAGCAGCGGCGGTAGCGCTGCCCGCTCGCCGGACTCAGGTAGCACCTCGACAAACGTCTTGCCGAACTTCGTGTACAACTCGCGCTGCGTCTTCCCCTTGTTCGATTCATCGCCGCGCAGCTTCAGAAGTGCCGACCCCGCATGCTCTTCTTCGAGGTACCCCGCAAATTTCTCGTACGACATTTCGATCGGCTGTGCCTTCAGCGTCACGCCAACCGTGAACAAGCCGATCGGCTCAATCTGCGGATTCGCAACCAGCTCCTCGCCCTGTATCGCGTACTTTGAAATCGCTTGCCGTACGCCCGCTCCAACCGCCACCCACTCCCCCACCCGCTCCGGCTTCGTCGCATGTTCCGACTTCGGAAAGTTCTCCGACGTCACAAACGCCGTGCGTACCGTTCCGCATGCCCCCTTGACATTCTGCTCCGCGATCAGCCAGGAATCATGCCCGAGCGCAGGCGCTGCGGCGCCAACAACCACGGTCCCAAACACCAGCAAGCACCGAGTCGCACGCGCAGCGCCCATAGGATTCCTCCTCATTCGCGGATATGATACGCGGACGCGATCCGATTCGGCTGACGGCTGACAATCATGGTTCACACGCTCCCTCCCTCTCTACTCGCCACCCTCGGACTCGGATTCGTCCTCGGCCTCAAGCACGCCACCGAAGCCGACCACGTCATCGCCGTCTCAACCATCGTCACCGAGCACAAGTCCGTCTGGAAGTCCGCACTTGTCGGCGCTCTCTGGGGCATCGGCCACACTTTCGCCCTTCTCGTCGCCGGTCTCATCCTGCTTCTCGTCCGCGCCAAGATCCCCGAACACGTCGGCAACTGGCTCGAAACCGCCGTCGCTGTCATGATCGTCGCCCTTGGCGTCTCCGTCCTCATCCGACTCCTGCGAAACAAAACTATTCACGTCCACGCCCACGAGCACGACGGACACGCCCACGTCCACCTGCACTCCCACGACCACGGCCGCGAAGGCGTCCACGCCCACACGCACCGCCTCGGCCCCTGGAAAGCCAAGTCCGTGGCCGTCGGCGTCGTGCACGGGCTCGCCGGCAGCGGCGCGCTCACCGTCCTCGTCATGCAGGAACTCCCGTCCCTCGCCACCGGCCTCGCCTACATCGTCGTCTTCGGAGCGGGCACCATCGCCGGCATGCTCCTCATGAGCGGCCTCGTCAGCGTCCCCATCGCCGTCGCCGCCGGACGCTACAACCGCCTCCATACCACCCTCTGCACTCTCGCAGGCCTCGGGAGCGTCGTCTTCGGCGTCTACTACGGCTACTCCATCTGGCACGCGTAGCGACCGCTGCCCCACCCACCGTCGATCCCCCGGGTACTTCCCCCTACAACAAATGACGGCGATGTCATGCCCCCGTAATCTCACGGCCATCGCCATCACATATAATCTCGCCGGTTGGCGCTGCCGCACTTCGCGCATCGCGCCGCCAAACGGAGACACTTCCATGATCAAGAACGCTCGCTGGATCCTCCTCGCTTCGCTCACCCTCCTCACCGCCGCGGCGGTGTCAGCCGCCTGGATGTACGAAGACGAAGAGCACGAACGCAAAGTCACCGAGAAGGATGTCCCCAAGCCCGCCCTCGACGCCCTCAAAAAGCAATCGGCCGGCGCACCGCTGACACAGATCGAAGAAGAGAAAGAGCACGGCACGACCTTCTACGAAGGCCAATGGAAAGGCGAGCACGGCCGCGTTGAAGCCCTCGTCACTGCCGACGGCAACCTCGTTGAGATCGAGGAAGAGATCGCGTCTGACCGCCTCCCGGCCGGCGCGCTCGCGGCCGCCCAGAAGCAGGCGGGCGCAGACGCCAAGATGCGCTGGGAGAAGAAGACGCAGATCCTCTACGAAGTGAAGTTCAAAAAGGGCGACAACTACCATGAACTTCTGCTGACCCCCGATGGCCGCGTCGTTGAACACGAGGACAAGTCCAAGGACGAGGACT
>CAZONT010000029.1:0-29965 GCA_964581285.1 uncultured Planctomycetaceae bacterium | reverse complement strand
TGGCACGCAGTCTACCTCCGATGCACAATCGTCTGTTTTCGTTTACCGCGCCGACGGGTCGCGACCCGCCCCAGTCGTCCGACCATCCGGGCGCCCGCAAGATTCCGCGGCTTTATATCGAATCGATCAGCGCCTCGCAAACCGCCCACTCGGGCTGGTTTACATGTGCAAGCCGCCGTCGACGGTCACGACCTGTCCATTCACGTAAGCCGCCGCCGAACTGGCCAGAAACACCACCACGTTGGCCACTTCTT
Organism: uncultured Planctomycetaceae bacterium; assembly: GCA_964581285.1. Taxonomy (GTDB): domain Bacteria; phylum Planctomycetota; class Phycisphaerae; order UBA1845; family UTPLA1; genus SpSt-539. The sequence continues at coordinate 29,711 of CAZONT010000029.1, read as the reverse complement.
CCGGTTCGCCAAACCGCTGCAGCGGAATGATGGATAGAACTTGTTCCTTCACCTTCTCCGGCAGGACATTCGTCATGTCGGTGCGGATGAACCCCGGCGCCACGGCATTGCAGGTCACCCCGCGCCGTCCGAGTTCCTTTGCGACCGTCTTCGTGAATCCGATCACTCCGGCCTTCGCCGCCGCGTAGTTCGCCTGGCCCGCGTTGCCCATGATCCCGGACACGCTGGCGATGTTGATGATCCGCCCGGTCCGCGCCCGCACCATGTACTTCGCGACCGCTCGCGTCATCCAGAACACCGACCGCAGGTTCGTCGTCAGGACTTCGTCAAACTGCGCATCGGTCATGTTCATCAGCAGGCCGTCGCGCGTAATGCCCGCGTTGTTGACGAGCACGTCGATCCGTCCGAATTCCGTCGCAACGTCGTCGATCCACTTCTCGACCGTCGCCGCGTCGGTCACGTCCAGCGGTCGCCCGACGATTCGACCGGACGCACGATGATCCGCCGCTTCAGACGCGAGCGATCCCAGTCGCTCCATGCTCCGAGCCGCGGCGACAACGGTTGCCCCGAGACGCGCCAACGACAGCGCGGTCGCTCGGCCAATCCCGCGCGAGGCGCCAGTCACGATCGCTACTCGGTCTTGTAGTTCAGCCATTCCTTCGAACCGTCCTTGCGCTCACGACGCTACCGGGCCGCCCGGGCGCCCGCGAACGACTCCGCGGTCGAATAGTTCAACGACGTTGCCGTGCGATTGATCTTCCGCATCAGACCGCTCAATACGCGGCCCGGGCCGACCTCCGCAAATCGGTCATAACCGTCCGCGATCAACCGCTCGATCGACTGCTGCCAGCGAATCGGCCGCGCCACCTGCGTATACAGCAGCTCCCGGATCGAATCTGGGCCCCGATGATAGTCGGCAGTCACGTTTGATACCACCGGTAATCGCGGTGCCGAAATCTGGGTCCGGGAAAGCACCTCCCGTAGCCTTTCCGCGGCCGGAGACATGAGCTCGGAGTGGAACGCTCCCGCCACCCGCAACGCAGTCCCCCGCCCGCCCTGCTTCTCAACCAAGCTCGCTGCACGCTCGCAAGCTTCTTTGCTGCCTGAAATTACGATCTGGCCCGGACAGTTGAAATTCGCCGATGACAGGACCTGATCCCCTGCCGCCTCCCGACAAAGCGACTCGGTCTGCTCGGCCGACAGCCCCATGATCGAAACCATTCCCCCCGGAGCGTTTTGTGCTGCCTCCTGCATGAATTGCCCGCGTTGATGAACCAGCCGCAGTCCATCGGCAAAGCTCAGGCTCCCGGCCAGCCAAAGCGCCGTGTACTCACCAAGGCTCAATCCGGCTGTTGCCTGCGGCCGAAGCTCATCCGCGATCCCCGCTTCCTGCATCGCCCGCCACACGGCGACCGATGCCGCAAAGATCGCCGGCTGTGAGACATCCGTCGCGTCCAGCCGGTCTGCCGGTCCGCCAAAGCATATCCCGCCCAGATCAAAACCGAGAAGATCGTTGGCTTCCTCAAACGTTCGGCGCGCGACGTCAAACGCCGCCGCAAAGTCTTTCGCCATGCCGACGAATTGTGCACCCTGTCCGGGAAATATGATGGCTGTCTTGCCCACGAAATTCGAATCCTGAATCTACAGGCGCACGAGCGCGGACGCCCACGTGAGGCCCGCGCCGAACGCCGCCAACAAAACCAGATCACCTTGCTTCAATCGCCCGCTCTTGCGGCAATCGTCGAGTCCCAACGGAATGGATGCCGCCGACGTGTTCCCGAACCGCTCGATATTGGTGTACATCTTCGCTTCGGGTAGTTGAAGCTTCTCGCGCGCCGACTCGATGATGCGTTTGTTCGACTGGTGCGGAATCACCATGGCGATGTCGTCCGGCCGAATGCCTGCCTCACCCAGCGTCTCCTCGACGAGTTCCAGCATCTTCTTGACCGCAAACCGGTACACCTCGCGGCCCTGCATCTTCATGTAGTGCAGTCGTTCGTTGATCGTCATCATCGACGCTGGCGTGCGAGAACCGCCGCCCGGAACCCACAGCATGTTCGCACCCGCACCATCACTGTGCAGCCGATGGTGCAGCATCGCCGGTCCGCTCGCATCGGGCGCCGTGGTCAGAATCGTCGCGCCGGCGCCGTCGCCGAACAGGATGCAGCTCGTGCGATCTTCGTAATCGGTAATTCGCGACAGCGTTTCCGCCCCGACGACGAGAATGTTGCGGAACGTCCCCGCTTGGAGCATATGAACCGCGGTCACGAACGAATAGATGTAGCCGCTGCATGCCGCGCAAACATCGAATGACGCGATACTTCGAGCGCCAATTGCATGTTGGACGAAACTCGCCGTTGCCGGGAACTGACACTCGGGCGTGATGGTCGCGATGATGATCGCGTCGATTTCGTCCGCGCTCATCCGCGCGTCATCAAGTGCCTTGCGCGACGCCTCGATCGCCAGGGTCGCCGTCGATTCCCCGTCCGACACCACCCGGCGCTCGAGAATACCGGTCCGCTCGCGGATCCACTCATCAGTCGTATCGAGCCGATTGACAAAATATGAATTGTCGAGCACCCGGGCCGGATTGGCGCTGCCCGTGCCGGCCACCCGGACACCCATCGCTTTAGGCATTCGCCGTCTCCTGCGAGAGGCGCGCCTCAAACTGCTTGTTCAGGTTGCTTGCGATGTAACTTCGCGCCGCACGGACTGCGTTCTTAATCGCGCGCCGGCCGCTGCTGCCGTGGCAAATGATGCACACCCCGTTGACGCCCAGAAGAGGTGCCCCACCGTATTCGCTGTAGTCGTGCCGATCCCAGATTTTCTTGACCACCGGCTTGAATGCCGTGACGAGGTTGGGCGCTTCCTCGGCCAGTTCCTTCTCAATTGTCCGGAACAAGCCTTCCGAAAGCCCTTCGGTCAGCTTCAGGACGATATTCCCGACGAACCCGTCGCAAACCGCCACGTCGCAAACGCCCGAAAGGACATCCCGTCCCTCAACGTTTCCGACGAGATTCAGCGTCCCTTCCTGGCGGATCAAATCGCGAGCTTCCTTGACGAGGCTGTTGCCCTTCGTCTCCTCGCCGCCGATCGAGAGCAGGCCGATTCTGGGATTCTCGATCCCGAGGATTCGCTCAGCGTACATGGATGCCATCTGAGCGTATTGCAAAAGGTGAAACGGCCGTGGTTCGGGGTTCGCACCCACATCACAAAGCGTCACGGGACCGTGAAATGACGGAATCGCCACCGCGATGCCCGGCCGCGCCACGACGCCCAGCCGCCCCATTCGGAGCTGACAGGCCGCGACGCATGCCCCGGTATTGCCCGCGCTAATGACCGCGTCCACCTCGCGCGCCGATGCCATCAACGCCATCTTGACGATCGACGAATCTTTCTTTTGACGCAATGCCTCAACCGGCACGTCGTCCATCTCGATGACTTGTGAGGTGTGTTGGATGCGAATTCGCGGATCGAGAGCTCCGGCCGGAAGCGACGCGCGAATCGCGTCTTCCTTCCCGATCAACACGATTTCGTCGCCGGCGCCGAGGAACTGCAACCCCTCGATCGCGCCTGCCGTGATCTCGGCCGGCGCGTGATCGCCGCCCATGGCATCAATGCCGATCCGCATGACTCGAATCCTACGCCTCTTCGGCCTTGACCTTCAGGGAGACCTTCGAATTGACATAGCCGCAGCTTTCGCACGCGGCGTGCGGGAGCTTCGCCGCACTGCACCGCGGGCATGCCACCAACCCGATGGGTTTGAGCGCGTGGTGGGATCGCCGGGCTCGCTTCATTGCCTTTGACTTACGTCGTGCTGGAACCATGTTGCACCTGCCATTCCGTCGCGCCGCGCACCAATCAAATCACCAGGCGCGACTTCAAACCGGCGCGACTGCCGTCTCGCTTCCTAACCACTAGGAAGGGATAACGTTAGGGAAAAGCGCCGGGACTGTCAAGCTGAATCCGATACCGCCACCCGGTCTCCCACGCGAAGCACGCCCCCACGCAGGATTCGCCCGTGGACACCGGCCCGGTAATCGGGCCTTAGCACCGATTTCAGCCCGGGATACACACGGTCCATCAGATCGCAAGGTTTCGTCTCTCCGAGCACTTGAACGCGGAGCGGCCCGACGTCAATCACCCGTCCGATCAATTCGCCGAGCGACTCTGCTTCGACGAGTACGTTTGCTCTGCGGGAATGCCATGGAATTTCCACCCGCAATTCCTGCTGAACTGTCTTCCATTGCCGGGACGCCAGGAGCGTCAAACCGCGATCTGGCTGCGACACATTGTCGCCTTCCACGCCGCCTTTCTCCGTCGCGCGGACCTCTGCCTTCTCGACCATTGCGCCACGAATCCCGTCGCGAATCGCAATTCCCAGTACTCGACCGATCGTCGTCGTCATGCCGTGCCATGATAGTTTCGTCGCAAACCGCACGCGAGTTCGCCGCGAAATAGACCCCATCGCAAGGATTGTGAATTGTTTGCAACACCTTGCCACTACCGCGATTGCCACCCGCGCCAGGAATCGTACAATCCGTCCTCGATGGATCGGCGCGCGGTATTCCTTGCAATTCTTCTACTCGCCATTGCTCCGTCGGTTGCAGCCCGTGCGGCCGACTCGCTCGACTCCCGTGCCGGCCGCAGTCAGCTGACATACGACCCCAAGACGCAGGAGTGGATTGAGTCCGCGCCTGCCGATCCGGGCAGCGAAGCCGGTGACCTTGAAATCGCGCGTCGACTCATGGCCGAACGCAAGTACCCCGCCGCGCGCAAGGCCTTTAAGAAATGGCTGAAGGATTATCCCGATTCGCAGCGTCGCCCCGAAGCGCTCTTCTACGCCGCCGACACGGAGGTCTACGCCGCAAACGATCACAAAGCCAACGATCTCTGGCAAGCGCACGAGTGGTATCAGGAGATCATGAACGGCTGGGCCGGCACCGAATGGGCCGACCGCTCTCTCCGCCGCGAGTTGATCGTCGCCGAAATCTTCCTCTTCAAGAACGGAAAGCGCAAGGTCTTCAAGGGCCTCCTTCGTGTCTCTGCCCGCGACGAGGCCCTCCAGATTCTCGATCAGATTATCGACCAGCGCGCCCCCAACACGCCGCTCGCCGAACAGGCCCTGATGATGCAGGCCAATTACCACTTTCAGCGGGGTGAATTCGAAGAAGCTGAGCGTGTGTACGCTCGCATCATCCGCGATTACCCCCGCGGCCGCGGCGCGCGGCTTGCATCCCAGCGCTCCGCCGATGCGGCGCTTGCCAGTTTTGCCGGAGTGGAGTTTGACGACGCCCCGCTTCTCGAAGCCGACGAACGATACAAGCAGTTCGCCGAGAAGTATCCGGCCGCCGCCGAGGAAGCCGGCGTCCCCGCTACGCTGCTCCGTATTCGCGATAGCCGCGCCGAGAAGGAATTCTCGATCGCGAGTTACTATCAGCGTGCCAAGCGACCGAGCGCCGCCGCATTCTATTATCGATCGGTCATCGCCAACTGGCCCGACACCATCTGGGCCGACAAGTCGCGAAGCCAGCTTGAGTCCCTCCATGTTCCGCCGACGGCGGACGCGACACCCGTCGCGCCCGTCACAACTCCGCCTGCGACCGAACCCCCGGTCAAAGTTGAGCCTCAGGAATAACTCGTGCTAGTCACGGGTCATGCGTAAATGCCCCGGCGCTTCCACTTCCACGCGCCAACGCGGCAACACCAGCGTCGTCGCATGATCCTCGACAACCAGCGCCGGCCCGTGGATGCACTGCCCGGCCCGAAGTAATGCTCGCTCGTAAACCGCCGTTTCCGTCGCCACGTCAAACGTCACCCTGACGTGCTTCGACGTTGCCGGCTCAGACCCGTCGCTTACACGCTCAAGGGGTCGCAACCCGAATTTCGGCGTCCCGACGATCGCTCGCACGCGCGCCGTGACAACCTCGATCGCGCTCGCCGCGTCGGACATCCCAAAGACCGACTCATGCATTCGATGAAATGGCGCCGCCAGCCGATCAGGATCCGTCAACGATTCCACCGGCACGGTCAATTCATGCGATTGCCCGACATATCGCACGTCGACCGACCGAACGCATTCGCAATCATCCAGGTCGAAGCCGTCACGAAAAATGGCCGCCGCAGCCCGGTCCATCAAACGGCCGAACACCGCTCGTAACGCCGCCAGGTCGACGCCGTGCCCGCTCCCCACCAACAGCGACTGCGAGAAGTCCTTTACGACATCCGCCAGAATCATCCCCGTCGCAGAGAGAATCCCGGGATCAGGAGGTACAATCACGCCCCGCAGCTTCATCGCCTCCGCCAGCGCACACGCATGCAATCCGCCCGCCCCCCCAAACGAAACCAGCCAGAACTCAGCCGGATCCACGCCCCGCCGAGAGCTCACGACTTGCAGCGCATGCTCCATCCCCGCATTCGCTACATCGACAATCGCCTTTGCCGCCTCCGCCGTAGAACACCTCAGCCGCCCCGCGATCGCGCCAACGGCCGCTTTCGACCGGTCCGAGTCCAGCCGCATCCGGCCGCCCAGAAATCGCTCGCCGACGATTCGCCCCAACACAACGTTTGCGTCCGTTACCGTCGCGGCCGTCCCCCGGCCGTAGCACGCCGGTCCCGGATCAGCCCCCGCCGATTCCGGCCCCACCGTCAGCGCCCCACCGGCATCCACCGATGCGATCGACCCGCCGCCGTGACCGACCGTGTGAATCGCCAGTTGCGGCACCCGAATCGGCCAGCCATCGATCACCGTGTCGCTCGTAAGCGCCACCTCGCCATCGCACAGCGCAACATCCGTGCTGGTTCCCCCCATGTCGTATGTCAGCACCTTCGTCAGGCCGATTTGCTTGGCCGCATGCGCCGCGGCGATCGCCCCACCGGCCGGCCCTGACAGGATGGTCCGAACAGCCTCCCGTCCTGCGTCGTCAGGTGACCCCTGCCCGCCGCTCGAAAGCATGATTCGAACGTCACTCGCGCCGGCCTCAAGCGCTGCCGCCGCCAGGTTTGTCAAATACGCAGACGTCCGTCGCTCAACGTATGCGTTCACCACCGTCGTCGAAGCTCGCTCAAACTCGCGAAACTCTGAAAGCAGTTCGTTCGAGCAGCACACGTTGAGTCCGCGACTACGGGCCAACTCCGCGAAACGCTGCTCATGCGCCGGATTGAGATAACTAAATAGTAGGCACACCGCGATCGAACGAATTCCAAACCGCTCGATCTCGTCGAGTACAGCCGCACCGGCCGCTTCGTCCAGCGGCCGCAACACGCCCCCATCCGCACCGATCCGCTCTGCCAGTCCGAGACAATCACCTGGGCCGACCAACGGCTCCGGCTTCCGCACAAATAGGTCGTACAGTCGCGGTCTATTCTGCCGCCCGATGAGCAGCATATCGGCGAACCCCTCGCTGCCGACGAACGCGACGCGCTCGCCGCGCCGCTCCAGCAATGCGTTGGTCGCCACGGTTGAGCCCGCCACAATCTGGAATCCCGCCGCCGCCTGCAATTCCGCCAGCCCCGACCGAATCCCGCGCGTAAAGTCGTCCGGCGTCGTCGGCACCTTGGCTCGGCGCAGTTGCTCCCCGTCCCAGGCGCAGAGGTCTGTAAACGTTCCGCCCACATCGATTCCGACAACCCACCGACGCACCCCGCCACATTAAGACACGCCGCGCCGCTTGGCGAGCCGCCGACGATCCGCGACACTCAGGCAAATGCAGCAACCGGACGCATTAGCTGACGCCGCCACACCCATGCGCCCGGCGCAACGAGTCAGACAAGACGATCGCACAGCGTTGGGATTGCTCGCCCTGGGCCTGATCGCATCCATCACACTCGGTGCCCTCTCGACCGGCTTTCACCAAATGGACGATTTGGCGCATTTCCAGATCGCCCGGTGGTCGTGGACCTACCCCCGCTACCTGCTCGACGACTGGGGTCGCCCCGGTTTCACCTCGCTCTATTTCCTGCCGGCCCGATTGGGCCTCCCTTTCTCGCGCGTCTTCTCTGCCCTGCTGACCGCTTCCTCAGCATGGCTCGCGTTCCGTATCGCCCAAAAGTTCCAACTTCGCCGTCCTTGGCTCGCGATTGTCTTTTGCTACCTTCAACCCCTCTTCCTCGAGCTTTCGCTGACGACGCTCACCGAAACGGTTCTAGCTTTCTACCTCGTCGCCGCAGTGTATCTGGTGTGCCTCCATCGCTGGTCCGCTTCGGCCGCTGTGCTCTCGCTCGGACTGATCACCCGCCACGAGGCGGTCGTGCTGGTTCCCGTGTGGATCTGGTTCGCCCATCAGCAGAGAGCGTCGCTCCTCCGACTCTCGCCACTGCTCGCCGCGCCGTTCCTAGTCAACGGGCTCGCGTTGTGGTTCGAAATGCCGATTGCCGCCCGCCGTTTGATCGACGCCGCGCCGAACACCTGGTACGGCCACGGCGGGTGGCTCACGATGCTCGCCCGCACGATACAGACTAGCGGGCCGGCGATTGTCGCCCTTGCCTTCGCCGGTCTGCGACCGCTCTGGAATTCAAAGCCCACCCGCCTCGTTCCACTTTGCATTGCTACATACTTCCTCGTCCAAACCGCCGTCCGCGCGCTCGGCCTCTTCGAATCCGGCGGCTACGCCCGCTTTCTCGTGCCGATTTCGCCGCTCATGGCTATTGCTGCGACCGCTGGCTGGCAACGACTCACTTCGCCCGACGCGCGCCAGACTCCCAGCGCCGCCACAGCGATCGCCTTCATGTTCGTGGCCCTCTGGCTCGCGATGGAAGTGCAGATTCGCCGCCCCGAGTCTGCGTCTTCAATTCAAGGCTTTGCGCCCGCCGTTTGGACAATGCGCATCGTCGCGACCATGGTCGTCTTGATCGCTCTCATTTACCGGTTGACTGCCGCCCATACGACCGCGCCACAACCACGGGGCCTGCACGTGGCTCTCGCGCTGGCCGCCGCCCTCGCACCGCTTGCAATCGTCCGCCCGCTCCGCCTCGGCGCATCCGAACGGCTGGTGAGAGAGACCATGAACTGGCTGGAATCCCACGGATTGTCTGGCAGATCCATCGAATCCGCCCACCCCTACGTTGAATTTCTCGCCGGCCTGACGCCCCACCCACGACGTGCAGGCCTGAAGGGTCGCGCTGCCGCAGCTCCGGTTGGCGCAATTCTTGTCTGGGACCGTCAGTTCGCTCCCGGCCCACAGCAGGAACTCCCGCTGTCGGATCTGGAGCGCAACTCCGCCTGGCACCTCATCAACAGCAGCTCACCCCTTCCCGGCGAATCGCAGCCGTATGTCCGAGTATTCGAACGAATCGACGCCAATCAACCATAGAATGCCCCGCGCATGACGACCCCGATGCCAATCGCTCCAGTCGCCGCAACCGATCAGCGCGACTTCATTGCGAACGTCTCCGTCGCAGTCGGATTCGTCGCCTCGGCAGCCTACGCGCTTCTCTCGAGCGGCGCGTATCAACTCGACGACCTCACCCATTTCCTCATCGCAAAATGGGCATGGCGCCATCCCAGCTTTCTCTTCTTTGATTGGGGCCGCCCCGGTTTCACCATCGCGTACTTCCTCCCCTCGGCGCTTGGCTGGACCGCCGCGCGCCTCGCGACCGCCCTGATCTGCGCCGCCACCGCCTGGCTCGCATACCGCATCGCAAAACGAATGTCGGTTCCGCTCGCGTGGCTCGTCCCGATCCTGCTCTATTCGCAGCCGCTCTTTTTTGAACTCTCCTTCGTCACGCTTACCGAGACCGCGCTGGCCTTCTACCTCACCGCAGCCATCGCACTTGCGCAGTCCAACCACTGGTCGCTTTCGGCTGCCGCCCTCTCCCTGACACTCCTGACTCGCCACGAATCGGTCGTCTTCGTTCCCGTCTGGTTTGCGGTCGCGTGGTGGCGCGGCGTACCCGTTTGGCGCCTCTGGCCGGTCGCCTGGGCCGTCATTGCACACCGCATCCTTTCCCCCTTTACGACGCCCGGGCCATTCTGGCAACGCTGGCTCGACGCCCGCCCAACGGCCTACTACGGCCATGGCGGCTGGTTTTCGATGTTTTGCCGTTCGCTCGAGGCATGGGGCCCGGCAGTGGCAATCCTCGCGATCTGCGGCCTGCCCGCAACCCGTCGACGCCCGTTCGGCGGCCTCGTCGTCGGCTCCCTCGTGCTCTACTTCGCGACACACTCGGTCTTCTGGGCCCTCGGCCTCTATGGAACCGGCGGCTTCCCCCGCTTCCTCGTCGGCGTCTCGCCGCTCGTTGCGATTGTCGTCGCCGATTGCCTGTCGATGCTGTTCTCAAGCGACGAGTCGAGCCGGCGCCGCGCGATCGTCGCCGCCGCGGCCGTTTCCGTCGCGCTCGTCGCCGCCGTCGAGAGACAGATGCGCTTGCCGGGCGTCCCGTTCTACGTTTCGTATTCGCATCACGCCCAGTGGCTCGTGCGAGTTCTGGCCGTCGCGTTAGCGCTGTGCGCCGTCCTCGCGTGCATTCGCCCGCGCGCCGCAACGCACCGCCGAACTCCCGCACGACTGGTCACATTGATTCTGCTCGCTGCTCAAGTGCTGGCCTGGCGCCAGATCGTCGCCGTTCTTCAACCGCTCCCCAACCAACTTGCCGCCGCCGACGCACTCGCCTGGCTGCGAGATCATCATCTCACCGATCGGCCGCTCATCTACGCCGACATCTGCCTCGCCTACGCGCGCGACGAACCGTTCGCACCCGACGCGCCAGCTCTACGACCGCGCACCCAGGGCGCCCAAATGGGCTCGCTGATTGCATGGGACCCCTTCTTTGCCGAGCACGCCCTGCCCGGCCCCGCCCTCACGCGAGCCGAGCTGGACAGCTCCCCCGCGTTCCGCTTTCTCTACGAAACGCCGTCCTTCTCGAACCAACCCGCGGTCCGGATCCGGTTGTACGAAAAGATCGCCCCCGGTCCGCCATGATTGCGCGGCGGTTTCAGTGCTTCTTCTGATACGCGTCGTGACACGTGTTGCACGCGTTTCCGATCTTCGAAATCCCCGCTGCGGCCAGCTTCGGATCCTTCTTCGCAAGCTCGCTGGCAAGACTCATCGACGCGTCAACCATCTTTCCAGCCAGATCGGAGTACTTTTTCTCATTCGCGTGCTGCCGGTTCACGTTAGCCAGTTCCGCCAGCAGCCAGGCGTAGAGTCGCGCGTCTTTCCATTTCTCATCCAACACGGCCGTTTTCAATCCCTTGAACGCCTTCTCCTGGTTTTCCATAAGTTCTTCCACGCCCAGCACCGGCTTGAACACCACTGGCAATGCCGGCGTATCCCCCTGTCCGAGCACGATCGCTCCTGCGGCAAGCATGACGCCGCCTACCATAGCCGCATCGCACACCCGCCGATTCCGCAATCGCATCTGGAACTCCTTGCTTCCTCGTGAGAATCCAATTCCCATTCGCGCCAACGAACGAAGTTTGAACGACGGTTGACCGCCGCCGAAGCCACCGCTAGAAACGATTCATGACCGCCGCCTGGCTTGCTCTGCCCGCGCTCATCATTCTCTGCGTCATCGCGTCGGAGTATCGCCGACGCGCCCTCCGCCGAATTCGAACGCACCGCGCGATTTCGGTCTGGCAGGATGCCCCGATTGACCAGCGTGCCACAGCCCTCGAAGGTCTCATCGCCACGGACTACCGCGCTGCCGCCGCCTGGTATCTCCTCGGCTCCCTCTATGCCCGCCGCCGCGATTTCGGCATGGCCGCGCGGCTCTTCGGCATGGCCCACCACGTCGATGCCGACCTGACCTCCGCAGCCGTGCTCACCTTCGCTTGCCTCAAGGCTGCGGGCCGACCCGAGGCCGACCACCAAGCCGCGACCCAAGCCCTCAGGCAGACATGGGGCGAGATGAGAAAACCGATCGTCGGCTACTCCGCTCTCGAACAGGCAGTGTTGCGAGCGATCATGCCTGACGATCAGGCGGACTTGAATCGCGCTCCTCTCGACCGCCTCGCCGGCGTTTTCTCCGACCTGCCGGTCTGACCCTCGCTAAGGACATCCGAGGCCGAGGAGGCAGTTTACGAAGAGCTCCACGTCCACGACCTCAAACGCCGCGCTCTGGTTCATGTCGGCGCAGCGGCATCCCGGTGCCGCCGGACTGCCACCCGTGTAGCAGCCGACAAAGCCCCGTACGTCGTCGCCGTTGACCGCGATCGGCGCCGTCATGTTCCCGACCCGCGTGGGACAGTACAGATCCGCGCACCAGTTCACCATCACGCTCATCAGCGCCGCCCGATCCGTCGGATTCGATACCGCCTCCAGCGGGAAGCCCCAGAACGTCGTGCGATACACGCCCGAGTCTTTCTGGACTGCCGCGTTCCCGGCGCTCCCCGTCAATGCCAGCAATGCGCTCCCATTGGGAGAAATTCGATCGCTGAAATTCGTGAACGGATACGACAGCGAAAACGGTCCCATGCCCGCGAAAATCGAGCCCGGCGCACCCGTCACACTCGTCTGGGAGACATCCGACTGTCCGGGATTCGCCATGCCGAGATAATTCTGCATGAACGCTGTTGGTACGTTGTGTCCGGTCCCCCCCCGATCCCACAGCATGTCCTGGCTGGTGAGGAACAGACACCGCCCCGTGTCCAGCCACGCCGAGAGCGCCGCCTCTCCGGCCGCGCCCGGCCCACAAAAGCCGCCGAACTCATCGCCTGTAAACCAGATCACCGTCCGATACGGCGCGAGTTGAGCAGCCGTCGGCTCGTTGTCCGTATTATTCGTGTCCCAAACGTCGTAGTCCTGCCCGATGGCGACGAGCGCACTCGTATACGCCGAGCGCACATCCGGACTGTTGTCGTCGTCGTCGACCAGGAGGATCTTAGGCGTAAGGCGCGCCGTAAAGCTGAACGCCGCGGAATACTTGCCGCTTCCGCATGCGTTGCTCCCGCGAACGTGCCAGTAGTACAAGTTGCCCGGCGTCAGGCTCGCCGCCGGAGTGAAGTTCGTGCCCGTAATGCCCGCCCCGCTCGAAATGACGTTGCTGAATCCGGCGTCCGTCGCCACTTGGACGTCATAGCTCGTCGCATTCGCCGATGCGTTCCATGCCAGTGACGGCAGCAGCGCGACATCCGTCGCGCCATCCACCGGCATCGTCAGAACCGGCGAGTCTGGCGCACCGTCGAACAAGTCGAGTCGTACCGTCGTCTGGCGAACCAACACACCGGACGTGCCCGTAACAGTCAGAATGTAAGTCCCCGGTGCTGCGCCGGCCGTGTTGCCGATTGTCAGCGTACTCGATCCCGGCGGCGTTACCGGATTCGTGCTGAAGCCGACCGTCGTTCCGGCCGGCTCGCCCGAAACACTCAGCGTCACATCGTTCGTGAACCCGGTCACTTGCCCGACATTGACTGTATACACCGCGCTGTCGGGCTCGCACACACCCTGCTGACCGGGCGTCGCCGACACGGTAAAGCCCGGCTGCAATGCGCAGTTGTAACACGCCACGGCAAAATCCTGATCCATCGGCGAGGCATTGTTCGGCACCCCGTCCGAATTGATATTCGCCGCTGTCACCCGGATCGTGTACGACCCCGGCGCGGTCGGCCCGATGAACACGCCTTCGGTGTTGTTCTTTGAATCCGCCGACCCACCGCTCTGCGACCAACCGGCGACGTCAAAGACGTTTCCGCGGTACGTGTTCGGCCCGGACTCCACGGTCAGGTCGAGATTGTTGTTCCACGCAGGCGTGCTTCCACCCAGTCCGTGCCCCGGCGCATCGGTCCACACCAGCATGATTCGCAGCGGCTTCGACGGATCATCCGCCGCTACGTTGCGCACCCATTCCTGACCCGTTGAAGTAAACAGCGTCGGGTTGTCAAAGTACGACACCGGAACGGATGGATCGACCACCGCCGCAAGGTCCATCCGCCCCCAACCCTGCTTGCTGTCGAACGGATTCCCCAGCAGGCCGCCGTCCGCGTCCAGGTTTCCGGCCAGGTTCCGCGCCACCGCCAGGAATGCCGCCTTCACCAGAGCCGGGCTCGGATCGGCCGAGTAGTCCGGCAACCCACGGAAGTACTGGATGAACAGCGCCACGGCGCCGCTGACGTGCGGAGACGCCATACTCGTCCCGCAGTTCAAACCGTACGAATTGGTAGGAACCGTCGAATCGATGTAGCAACCCGGCGCAACCATGTGCGGAATCGTCCGGCCGTCCAAGGCCGGCCCGTGGGCCGAATTCGACGATAGATCGTTGATCTGCAGTATTTGCGAACCGGATCCACTGTTTTGTAATTTGGTCGATCCGATCGTAAATATGTTCTTTCCTTCGTCCGGCGTCCCCTGTGAGCTCGTCCCTCCGTTGCCGTTCATAAACGAAAGTACGAACGATAGCGGCTGGTTCCCGGCTGCGTTCGGATCGGCGTCGCGAACGCCGACGTCCACCTGGCGCGTGTCACTGTCGTATCCGCGCGGCGTTCCCGCCGGTCCCCAGCTATTGCCCGACAGCGACGCCCCATTCTGATAGGACTGTGTCATTAACAGCAGCATTCCGCCCGGCTGCGTAAATGTCGGATTGTAGAGCTGCTCAATCAATTTCGCGCCCGGCGCGACGCCCAGTCCGCGCAAGAATCCGAGACTGTCGAGCACGCCCGATGTGCCGTCGGCTGCCATGATGCCGGCCGTATGCGTCCCGTGGCTGCTGCTCGTCGCGCCGCCGCAAGTCGAGCCGATGCACGGCAACATTCGGTTCACGAGATTCGGGTGCGTGTCCTGCACGCCGCCGTCCACGTTTGCAATGACAACGCCGCTGCCGTTTACGCCTGACGTCGTCAGCCACGCCAGGTATCCCGGAAACGCCTGATTGCTTCCATCGACATTGTTCACGTTGACCTGGTCGCTCATCTCGCCGCGCAGTCCGCCATCCTTCGGTTCCGGCTGGATCGAGTACACGCCGCGCACCGCCGCTGCCTGTTTCAACGCGGACCCGGCAATCTGGAAGCTGACGATCTCAAACGACGCGTCGCTCTTGCTTCGCCCGCCAAGTTTCCCGCCCAGTGCGCCGATCTCGCGGATCGCCGCATCGACGTCGGAACCGCGGTAAACCATGACCTGAACATCAACAGCGCCACCCCCCAGCGCCTGCCAGCGAGGCAGGACGCGAAAGCCCGGCGAAAACGCGCCCGACCAGCGCACTTCCGAACGCGCCGCCGCGTTTTGCAACTGGGACCCCTCGCCCCACACCACGTACGTCATCGGCTCGATGTATTCGACGACCTTCAGGCCGCTGGCCTCAAGATTTCCTCGCCATTCCGGCCGCGCCGGCCCCGCGAACTGCACGAGGTGCAGATCTGCCCCGCGCTCCGGAGCGGCGTCCCATCCAGGCGCAAGCACTGGCCGGCGCACCAGCGGGTCAAACGACTGTTCGCCCAGTCTCAGGACGAACGCGTCGCGCTGTTCTTCAAAGGAAACCCCCGACGATTGCAATTTCGCAAATTCGGCTTCGCTCAGCTCGATCCAAGCGAAGGAGCCGTAGTCGATCTGGCGAGCGGGCCGCAGCGCCAGACTCTTCGCCCGCGAAAACTCGCGAGCCGGCAACCGTACGACCCTGGTGGGAACACGTGCAGCCGTCGGACTCGCCGCCGGCGCACTCGCGGCGGACGCCGCACAGCCCAATAGACTCAGAACCGCCCACGTGATTCGCCGACTCGACATGCTGGCCTCCTGCGGGCCCGATTCACCGGGTCCCATGAAGCCATCCTACCAAGTCGCCGCCACAAATTGAACCGACCGCCGGCCTGGCAAACTCTCTTTTGCCTATTCGTCGTCGTCCTCATCCGGCTCGGGTGCCTTTGGACGCTTTTCTGCCTTCGACGGCTTGGGGCTCTCCGTTTCGTCCTCGCCCGACTCGTCGCCTTCGGCCTCGTCAGCCGGCCCCTGGACCGACTTCGGATCTTTGTAGTTGGTCACGGACGTGCTGCGCCAGGCCTTGCCGTCAAACGACGTCGCCGTAGATTCCGAGAGGAAGAAGTTCAAGCGGGCAACGACCTTGACAAGCTTTCCGGTGATCGCCGGAATCGCCTTGAAGAACTTGCTGCCCTCTTCTGCCTGCGCCGGCGCGAAGGTCGTCATCATGCCGAGCCCCATCGTGATCCCGGTCAATGCCGCCTGAAGGTCCTCCGCCGTCTTCGATGTGTCCGTGAAGCTCGCGGCCACGAAACCGCTGCCGGGCTTCACTCCTTCCTTCTGGAATCGCGGATTCTTGGAAATGCCGGGATGTTCGCCCGCCAGCGTTTTCAGACACGTCGATATCGGCTTGGCGCCCGACCCGAAGATCAGATATCCATCGGCCGTTCCCCAGACAATTGGCGGCATTTGAAGCATCATCATGAACGGATGCGAAATGCTGTGAAAGCTCGAGTGGTCATCGATTTCAACATCCGTCAGTACGAGCCCCTGTTGGTCGCCAATCAGCTTCTGGGCCGCGTCGACCGCCCGTTGCACTTGCGAAGACGCTTTCTTCTCGTTCCGAACCTTCATCATCATGACCCACGCGTCGCCCCCGAATCCTCCGCCGGGCATCGTCACCGTAATGACCGGTCCCTCGATCCACTCCAGCAGGTCCTTGCGCAGGTCAAACTTCTGTTCCTTCTGGAATTCCGCCCATTGCGTGAGATACGTCTCTCCGTCCGGAACCGTATCCCGCACCAGCGATACAACCCAATCGTTCAATTCGGCGAAATTGATTCCGTCGCTCACCGAGAAATTAGTCGCCTCCTTTGGAACTAGCCGATCGATGTTGTCGAATTTGGCGTTCGGTATGAACACGCGGTACGCCCGCCGCTTCTTCGCGTCCGGCTTCAACACCGTCAGCGACTCATCAATCGTGCTGAATCCCTCGGTGCGGCTGACCGTCACCGAATAGTCCCAGATCGAAATGTCGTCGAGCACGCGGTCCACGACCTTGAACATCATCTCATGCGGATCGGGGTCGCCCCCCTCCGAATCCTTTCCATGATGCTCCCCGGCTTGTTTGGCGAGCACGCCAAACATCTTCTTCATTCCGTTCATCATCGATGCTGCATCGAAGAACGTGACCGAATCTTCGGCCTCGGGGAGTTTCGCCAGCGCCGCCTTGAATCGTTCCGTGGTTACCAACCCTGGCTGCTTTCCGCGACCGGACAGCAGCGTCAGACAGTCCTTCAGAAGACTATCTCCGAGCGCCATCGCAAGCACGTCGTTGCGCCGCGCCACCGTCACGGCGATCGGCGCATCGCCGAACGACAGTCGGCACAATGTCGCGCCTTCGAACTTCGACTCGGTGACCTCCGCACCGCTCCCAACCATCTTCGCCAGTTCAGTCAGGATCGACTTGAGCCCCGCGAAGTTCGACTCGACCGACTCCGTCGACTGCTTTGTCAGTACGACGTTCTCCCACGCAGGGAATCCCACGCGATTGCAGAACACCGACTCCTGCGCGAACAGATCGCACCAGCGCACCTGGCCGATCAGCTTCTTGAATTGTTCCGCGTATGCCTCCGCCTTCTCCGCGTCGGCGTCCGGAATGTTGCTGACCACCTGGTCCCAGATTTCTTCGCAGACGCCGCTTCGCACGAACGCCTCGTAGACCTTGGCCCAGTATCGATCGAGAAACTCCCGCTCCGGATTGTGCCGCCCGGCGACCATGACGAACACGTCTGCCGGAACCGCCTTGCTCAGCGGAAACTTCGATACATCCGCCCCGTGCACTGGCGCGGCCGAAAGCAGCGCAGCACACATCCAAAGTATTTGTCGTGAACCCTTATGCATGTAGATACTCCACAACCGCGAGGCCGACTGGACGGCTTCCTCGCCATTCAGCGAAACGAACCGGGAGGCGGCCCCTCACGCCCGAACCGCATCGGACACGCCGCGTCCAAATTTGATCCAAAACAGCGCCGCGCCGATCAGACCCGCGAGGCCGGCGACAGAAAACAGCAGTATAGGGCCATAGCCCGCTCGGGCGTAGTCCCCGCCGATCCACAATAACGCCCCCACCGGCGACGCCCACATCACGGCCACGCTCCGCACACTCCAGTACAAGCCCGTTGCCTGAGTCTTCACGTCCGCCGGCACCAGTTCGGCGATCATGGCTTTCCGTGCGGGCTCTCCAATCTCTCGCATGCCGCCCACGACAAATGCCGCCGCCAGCCCCCAGAAACCAAGTGCCGGGCCCAGTGCCGCCAGGCTCACGGGGAACAATGCGAAAAACACGAACGTCAACCCGATGTACGGCTTCTTAGCCAGCCCCGCCCGACTCGCCAGCGGCCCGATCGCCAGGTACATCACAATGTTCGTGGCCGCCTGGATGTTCAGCAGCACCGACTGATAGAGTGCCGTCCCCCGGTCCGCGCTCCCTGCAAGCAACGGAACACAAAACAGGATGATGAACGGCCCCGCCAGACCCTCAGCCCATCGCGCGAAAATGTCCGCCGCCAGTAACCGTCGCAGGTCCGGCGACAGGCGTCGCAGCAGGTGGCGCGGCCGACTCGACGTCACCTGCTCATCGCGCGTCGCTATCCGCATATATCGATACTGCAGGACAAGCGCCCCCAGCACGAGGCCGACCGCCAGCAATGCATCCGCGCGCACACCTTGCACGCGCCCAAACCACCACACGAGCGCTCCGCTCAGTGCATACGCCGCCATCCGTGCCACGCGCCTGAATATCGCCTGCAGCGAAAACGCCATAGTTCGTCGATCCGCCGGCAGTGAATCTCCGACGACCGTGATCGTCGCCGCCCCGCCGATGCTGTCCCACGCGAAGAGAAACGGAATCGCAACGAATACCGCGGCCGTCGACTGCCATGCAAGCAGAATTGCCAGGCCAATCAACGGTACGACGTTGAAAGTCAGAAGCGCCCGCCGCGTGTTAAACCGGCCCGCGATCGCCCCGCCGAGGTAATAGTTCACCGCCTCCAGCCCATCTCGATACAGCCCGTAGCACCCGATCAGGACCAGCAGCGTCGGATCGACAACCCCGCCCGCGCCGTGCAATGCACGCGTCCGCAGCGCTTTCAGGTATTCCGGAATCAGCGGAGCCCAAAGCTCCGTGGCCGCCGTCACCAGGACGATCGTCCCCAGCAGCGCAAACGTCGACGAATTGATCCCCAGCCAGTCCCGCCAGCCTCGACCGTGTCCGGCCATCGCCCGCAGGCTAATCCGCGCCCGCCGCAGGCGTCAAACGAGCGAGCTCAAGAGCAACAGTTGACGTCGAGTAGGCAGTGCACGGACAATAACCAGCCGCCATCGGGCTGCGGGAATCCTCGCAATGACACGCTCGCCCGGCGACAACACGCCCCGTGAAACGGACGAAACCGTCCGCATGCCGTCGTTTATGGCAGCGGACGAAACTCGCCTGGCTACTGCATTGCCTCTAACCGGCGAATTGTCCACGATCTACCTTCCTGGTTACGAGTTCGTCCAGGAGCTTCACCGCGGCGGCCAGGGAGTCGTCTTCCTCGCACTGCAAAAGTCGACCCACCGCAAGGTCGCGATCAAGGTGATGAAGGAGGGACCCTTCGCCAGCGCTGACGACCGCGCCCGCTTCGATCGCGAAGTCCGCATCCTCGCCCGTCTGAAACACCCCAACATCGTCACCATCCACGACTCCGGCCGCGCGGCCGGCTGCGATTATTTTGTCATGGACTATGTCCAAGGCGAGTCTCTCGCGGACCATCTGCATCGAAAACACTCTGCCAGCGATCTCGTCGATCTCTTCCGTCGCATCTGTGAGGCCGTCCAGTCCGCGCACGACCACGGCATCGTTCACCGCGACCTCAAGCCGAGCAATATCTGTATCGACTCGAATGGCGAGCCCCACATCCTCGACTTTGGTCTCGCGAAAACGCCAGGTAGCGCGCTCGAGCCCGGCGGCGTAACACAGTCCGGATTCTTCGTCGGCTCCATCCCGTGGGCCTCCCCCGAGCAGGCCGACGGTCACGTCACGAACATCGACGCCCGCACCGACGTCTATTGCCTCGGCGTCATCTTCTACTTCATGCTCACGAATCGCTTTCCGTACGACATCAACGGCTCCCCCGCCGAAGTTCTCAGTCGCGTCGCCCATGCCGATCCAATCCGCCCGCGCTCGGCCAGCCGCAAGGTCGACTCCGAACTCGAAACCATCATGCTGAAGTGTCTGCAGAAGGACCCAATTCGTCGCTATGCCAATGCCGGCGAGATCGCGGCCGACCTCGCGGCCTACCAGTCCGGCCGTCCGATCTCGGCCCGCCGCGACAGCCTGGCATATCTCTTCCGAAAGTCCGCCGCTCAATCAATGCGAAGCCGCCCGTTCGTTTCCAAGCTCATCCTCGCGGCGATCGCAATTGCGATTGCCTACGTCATCGTCCGGCCGCTTGTGTTCGAATACGTGAAGATTGATTTGGAATTCCGACGCTATGCTGCGAACTGGCTGCCTGCCAATTCGCAGATAAGAGGTTCTGAGTTCGAACATACGCGGGTCATCGCTCTGACCGATAAGACCGATCTCGCCGCCATTGCTCAGCGCGAACACCTCAAGGGAGTCAATCCTGCAATCCCCGCGAGTCATCGAGGCATGCACGGTCGGCTTCTCAAGCGCCTGTCGCTCGCGCATCCCAGTGTCGTCGTCTGGGACGCCGTTTTTCGAAAACCAGGCCCGTTCGACGCGGCCTTTGTTGAAGGCGCCGCCGAATTGCAGAAAGTCGGTGTCGACATCGTCGTTGCAGCGCCGTCCTGGAGCCTCGACGCAAACGGACTCCCCGACATTAGTCCCCAAATCGCTGCGAAGGTGCGATGGGGTTGCTACAAGGCCGATCTCGACCGGCATCGCCCGTGGACGTTGGAGCTATTCTTCGCGCGACGCAATCTAGAGCCTCGCGGCTCGCTTGCACTCGTCGCGTACGGCGCGTCAAAACAGCCCGGACACGGCCTGACAATCGACTATGCCTCGCGCGCGAGCGAGACCGATTCGGTTGGACGACGCCTCTATCTTTCCTACTGGCTTCCGCAGGCAGGTTCGCCTGAGCGGAAATCGGATTCGTCGACAGCAAGTTTCGTAGACTACACGGCCCTCCAGACGCAGGAAGCTCGCAAGGATGAAGACCTGCGCCGCGGCGACGCGGTTGGAATGTACTTGGTCGTACTCCCTCCGGACCCGGTACTGAAGGCATCAACAGTCGAGTACGGTGATGTCTTCACGGCATCCGAACAGCAGCTCCGCGCCTGGTTCGAGGGCCGCGTCGTCGTATTCGGTGACCAACGATCGACAAGCACGGATTGGCACCCATACCGAGATGGCCGGCGGATTGCCGGAAGCTACGCGCAGGCCGTCGGTATCGACGCGATGCGCTCCGGCCTTGCGATTCAGATGCCGGCGAACTGGGTCTCGCGACCGCTGACAATTCTGGGTGGCCTGGTGGGCGCACTCGGTGTCGCGCTGATCAGCCGTGGCGTCATCCGTTTTCCAGTTCTAATCGCCACAACCATACTGATGCTCCTAATCATCACGTTTGCCGCATTTGCCGCCAGCTTGACGGCCTTGCGCAGCTATCGGTATCTTTGTAATCCCATCGTTCCACTGGCAGCGGTTTGGATTGCGGCGGCGCTGGCGGTCGGCGTCGAGGGAGTCCGAAATCGCTCCGGTCGGAACCACCCTTCGAGGAGCACACCATGACTCGGCGAATCATCCGATTCAGTTCCGTGGCGCTCATGTTTTCATGCTTCAGCGGCTGCGGAGCGCCGACTGCCGACGTAGGTCACCACCCATCGCCCGCTCAAGGCGTCGGAGAACCGAGCGGCTCGATTGAGCAGCTCGTGCTCGTTCCGGGCTCCAAAGGAAACCCGTCGATCATCGAGACAAGAGGATTCGGGCTAAAGGTCCGCATCAAGCTCCCACCCGCACCAACCGAGAAGAAATATCATTACCGACCCGCAGATAACTGTTATGTCGCCTATATCGATGCAAACTCCCGGGTGCGGTTTCGGCAAAACGGTTCCTTTCGCCTCGACTATGGCGCCATCTACGTTGATTCAGACTGCGCTTGGCATGCGTCATCCGCCGCTCCTACACGTCGGAGGGAAAACCTGATCGTCGAACCGACCGTGTATCCGCCACTCGAGATCAACGCCTACACGGACCCACCTGCGGAAGTGCCGGCCGATCGCCACCCCGCCTCCGACGACGACTGGGTATGGGTTAGCACGTCCCGAGTTGGCGCCGGCGCTGAGGGCTGCGCTATCGCTGTCCAAGTCGAAAAGTGCGGCTATCACCGCGTCTTTTTTATCAAGGGCACCAGTGCCTTTGTCATCGTCAACCACCAGGAGCCGTACTACTGGAAAACGACGGACAAGTTTCAGGAAATCGACGTCTGGCGTACCCGGAGAGAGAAGTCGCTGGCCGCTGAACCGGCTGTCGCCGTATGGCTGAAAGGTCTGAAAGCCCGCGCTGCCGTCGCTGGTCTCCCACCTCTATAAGAGCCACGATACCGGCTGCGAACGCTTCGCCATGACCGACGCCCGCGATCCCATCGCCCCCAGCAGCGGCCCCGATCCCGTCGGGTTTCCGTCGATCATGCGCTCCGACGACACCCTTCTATCGCCCGGGCAACCGGCCCCGGCTCAACTCCCCGCACTCGGCCTCCCCGGGTACGAGTTCATCCGCGAAATCCACCGCGGCGGCCAGGGAGTCGTCTATCTCGCACTCCAGCGCGCAACACATCGCCGCGTCGCCATAAAGATCATGAAAGAGGGCCCCTTCGCCGGGCCCGATGACCGCTCCCGGTTCGACCGCGAAGTCCGCATCCTCGCCCACCTCAAACATCCGAGCATCGTGGCCATCCACGATTCCGGCTCAGCCGCCGGCTGCGATTACTTCGTCATGGACTACATCGAGGGCCAGCCCCTCGACGAGTATCTCACCTCGCACCCGCTCCCCATCGCCGACCTTGTCGAACTCTTCCGCCGCATTTGCGAGGCCGTCCAATCCGCGCACCATCTCGGCGTCGTTCACCGCGATCTCAAACCCGGCAACATCCGCATCGACCGCGACGGCGTCCCCCACATCTTGGACTTCGGTCTCGCCAAGATCCCGGGCAGCGCACTCGAAGCATCCCAAATGACCCAGACCGGCCTTTTCATTGGCTCGCTCCCGTGGGCCTCCCCGGAACAGGCCGAAGGCCACGTGAACACCATTGACGCCCGCACCGACGTTTACAGTCTCGGCGTCGTCTTCTACAACGCACTGACGGGCCATCCGCCCTACAGTGTTTCGGGTTCCGTCTCCGAGGCCATCCATCAAATCGTAAACGCCGCCCCGGCCCGCCCCAGCATCTTTCGCCGCGAAATCGAGTCCGATCTCGAGACCATCGTCCTCAAGTGCCTGCAAAAAGAACCCCATCGCCGCTACGGGAACGCTGGCGAAATCGCAGCCGACTTGGTCGCCTTCCAATTTGGCCACGCTATCGCTGCAAAACGGGACAGTGCGGTATACCGATTTCGAAAAACCACCGCGCGCTCGGTAAGAAGTCGGCCGCTGATCACGAAGTTGGTGCTAGCCGGAATCGCGGTCGTTTTCTCGCATCTCGTGGCCGTGCCGTTTGTTTACTCGTGGACGACCGCCGGTCCTTACTTTCGCCGGCTGGCGACTCGATGGGCTCCAACCGAAGTCTCGTCGAAGGCCACGGCATTCGAATCCGTCCGCGTGATAATGCTCACGGACGATACGGATGTTAGAGCCCTCGCCAAACGCGAGGGACTGAACGGAGTCGATCCGACGAATCTACCCAGTCTACGCCAGCTTCACGGCCGTTTAATGGAGCGCCTTGCAAGGGCTCATCCTCGTGCCGTCATTTGGGACATATTGTTTCGCAAGCCCTCCGACTTCGACGCGGACTTCGTGCGTGGAGCCGCTGCTGTCCGCAGCGCGGGTGGGGATGTAGTCGTCGCCCTGCCAGATTGGGCTCGGGACCGGCGCGGCATGCCCGAGCTCAGTCCGACGATCGCCCGATCGACTCGCTGGGGCGTAGCCAAGGGAGACTTCACGCGCGAATCGTCCTGGAGCGTCGAACTTGTGATGTACCGCCCTGGCCAGGAGCCACGAGGAGCACTCGCACTCGTGGGAGCGGCGGCATTCCGACACCCGGGCGCTCAGTTCTTTATTGACCACGCGCCAAATGGTCGCGAAGCACGGCTGAGCTATTGGAATCCACACCCAGAAATACCTGAGCTACGCGTTCCAATCGTAGGCTCGGATATAGTTGAAGTGACCTCGCCGGAGATAAGCGTCGCCGGAGTCACGGAGAGCGACCTCTTGCCGGGCGATATCATCGGCTGTTACGCCGTATTTATTCCGCCAGACGCCTCGCTCCGTTCGTCGACCTTCGACTACGCGACAGTATTCGAGCAGACAAGCGCCGAACTGGAACGCAGTTTTGGCAACTCCGCCGTTGTCATCGGTGATTCGCGCGGTGGCACTGATGTTTTCACCTATCCGGACGGTCGCCGGATCGCAGGGCCCTACGGTCATGCCGCTGTGATAGAATCGATACTTGGCGGTACGCCTGTCAGTACACCCAGTAACATGGCATCGATCGGGCTGACAATCCTCGCCGCACTCGTTGGTATCTTTTTGTCTGAACTGGTTGGTAAGTACCGCGCGCGGCCAGCAGTATTGCTTTCCGCGGTCGGAACTATGCTGCTTCTCTTCTCGAGCGCAGCATTTCTCGCCGCCTTGGTTATTTTGCAGAAATGGCACTATCTTTGTAACCCAATCGTTCCATTGGTGGCGACGTGGCTTGCTGCGGCATCGGCGGTCGGTGTCGAGTGGATGCGAAGCCGCACACGCCATCCCATCCCTGCTCGGAGTACTTTTTTATGAAACATTTCAGGAATGCTATGCTCTTGCCTCTCGCTTTGGCCTGCGCGACGGGCTGCACGAATCCGCACACCCTTGCACACGCGCCCTCCTCAAGTACTACTGATAAGGCTGATGCCAAGGACAGAAAACTTGCACGACTCGCTGGGCAGTGCACTTCCACGACGATGTCGGGCTATTACAAGATAGAAACGCAAAACACTTCCTGCGATACGACGGTGTTCTTTGTATATAACAACATCGACTGCGGGTACGACCTTACCGTACATCCGCAATCTGAAGTTCACATCCCCTACACCGGCCAGTATCCTGGGCAGCTCGACGTCATTCGAGGTGGCGCGACCGTGAGTGCCAGTGCGCTCGAGTTCCCCTTGAAGCGGAAGCCGGCGGCAATAGATTTCATTCCCGCGCACTGGCCGTGGGTTAGAACTACGCGCCTGACTGTCGCCGCGGAAGGCTGCGAACTGATCATCACAAAGGGAACGGGCGAATTTGACCGCGTTTATTTTGTTCAGGGAAAGGCGATCACCGTGTACGACGAGAGCAAGAACGAGAACACGAAATTCACTGGATTGACAGTGGGCGATTATTGCAATGTCAACGATGAAGGTCCCGTACCGACCGCATATCCGATGTAATCACAAATCGGTTTTTCCGGTATGTCGACTATGCATTCGTGTGGAGCGCTCCGCGGTCTGAGAATTTTCTCACGCAACACGGTTGAGTTTGTAGACTCCCCGCTCGCCGACGACGCGACGGCGGACTCCCAGCCATTCGGATACAAAGGCGAGAAGCGCATCCATCGTTCCGGAGCGATGGTACTGGGTTATGTCCGCGTGCCGCCGCAGTCGGGTTCGCTCGACCGGCTTGCTGTCAGGCGACGAAGCCGGCCCCGACGGCATCGTTGAAGACCGTGGCTCCATCCGATCCGCAAATGTGTACGTAGTTGCGTCGTCGTGGCAGAGTTCTCGGCCCAGCCTCGAAATTGAGCTTGCGGCGCTTGATGTTCAAATCGGTCCGGTCCTGGTCCCGGTTTGTGCGAGGCACTGTACGCCCGCAGCGTTTTCGATCACGTTGACAGCACGCGACAGCAGGTGCTAACATTCGCAGCTAGCATCGGGGCGTGGCGCAGTCCGGTTAGCGCGTCTGCATGGGGTGCAGAAGGTCGCAGGTTCGAATCCTGTCGCCCCGATCCGGCCCGCACAGGCGGGCCTTTTCTTTCATGCAATCAAATCCGGCTGACCCCGTACTTGAAATCCGCCTCGCGAAGGCGACTGACGCCCCCACACTCGCAACCCTGCTGGACGAGCTGAGCTTTCCGACGCCACCCGATACCGTCCGCACGCACCTGGCAGACCTCACCCAACGCGGCGATCCAGTCCTCGTCGCCGTCCGGAACGGCGAAATCGTCGGTCTTGCCGCCCTGCACATCATGCCCGTCCTTCATCGCCCAGCGCCCGTCGGCCGAATAACAGCGCTGGTCGTCACTGCCTCCGCACGACGCCAGGGCGTCGCCAGTGCCTTGGTCCAAGCCGCGGAAAAGGAACTACACCGCCGCGGCTGCGGCTTGCTGGAGATCACCAGCAATCACCGGCTCACCGAAGCGCACGCCTTCTACCAACGGCTCGGCTTTGCCATCACAAGCCATCGATTCTGCAAATCGCTGGACGCGTAGCCAACCGGGCGCCGCTCGGGTGTTCGGTCGCACTCCGGATCAGATCGCGCCAAGCATCAGCACCCACGGCCATCGAATCCGCGTTATCCACCCGCAAGCGACGCAAGCGGCTTGCGATCCACCTTCCCGCTGTCGTAGAGGATGTACCCGTACGGCCGCGAGTTGATATCGCTGGGATCCTTGAAGATCGCGATTCCCACCGGTTTACCACTGTTCCCACCCTGCGCCAGCGCCGTCCGCCCGCTCAGCAGTGACGCTGCAGCCAGGCCGACAACGATTCCCACCATCAACCCGACAATCAGCAACCAATTCGCTCTCACCTTAACCATCGCTCGTTCTCCTTTCGCACCGATTGTATCCAACAGCGCTTGCGCCCTACATTAGCCCGGTGCAGCTTACCGCAGGAATCCTGATCGGCGGCCACAGCCGGCGCATGGGTCGCCCCAAAGCCCTCATCGAACTCGCCGGCCAGTCGCTCATTGAGCGCACCACCGACATCGCCGCTCGTGTCGCCGACCGCGTCATCCTCCTCGGCGCGCCGCCGTTCGACTTACCAGCAGCGCTGCAAGGATTCCCCCTCATCCCCGACTCGCCGCCCGACATCGGCCCCCTCGGCGGCCTTAACGCCCTCCTCGCCGCCGCCGGACAAGACCCCGCCCTGCTGCTCGCCTGCGACATGCCGCTTCTCACCGCCCCGCTGCTCGATCGTCTCACAAGCGCCCTGCACTGCGACCACGACGCCATCGCCTTCGCCACCTCCCCGCCGCCGCACGGCGGGCACCCCTGCTGCGCGATCTACATGCCGTCCGCAATTCGCACCGTCGCGAACCGCATCGCTGCCGCCCAGCACGCCCTGCAGCCGCTCCTCGCCGCGCTCCGCACCCACACGATCCACCTCGATCCCACAGAAGCCGCACAACTCGCCAACCTCAACACCCCCGACGACTGCGTTAACATGGGCACCGTGCCCGAATGAACGACCCTGACGAATCGCAATCACTCCGCAACCTCGTCCCCTTCGGCCTGCTCAATCCGCGCAAACCCCGCCATTTCCGCTCCATGCTCCGCGTCATCGGCCAGAACATCACCCAGCTCCCCGATGCCTGGCGCGTCCTCAACGGGCCCTGCAACGGCTGCGCCGTCCAGACCGACGGCCTCCGCGACAACGTCATGCCCGAGAGCCCCCACGTCTGCCTCACGCGCCTCGGCCTCATCGAAGAAGCCCTCCGCGCGCCCTTCGACCCGTCCCGCTTCGCCGACGTCGCCGCCCTGCAATCGCTCTCGAACGCCGAAATCGAAGCCCTCGGCCGCATCCCCGTACCACTCATGCGTTGCCGCGGCGAACGTGGCTTCACCACGCTGACCCTCCCACAGGCCTACGACCTCGCCGCGCACTGGATCACAAAGTATTGCGGCGACGCCTCTGGCTTTTTCACCACCAGCAAAGCAATCAACAACGAGGAATACTTCGCCTTCCAGCAATTCGCCCGCGTCGTCGGCCGCACGAACAACCTCGACAGCTGTGCCCGCCAATGCCACGCCGCAAGCGTCTCCGCGCTGAAATCTACCCTCGGCGTCGGCGCCGCCTCCGGCTCCCTCTCCGACTTCATTCACACCGACGTCCTCGTCCTCGCCGGCACCAATCTCGCCAACAACCAGCCCCTCATCATGCGCTACATCGACCGCGGCAAGCGCACCCGCGACGGCAAGCCATTCGTCATCGTCGTCAACCCCTACCGCGAGCCCGGACTCGATCGCTACTGGGTCCCCTCTTCGCCCGCCAGCGCCCTCTTCGGTACGAAGATCTGCGACCTGTTCGTCCGCGTCCGCGTCGGCGGCGACGTCGCCTTCTTCAATGGCGTCCTCAAATGTCTGATCGAAGACAACTTGCTTGCCGCACACCACCGCCGTTTCATCGCAGAACAAACAACCGGCTTCGACGCACTCTCCGCCGAGTTTCGCACGCAGTCGTTCGACGATCTCCTGCAGCAATCCGGCGCAACCCGCGACCAAATGCGTGAAGTCGCCGCCCGTCTCGCCGAATGCCAAAACGCCACCTTCGCCTGGGGCATGGGCCTCACTCAGCACGCCACCGGCACCGAAAACGTCCAGTCCATCGTCAACCTCGCCCTCGCCCTCGGCCAGTTTGGCCGCCCCGGCGCCGGCGTCGCCCCGCTTCGCGGCCAGAGTTCCGTCCAATCCGCCGGCGAATGCGGCGTCGCCCCCAACATCTTCCCCGGCGGCGAAGCCATCACCGCCGAATCCGCCGCCCTCCTCAGCAACGCCTGGGGTGCACCCGTCCCACCGACCCCCGGCCTCGCAACCGGCCACATGCTCGAAGCCGCCCACCGCGGCGACATCAAGCTCCTCGTCTCACTCGGCGGCAACCTCCTCGACACCATGCCCGACCGCCCCTTCGTCCGCGAAACGCTCGAGCGCATCCCCTTCCGCATCCGCTTCGACGTCATGATGAACCACGAGGCCCTCGTTGAGCCCGGCGAAGCCCTGCTCATTCTCCCCGTCCGCAACTGGTACGAGTGGGACCACGTCTT
The DNA here is from genome assembly GCA_964581285.1 of uncultured Planctomycetaceae bacterium. Lineage (GTDB taxonomy): Bacteria > Planctomycetota > Phycisphaerae > UBA1845 > UTPLA1 > SpSt-539. Next base: position 653 of record CAZONT010000029.1, on the reverse strand, counting down.
CACCACGACGTCCACCGACCGCACCATCCGCGCCTTCGGCCCGTCGATCCAACCGCGCTGCCCCGACCTCCCCGAATCCTGGCAAGCCCTCCGCGAAATCGCCGCTCGCGTCCTCGGCGACAGCAAGCCGGGATTCAACTACACAAACACCGACGAAATCCGCCGCGCCATGCACCGCTCAATCTGGATGTACCGCGACATCGACGCCCTCAACGAACCGCACGCCGAACTCCAATGGGGCGGCGACGCCCTCTACAAGCGCGGCTTCGACCACATGCCCGACAACAAGGCCCGCTTCACCGCGCTCCGCCCGCGAATCCTCGACCTCCCCGCCGGCTGCTTCATGCTCAGCACCCGCCGCGGCTGGGGCCAGTGGAACTCCCAGCATCGCACCGACGCCACGCACGACTACATGACCGGCGCCACCGAACATCACGAAGTCCTCATGAACCCCGCCGACGCCGACGCCCTCGGCCTCGCCGACGGCCGCGAACTCACCATCCGCACCGACCTCGGCGCCTCGCTCACCGGCACCTGCCTCCGCGATCCCTCCGTCGGCCCGCGCCACATCCAGGTCTTCTGGCCCTTCGCCAACGACCTCATCCCGCGCGGCATCTACGACCCCGCCAGCTCCGAGCCCGACTACAACGTCC
>CAZONT010000028.1:0-30188 GCA_964581285.1 uncultured Planctomycetaceae bacterium | reverse complement strand
ATCAACGTCATCCGCGCCGAGCGCGTCGTCGAGATCACCTGGACGGCCGATCACGTTGCCCGTTATCCGATCCACATGCTGCGTTGCGCGTGCAACTGCGCCGGTTGCGTCGACGAGTTCTCCGGCCGGCGGACGCTCGATGTTTCGCGCGTACCGGCCGACCTCTCGATCACCGGCGCGGCTGCGGTTGGAAACTACGCCGTGCGATTCACCTTCAGCGACGGCCACGAGACCGGCATTTACACATTTGAGAATCTCGCCCGGCTCTGCCCCTGCCCTAAATGCCGTTAGCCACTTGATTTGCGGACTGCCTGCGGCGCTTGAACCGCGGATCGGCTTTATAGTATGCTCCGTCTAGCTCCCTCGCTCCTCGCAATCGGGTTTCGGGCAGCCTCGCCAACGTGACTTTCGGCGCACGCGGACGCCGGAGCCTCGCACAGACAGGCTCAGACGTCCCCTGCTCGCCGGGGCGGAGGTCCAGCTCACATGATCGCCACGCGCGCCATATCGCGTCGCGGATTCCTCACGGCCATCGGCGCCGGGGCTTCGGCCGCTTCGATCGGCGCATGCAACATTCCGCCGCCCGGCGTCGATCCGCCTATCCTGCCGCCGCCGGTGCTGCCTGACGATCTGCTGCTGCGGTTGCTGAATCGCGCCACATTCGGCCCGACCGCGGTGGAAGTGAACGCGGCCGTGGAGATGGGATACGACGCGTGGCTCGAACAGCAGCTTCGTCCAGACGCGATCGACGATGGTGATGCAGAAAATCGCGTCGGACGGCTGGGGACACTGACCGCCGCACCCGAGCTGCTGTTCATCTTTCCCGAAGAGCTTGTGCGAAACGAGCTGATTGCCGCGACATTCATCCGTGCCGTGCACAGCCGCCGGCAACTCTACGAGCGAATGGTCGAGTTCTGGACCGACCACTTCAACATCTTTCACTACAAGGTTTCGACTCCCTGGCTCAAGACGATCGACGATCGCGACGTCATCCGCCGCCACGCGCTGGGAAATTTCCGCGAGTTGCTGCAGGCCTCGGCCAAAAGCCCGGCCATGCTGGTCTATCTCGACAACGTGCAAAACGTCGCGGGCGGTCCGAACGAGAACTACCCGCGCGAGCTGCTCGAGCTTCACACGCTCGGCGTCGCGGGCGGTTACACGCAGGTGGATGTCGAAAACGTCGCCCGCGCCCTTACCGGCTGGAGCGTCCAGCCGAACTTCCCGGGCCGGGGAACCTTCGTTTTCAACGCCGGCGCGCACGACAATGGTGCGAAGCAGATCATGGGGCTTAATCTCCCGGCCGGAGGCGGCATCGCCGAGGGCGAGCGGTTGCTCGATTACCTGGCGAGGCATCCGAGCACGGCGACGTTCATCGCTCGAAAGCTCGTCCGTCGATTCATCGCCCCGAGTGCTCCGGCCGGCCTCGTGCAGTCGGTCGCCGCTGCGTTTTCGTCGTCCGATGGCGACATTCGAACGACACTGCGGGCGCTGTTCTCGCGCGACGCACTGACTCGGGCCGAACCGAAGTTCAAGCGGCCGTTTCACCTGCTGGCTGACGTGACGCGGCGAAGCGGCTCGGAGGTCCGCATCGAAAGCGGGCTGGAGCAGATCATCGCGGCCATGGGCCATCTGCCGTTCGCGTGGCCGGCCCCGAACGGCTACCCGGACGTCGCCTCCTACTGGTCGCCGGGAATGCTGAATCGCTGGAACTATGCGATGTTCATGGCGAGCAATTCGATTCGGACGACGCCGGTCAATCCGCGCGATATCGCGTTGGCCAACAATGCTGCGACAACCGAGCAGGTCGTAACGATCTGGAGCCAGATGTTCTTCGGCAACGCCATGCCGGCCGACGAACGCGATGCGATCATCGCCTACGTCAACGCCGACCCCGGCGACGAAGTGCGTCGCTATCTCGAATCGTTCGCCCTTGCCACTTCCTCACCGTCGTTCCAGTGGTGCTGACGGAGAACAATTCATGATTTCAACATCTGAGGCATCGGCCTGCGGCTGCTCCGAATACCGCGAGCTGGAACGGCGGGCGTTTCTCGAGACGGCCTGGCGCACGGGCGCAGCGGCGCTCGTTTCGGCGCCGGCGTGGCTTCCGCGGATGGCGTTTGCAGCCGATGCGTCGTCCGCCCGCGACCTGATTGTCTGCGTATTCCTGCGCGGCGGCGCGGACGGCCTGACGCTCTGCGTGCCTCACGGAGACGCCGACTACTACGCCGCGCGGCCGAACATTGCCGTCGCCCGACCCGACGCGGCCTCCGATCCGAGGGCGATCGACCTCAACGGATTCTTTGGCTTGCCGCCGGGACTTGCCGCCCTCAAGCCGATCTACGATGCCGGACAGCTCGCCATCGTCCACGCAACGGGCCTGACCGATTCGACGCGCTCGCACTTCGACGCACAGGATCGCATGGAAGCCGGTGCGCCGGGAGCCGCGACGACGATCACCGGCTGGCTTGCCCGGCATCTGCTCGCAGTCGAGGCCCCGCAGGACGTTCGTCTGCGCGCCATGGCGGCCGGCGTGGCGTTGCCTCGATCGCTCGGCGGCGCGCCGCAGGCCATCGCGGTGCCGGATATCGAGTCCTACGGGCTCGTTGGGCGGCCTCAATCGACCGACGCGCGCGAGGCGTTCCTGGCGAGCCGATACGCCGGTTCGCCGGAGCCGGCCCGCACGGCCGCGTCAAACGTCCTCGCGACCATCGACCTGATTGAGCAACTGAACGCCTCGGGCTATACGCCCGAAGGCGGGGCGGTCTATCCCGGCAGTTCCTGGGGCAAGGGGCTTCGCACGGTCGCTCAGATCGCGAAGGCCGACGTCGGCCTCGAAGTCGCCACGGTCGATCTCGGCGGCTGGGACACGCACGCCCAGCAGGGATCGGCCGGCGGCCAGATGCACATCCTGATGTCCACGTTTGCCGATGGCCTGGCGGCGTTTCACACCGACATGGGCGCGCGGATGGCTTCGACGACGCTCGTGGTGATGTCGGAGTTCGGCCGCCGCGTCGGCGAGAACTTCAGCCGCGGCACGGACCACGGCCACGGGAACACGATCTTCGTCATGGGCGGCCACGTCGCGGGCGGACAAGTGATCGCGAGCTGGCCGGGTTTGCACACCGATCAACTCGACGACCAGCGCGACCTGGCAATCACGATCGACTATCGCGATGTATTGTCGGAGATTCTGGCCCGCCGTGCGGGCAACGGGGATATCTCGTCCGTATTCGCCGGCTACTCGCCGACGTTTCGCGGCGTGATTCGGTGATCCGACTTGGAAGCAAGGCGGCGCGGGCGTTTACGGCTCGGTCTGCGGACGCTTTATCAGGGTGAGCAGCATCGTCACCGGCGTCTCGGCGCGAATGGAGTGCTTCAGATGGGCGGGCATGTGCACCCACGCCCCGGCCTGGAGCGAATGCTCGTCGGCGCCGAGGCGGACGCGAGCGCGCCCGCTGACGAAATGAAGAATCGCCGGCATCGAGGCGGTGTGCTCGGACAGCTCCTGCCCCGCCGCGAAGGTGAAAAGCACCGTCTTCACCGCGTCCGTATCGATGATCGCCCGGGTCAGAATGCCGTCGCAAGGGGCTTCCTGATGTGCGCTCACGTCTTGAATCAGGGTGTAATTCGGATTCATGGCGTTTCGCTCAAAGCGTAATGACCTTGTCGGCCTTTTTCATCGCGTCGACGATTTCGTCCATGGTGCCGATCTTCTCGACGCACAGCTTGTCGCGCACGCCGTAGTGATCCACGCAAGTGGCGCACGGCAGGACATCCACTCCGCGATCGTGAAGCATCGTCAGTTCGGTCGCGATCGGCGAGTCTTTCGTCGCGAGCGTTACGCCTTCGTTGTAAAGGGCGATGACTTCCAGATCGGTGATCGCAATACTCTTGCGCAGAAACGTGCCGAGGATTTTGCGACCCAGTTCACGATCGCCGTGACCCATCTGTGCCTTGTTAATCAGGATGATCGTCGCCACTCGCCGTCCTCCGAGTACGGGGGACGAGTCTAGCGTGGCGCTTCGCCGGTCGCATCCGGATGCCGACGCCCTACGGCGGGACGATCTTGAAGACTTTGCCGCTTGTGCCGGTTGGACCGAGATTGTCCTGCGTCAGGACAAACAGCTCGCCCGAGGAATCCTCACCCATGCCGAGGACATATCGCCCGAGTCTTCCGTTCGCCTCACCGGCGATCGCGGCCTCGCCCAGGGTCCAGGTCGATCCGTCGTTCTCAGTCGCGAGCAGGATGCTGCCGTCCGCGCCGAGTCCGCGGCTGAAGTCGCCAAAGACGTACCGGCCGGCGAGGTCTGGCAACGCTGAGCCGCGATAGACATATCCGCCGATGACCGACACGCCGCGCGGGCCCGATCCGCCGCTGTGCGGATAATCAACGATTGGCGGCAGCAGGGCCGAGCCGTCGGCCCCGACATTCGGGCAGTTGGCGGGCGGGTTGTCTGGACTGCTCGGATCGAAGCACTGGTTGCCCTCGCGAATGTTCCAGCCGAAGTTTCCGCCGCTGGTGACGATATCGACCTCTTCAAACAGGTTTTGCCCGACGTCGCCCGTGAACAGCCGACGTTCGCCGCCGCGGTCAAACGACAGCCGGTAGGGATTGCGGAAACCGTACGCGAAGATCTCGCCGCGCAGCCCCGCCAGATTTGCGAACGGGTTGTCGGACGGCACGGTGTACGGATCGCCCTGGTCGACGTGGATGCGAAGGATTTTTCCGAGCAGCTTGCTGCGGTCCTGGCCGTTGCCGAGTCCGGGCGTGTGACCATTGCCGACGTCGTTGGCGCCGCCGCCGTCACCGGTCGCGATATAGAACATACCGTCAGGCCCGAAGGCGATATCGCCGCCCTTGTGGTTGCCCTGCGGCTGTTGGACGCGAAGGATGATCTTCTCGCTGTTACTGTCGGCGCGGTTCACATCGCCCGCGGCCACGAAGAACTGCGAAACGCGGCTCTCGCAATTGAAGCCGGCCGGTGTCTGGTCGCTGGGCGGCGCGGTGTAGTAAACAAACAGCCGGCCGTTCGTCGTGTAGTTCGGGTGAAACGCGAGCCCGAGCAGGCCGCGTTCATCGTACGCGGCCGAAAGCGTGACCATTCGGCTGCGCAAGTCGAGGAACGGCTCCTCGCGAAGATTGCCAAACGAATCGATGACTCGGATGAGACCGACCTGATCGACGACGAACAGCCGGCCGCTGCCATCGGGCACGGCGACCAGCTTGACCGGCGCCGTCAGACCTTCAACGATGGGTTGAAGGCCGATCGTGGCATCGGTCGGGCCGGGCCCGTCGCAACCCGCAATCGCGGCGAAGACGACGAGGGTGGATGCGAGGCACAACGTGCGCCGCCGCGAACAAGTCGTGGGCTGAGTCAACATGCGATATTCCCGTCTGCGAGGCGGTAAAGGTCGCGGGAGAACGAAATACGACCGCCCCAGATTATTGTGGGTGAAGACGGGTTGGGCAAGTTCGAATTGGGTCAGTTATTCAGCGCGCCCTGATCGATCCAATCCTTGATCACGCGAATTTCATCGTCGGAAAGCGGCGTGCTGAGGAAGGGCATGCGACTGCCGACGGGTGGATTGTTGCTGCTGACCTTCAGATATAGCAGGCTGTTGGCCGAATCGCTTTCCTTGACGAGTGTGAAGCTCGCGTTCTGCGCGCTCGGCTGATCCACGAGCGTGGCGAACGAATTGCTCGCATTGTCGAGCCGGATATCAATCCCGACGAGCACCGACGCGCCGCCGCCGTCGCGGTGGCAACTGGCGCAGTGCGCCGTGAAGATGGGTTGCACGTGCGTCGCCAGCGAGACGGGCGCGCCCGGGGCGGGAATGATGATGGCCGGATTGGGGCCTCCGCCCGACGGCGTTCCACAACTGACAGCCAGCGAACCGACGATCACCGCCAGAGCAATTTGCATCAATCTCTTGTTCATTTCATTTTTTCCGTTTGATCAGGGCGAGGTCGCAATTCGAAACACTTTTCCGGTCGTGCCAAACGGTCCGACGTTGTCGGACGTCAGGAGGTAGACTTCGTTCGCCGCATCTTCTCCGAAGCCGAGCACGAATCGATGCAGCCGACCATCCGGCTCGCCGGAGATTGCCAGCTCATTCACCGTCCAGCTTCCGCCCGCCTGCTCGGTTGCGGCGAAGAGACTTCCGTCGGCGGCGATGAACGAACGGCTGAAATCGCCAAAGACATAGCGCTGTTTCAGCTCCGGCGCGGCCGACCCGCGGTACACCGCGCCGCCGATGACCGAGATTCCCGACGGACCGTCGGCCGCGGCGACGTGCGGATAGTCTAGTATAGGCGAACTCAGCAGCGTCAGATCCGCGCCGAGAAGGCTGCAATTCGCCGGAGGCTGGCCGGGCGCGTCGGGATCGAAGCAGTGTGTTCCCTCGCGAATGTTCCAGCCGTAGTTGCCGCCGCGCGTGATGATGTCAACCTCTTCGAACAAATCCTGCCCGACGTCGGCCGCGAAGAGCCGCCGCGAGCCGCCTTTGTCGAACGCGATGCGGAACGGATTTCGCAGTCCGTAGGCCCAGATTTCGCCGCGAGCGCCGGGGACATAGGCAAACGGATTATCGAGCGGTATCGAATAAGGATTCCCGCTATCGACATCGATGCGAAGGATCTTTCCGAGCAGCTTGCTCTTGTCCTGGGCGTTTCCCAGGTCCGGCGTGTGACCAGTGCCGACGTCGTTTGCCTCGCCGCCATCGCCGGTCGAGATGTAGAGCTTTCCATCGGGTCCGAAGACGAGGTCGCCCCCGTTGTGATTGAACTGCGGCTTTTGAATTCGCAGGAGGATCGCTTCGCTGCCGGCGTCGGCCAGATTCTCATCGTCAAGGGAGACCACGTAGCGCGAAATATGACTCTCGCAGTTGAAGCCGTCCGGTGTCTCATCACTCGGCGGCGCGCTGTAGAAGATGAAGAAAACGCCGTTGGCTGCGAAATCGGGGTGAAACGCCAGACCGAGCAGGCCGCGCTCGTCAAATATGAGCCCGTTTCCGAAGTCGATTCCCACCTGCACCATCTTCGACGAGACGTCCAGAAACGGCTCGGGCAGGAGCGTGCCGTTTGAGTCGATGATCCGAATCTTGCCGGTCTGATCGACAACAAACAGCCGGCCGCTGCCGTCGGGCGGTGCAACCAGTTTCACCGGCGACGTGAGGCCTTCGGCGACGGGTTGCAGCGTAATGACGGTCCCTGCCGGCAGCGGCGGCGCAGGAACGAGGTCGCAACCGGCGATCGCGAGAGCGATCGCGGTCGCACTGAGCGCGTAGAAAACCCTGCGATTCATTTTGTTTGTCCTGCTCATGATGATCATGGGTTTACCCGTCAGCGAGGCGTGCATGGGCCTCTGAAGCAATAAACCGGCTGCTCGTCCGGGTTATTCCCTATGCTGCAAAATCACGTTTTGGCGTTTCAAAACGCGGAAAAACAGCGCGCGTGCATGAATGCACACGCGCGATTTCATCATTGCAAGATGTCGCAGCAGCGGGATTACGAAACCATCAGCAGATTGAGCGGGTTTTCGAGATAGCCGATGATCGATCGCACGAATCGGGCCGCGTCGGCGCCGTCGATCACGCGATGATCGAATGACAGCGACAATGGCAGGATCATCCGCGGCACGATCTGGTTGTCGCGGACAACGGCCTGGCGCGACATGCGGCCGAGGCCGAGGATGGCGACCTCGGGATAGTTGATCATCGGCGTCACGAACGTACCGCCGAGCGGTCCGACGTTTGTGATGGTGAACGTGCCGCCGCGCAACTCGGCGATGTCAAACTTCGCCGCCCGCGCCCGCTCGGCCACGTCGTTCAGGTCCTTCGTGATGCGCAGCAGACTCTTGCGATCGCAATCGCGAATGACGGGCACGACCAGGCCGCGCGGCGTATCGACCGCGATGCCGATGTGGACGTATTCCTTGTAGATAATCTCGTTGGCCTGGTCGTCGAACGAGCAGTTGAGCTGCGGGAACTGCTGCAGCGCACCGGCCACGGCCTTGACGATGAACGTCGTCAGGGTGAGCTTCGTGCCCTTCTCGTTGAAGACTTCGCCGTGCTGCTTGCGGAACGATTCGAGGTCGGTCACATCCGCGGTGTCGCAGTGTGTGACGTGCGGGATGGTCGTGTACGAGCGAACCATCTGCCGCGCGATCGTCTTGCGAATCTGCGTGATCGGCTCTCGGCGGATGGAGCCCCACTGCGAAAAATCGGGCAACGTGTCGGACGGCGCACTCGGCCGCGCGCCGTCGTCGGATACCGCGGGCGCCGATCGTGGCGTCGGTGCCGGTTCGCTGCGGGCCGCCGGGCCGACGCCCGTTCCGGTCGGACCGGCGATTCGATAGCGCTCCAGGTCTTCGCGGACGATCCGTCCGCCGGGGCCGGTGCCGTGGACCTCGGCGAGGTCGACGTTCATTTCGCGGGCCAGCCGGCGAATGGCCGGGGCCGCGGGAATGGGCGTAACGCCTCGTCGAGCCGGTGCTTCGGCCGCGACGCGGGCGGCTGCAGGCGCTGGCCGAGGCGCGGCAACGCTTTCGCCGATCTGTGCGTGGATGGGCCTTGCGGGCGACTGCGGCGCCGGGGCGCGGGGCGGTGCGGGCCGTGGCGCTTCTGCGCGGACGGCGGGGGTCGGGCGCGACGGCGCCGCCGCGGGCGGGCTGGCCTTCGACGGCGCAGGAGCGCCGCCGCCATCGACCGCGATCAGCGGCTGGCCGACCTTCACCGTCTGGCCGGGTTGCACGTAGAGCTTCGAGACGACGCCGCTGAACGGCACGGGGATCTCGACCGCGGCCTTGTCGGTCTCGACCTCCATGATCATCTGGTCTTCCTTGACGGTGTCGCCTTCCTTGATTTTGAGATTCAGAACCTGGGCCTCGTGGATGCCTTCGCCGAGGTCCGGAAGCAAAAATTCCTTGGCCATCGAATTAACTCTCCGCGCGATCCCTAGTAATCCACTGCTTCCTTCGCGGCCTTGATAATCCGCCGCGCGTCGGGAATGAAGTACTTCTCCGTTGCAAAGAACGGCATGATGATGTCGTAGCCCGTCACGCGCTTGATCGGCGCTTCCAGGTACTCCAGCGATTCCTCGGCGATCCGCGCCGCGACCTCCGCCCCGGGGCCGAGATTCCGCGGCGATTCGTGCACGATCACCGCCCGTCCCGTCTTGCGGACGGACGCATTGATCGTCTCCGAGTCCAGCGGCGAGATCGTCAACAGATCGATCACTTCCGCGTCGATGTCATGTTCGCCCGCAAGCGATTCGGCCGCTTCGAGTGCCGGCCGCATCATCGCCCCGCAGGAAATCAGCGTCAGGTTCTTACCCTCGCGGACGACCTGGGCCCGGCCGATTTCCATCTCTTCCGGCTCGTCGGGAACTTCTTCCTTGAACGCGCGATAGATCGATTTCGGCTCGTAGAAAATGACCGGATCGGGGTCGAGGATGGCCGCCCGCAGCAGGGCCCGCGCGTTCCGCGGACCCGAGCAGATGACCATCTTCAAGCCCGGCATGTGAGCGTAGAACGTCTCGCGGCTTTCGCTGTGATGCTCGATCGCCCGGATGCCCGCCGCGCTCGGCATGCGAATGACAATCGGGCAGGAGAATCGTCCGCGCGTCCGCGTGCGATAGCGCGAAATGTGCCCCTCGACCTGGTGGAACGCCTGGTAGTCGAAGCCGGCGAACTGCATTTCGCAGACCGGCTTCAGACCGCGCAATGCCAGTCCCACCGCGCAACCCGCGATGCACGCCTCGGCGACCGGCATATCGACGACCCGCTGCGGGCCGAAGTCCCGCAACAGTCCCTCGGTCACGCGGAAGACGCCTTCGTCCTTGCCGACATCCTGTCCGAATACGAGCACGTCCGGGTCTTCCTGGAGTGCCTCGCGCAGGGCGAGGTTCAGGGCCTGGACCATCGTCAGCTTTGCCATTCGGCGGTTCCTTGCGTTCGCGTACACCGACTTCAGCGCCGGCGGTTGGAAATCGGGCCGTCAGTTTACGCGACGGCCGCCGCGCAGGCCACCCCTGCAACCCGGCTCGGCGCGCCGCGATACAAGGCGTTATAGTGCGGGTTCGCAGAGCGGTGGGGTTGCCGTCGATTGCCCTTCAGGCGGCCTCTCGGTCGAATCCAGCTGCTGCGCCGGCGGCGTCGCCGCGCGCGGTCGGATGCGACGGACGAACGCGGAGGATTGCATCGATGACGGCCGAATCCGAACGATCTCACTGGGCAACGCGCGTTACACTGCTCCTCTTCCTGGTCATCGGCGCGGGCTTCTGCTTTCATACTTCGTTCGATCCGGTCATTTTCGGCAAGTACAACGTCCGCTACTTCATCACGCTCTGCATCTGGTTCTTCGTCCTGACGCCGATCGCCGTCGTCGCCAGTCGAATGGTTTTCAGTCGGACGCGGCTCACCTTTGACTCCGGCCGGGTCGTCCTGGTCCGCCGCCGAACCAAGCTCATCGCCTTGCTGCTCGTGTTCGGCGTCGGCGGCCTGATCGCCCAGAATTACGCGGCACGTCGCCGCGCGCAGCTCGATCCGAATTGTTTTCACCCCTATCTGCAAACAACCTTCAAGCCCGGTTTCGCGGCGGCCGGCATCAATCGCTGGGGCTTCCGCGGCGAGGAAATCGAGCGCGAAAAGCCGCCCGGGACCTGCCGCATCTTTGTCTTCGGCGGTTCCACGGTCGCCTCAGTCGAATCGACGTTCGAAAAATCGCACTGCCGACTGCTGGAGAATCGTCTCCGTCGCGAGTATCCCGATACGCGCGTCGAAGTCCAGAACGTCGGCGTCCCGTGGCACTGCACCGAGCACTCGCTCATCAAGCTCGCCTGCAACGTGCAGGACTTCGCGCCCGACGTGATCATCATCTACCAGGCCATCAACGATCTGTTTCGCGGCTTCCAGCAGCCGGACTACACCGACGGGCCTTTCCAGCCGGACTACGGCAACTACCTCGGGCCGGTGGCCGGCATGGTGAAGGGCCGGTCCTTCGACCTGAACGGGATGCCCATCCGGACTTTCGCCGGCCATTGGTGCTCCGATTTCTTCTCCGATCGGGTGCGCTTGCTGGGCCCGGAGGGCCTCGGTTTCGGCGGCTTGAACCTTCTCTTCGTGCCGAAAGCCCGCTCGGTGCCGGTCGATCGCTGGCGCAGTATCGAGTCGTACGAGCGAAACCTGCTGGCCTTCGTCGATTTCGCAAAGCTCCGCGGAATCGAGCTGCTTGTCGCGTCCGAGCCGTACCTCTACCGCGACGACCTGACCGCCAAGGAGCGCGAGGTCATTCTCTTCCCGATGCTCTGCCAGCAAGACGGCGTCCAGCCGGATGTGCCGTCCATGAAGCGTGGGATGGATGCGTTCAATACGCGGGCGCAGCGTGTTGCCGCCCGGCGGGAAGTTCGCTTCCTCGGTCTCGAAAAGCAGATTCCCAAGTCGCTCGAATACTTCTTCGACGACGTGCACTACACGACAAAGGGAAATGTCGCCGTTGCCGAAGCCATCGGTGACGAATTGGTCAGGTGGGGTGTTGTTCCGCGCACCGCGAAGTCAGAGGAGCCGCGGACGGCGGCCCGCTGATTAACTCTCGGCCAGCTGACGCTCGTTCGGCTGCGACGCCTGCTCTTCGGCCTTGAGCTCGGCCATGTATTCCTCGAACTCCTGTTGCTGCTTGGCGAGCGAGTCGGGCATCTGTGCAAACGTGTGCCGGAAGCTGTCGAGCGGATCGGGTTGGTAGGCCTCGGCCCGTTCGACGCCGGCCATGATCTCCGCCGCGATGTCCTCTTCGAGTTGCTGCATGCCCGCGACGTCGAGCCAGCCGTTCTTTCGCATGTATTTCTCGAAGCGGATGAGCGGATCGCGCGGCATCCAGCAGGCGACCTCCTCCTCGGTGCGGTACTTCTTGGGGTCGTCGGCCGTCGTGTGCATGGCGAGGCGATAGGTGACGGCTTCGATCAGCGTGGGTCCGCCGCCCTTGCGGGCCTTCTCGAACGCGTCGCGGGCCGCCACGATCATGGCAAGGATGTCGTTGCCGTCGGCCTGAACGCCGTCGCAGCCGTAGGCGATGCACTTCTGAGCCAGCGTCCGCGACTTGCTCTGCTTTTCGCGCGGCAGCGAGATGGCCCAGTGGTTGTTTTGGATGATGAACACGATCGGCAGGTCGTGCGCGCACGAGAAATTGAGCGCCTCGTGGAAATCGCCCTCGGAAGTACCGCCGTCGCCGACAAAGCAGACGACGACAGAACCATCCTTCTTATACTGGCAGCCCCACGCAATTCCGGTCGCGTGCAGACACTGTGTCGCCACCGGCACGCAAATCGGCAGGTCGTTGTGTCCCTCGGGCGGCATCGCGCCGTACTCGTTCCCACCCCACCACAGCATGATCTTCTCGACCGGCCATCCGCGCCACAGCATGCCCGCCCCTTCGCGGAACGAGGGGACAAACCAGTCGCTCTTCTTCATCGCCACCGCCGGACCGAGCGACGCGGCCTCCTGGCCCATGCTCGGGCCGAATGTCCCGATGCGGCCCTGCCGCTGCAGCTTGAGCAAGCGCTCGTCGAAGCGCCGCGCGAACAACATGCCGCGAAAGACGCGTTTGAGTTCGGCCGGCTCGATATGTGGATCGAGGGCGGCATCGACGTTGCCGTCGACATCGAGAATCGCGAGTGATTCGATCTTGTTGCTTGGCTCAATGATGTTGCGCGGCAACGGATGCTCCTTTCCGTCGGGCGTATCGGCGACAGTCGGCCGTTTACCGGCGATCGGAACCGACCGCCGCAATCGCGACGCTGATTGTATCGAGATCGGCCCGCGCCGCAAACGCCCGGTGCACTCCCAGTTATAATGCGGCGGCCAAAGACAGGAGTGCGTGAATGGCAACGCTTGGTGTGAACGTGGATCATGTGGCGACCGTCCGGCAAGCCCGCGGCGGCGACGAGCCCGACCCGGTCTGGGCCGCCGTTGAAGCGCAACTCGGCGGCGCGACCTGCGTCACCTTCCATCTCCGTGAAGACCGCCGCCACATGACCGACCGCGACCTCGATCCGCTCAAGGCCGCGACAAACGTCAAGCTCAACATGGAAATGTCGATCGCCCCCGAGATCGTCAAGATCGCCTCGCGCCTACAACCGACCCAGGCAACGCTGGTCCCCGAACGCCGCCAGGAGCGAACCACCGAAGGCGGACTCGACGTTGTTCGGCTCCGCAAGCGCATCGCCCCGGTCGTGCGCCGCCTGCGAGATCGCGGCATCGTCGTCAGCTCTTTCATCGAGCCCGTGCCCGAACAGGTCGAGTGTTCGGCCGAGATCGGTTGCCACGCGGTCGAGCTGTGGACCGGCGGCTACTGCCACGTCGCCAGTGCCGACGAAACGGCCGCCGAGCTGGAACGCCTGGCCGCCGGAATCGAAGTCGGCCGTCGCTGCGGACTGGAGGTCCACGGCGGCCACGGCTTGACCTATCGCAACATCGGTCCGGTCGCCGCCATGCCCGGCTTCGGCGAGTTCAACATCGGCCACAGCATCGTCTCGCGGGCCGTCTTCGTGGGCATGCGCGAGGCCGTTCGACAGATGGTGACTCTGCTCGTACAGTTTGGCCCGAGGCAGATCGAGGTGCGCTGACGTGTTCGAGGGTTGCCTGGTTGCATTGGTTACGCCGTTTCGCGGCGGAAAGATCGATCTCCCTGCGCTGGAACGGCTGGTCGCCGAGCTGATCGACGGTGGCGTCAATGGTCTTGTGCCGTGCGGCACGACCGGCGAGTCGCCGACGCTCATGGACGACGAACGGGACGCCGTTATCAAGTGTGTCGTTCGAGTCGCGGCCCGCCGTGTACCGGTGATTGCCGGGGCCGGCACGAACAGCACCGCACTCACCATTCAGCATTCCCGCGCTGCGCTGGCCGCCGGCGCCGACGCCCTCATGCTCGTCAATCCGTATTACAACAAGCCGTCCCAGGCGGGGCTCTATCAGCATTTCTCGGCTTGTGCCCGCGAGTTCTCCGCTCCGATCATGCTCTATAACATCCCCGGCCGCACCGCGGTCGAGCTGGCGGTCGACACCGTGGCACGGCTCCACTCCGAGCATCGAAATATCGCCGCCATCAAGCACGCAACCGGCTCAATCGACGGCGCGTGCGAACTGGCGCTCGCGAGCGATATCACGATCTTGTCGGGTGACGATCCGCTGACCCTGCCGCTCATGAGCGTCGGCGCCCGCGGCGTCGTCAGCGTGCTGGGCAACCTGGTCCCGGCCGATGTCGTCGCACTGACCTCCGCGGCGTTGCAGTCGCGCTGGGCCGATGCACTGACACATCATCGCAAGCTCTACCGTCTGGCGCGTGATCTCCTCTCGCTCGACACAAACCCGATGCCGATCAAGACCGCCCTCGCGATTCGAGGCCGCATGGCGGAGGAATTCCGCCTGCCGATGTGCGCCATGTCACCGGCAAATCGTCAGAAGCTCGTCGCCACGCTGGACCGCTACTTCAAGCAGGAGGCAGCCGCGTGAACGCCGCCGCATCCGCCCCTGACGCCGCGGCCGACCTCGCGCCCGGACAATCGGCATTGGCTCGTCAGCTTCGCGCGTTGGCCGCGCTGGCCGTCCCGGCACTGATGTTCTGGTACGTGGGCTATTGGGCCATCGCGCCTGTCGATCCGCTCGGCCCCGTCTCGATCCTGCTGGCATCGAATCCGTTTCTTGCCATGATCGAGATCGCCGCACTCGGAGTCGTTTCTGCCGGATTGGCCGTAGCGATCAACGGCCCGCGCTCTGCGATGTTCGGGCCGCTGGGAATTGCCGTCGGCCTGGCGAGCGTTTCCATCCGCGGCGGCGACATCGACTTGCTCCCGCTCTGCCTGCCGGCGAGCAGCGGCCCCTGGCCGATTCGCTCGCTCATTTTTGAGTTCTGGCTGTGGCTCGGGCTGATCGCTGTCGGCGCGGTCGTCGGGCGGTGGGTCGATTCGTGGTCGAGCGGACCCGACTCCGGCGAATCCGCGACGCGCGACCCGGATGATCAGGTGGTTGACAGTGCTGCCGAATTGCGTCGGGCGCTGCTCGCAATCGTCGTCGTAACGATTCTGGCCTTCGTGCTCGTTCGACTTCTCGCGGGCGGTCCGGTCGCTCCGATCCTGAAGGGGCAGATCTTCTTCTCCGTTGCCGGCGGCTTTTACGCTGCGACGGTCCTCGCCCTGACGTTCGTGCGTCTCCGCTCGCCGCTCTGGCTGTTCGTCGCTCTCGCGCTGGTCGGCTCGGCGGCTTACATCATTGGCTCGCCGCAATGGACGCCCACCATGGTCGAGCGCGGCATTCGACTGGTTATCCCGGGTATTGCCCGTCCCACCCCGATTCAGTTCGCTGCCCTGGGTTCGGCGGGAATCGTGATCGCTTTTCTGACGGCCCCGGGCCTCAGCTTCTTCAAGAGCGACCCGGCTCGCTGATCCACCCCGCCTACGGACGCCGGCCCGGCTCATCCTGCTTGTCCGGAAAGATGGCTTCCAGCGCGCGTCGCAAATTGCTGAGAGGCCGCGTCTCGATCTTTGGTTGCGAAAGCGTCCCGGTCACGTGCAGCTCAAACAAATCGCGCGTCGCTCCCTCGACCAGCTCCGTCACGATCGGCACGCGCAGCCGCTGGGGGCTCCCCGCCAATAGTCGGACGTTCAGCTCATCGTTGTCGTAACCCAGGGTTCCGCTGCCCACGAGGGCGATCGCCCCGCCCTGCAAGTCGATCTTCGTCAGGTGAACGGTGCGGCCCTCGATGTAGAACTTGAGCCACCCGTCGTGAAACATGTTCTCATCCGGCGAAAGATTCAGAATGCGAAAGATCTCGAACACCAGCGGCAGACGCCACACCTGCGCTTCACGGATGAACAGTTCGCCGCCGCCGCGAAGCTGTTCCGGCCGTGCCGAGTCTCCGCGGAGAAAGAGCTTGCCGAACATCAGCCCCCGCGCGTTGCGAGCGGCCGGCGAGTTCTTCTGCGCGGCCCGCAGGTACTCCTGCAATTCGACGTCGCGAATGCTCATCGACAGCTCGAAGTCGGAGCCGCGGCGACCCAGCGAAATCGCGCACTCGCCGCTCGCGTTTCCGCCGAACAGCTCGGCGGAACAGTTCTGCAGCAACAATCGATCCGTTCCCCTAGGTATCACTGACTTGAAGGTCAGGTTCCGCAGGTCGAACACGCCGATCATCGCCCGGGCCAGCGTCGCATCGCCGGAGTAGGAGACCCCTTCCGGTCCGGCCGAGCCCTCGCCGCGAACCGTTCCGCTGACCGAGCGGGCCGCGACGCCCATCGCCAGGGCCGCGTCGTGCAGACGGGCGTCGCCGCTCCAATTGAATTGTGTCCGGCCCGCCGCATCGGTCTCGAAATGCAGCGACCGCAGGTCGAGATCGAAGCGGCCCTTCGGCGACAACGAGCGCCAGGTGTCGCGCATTTCGTTCGGCATGGCCGTCGCCAGCGCTTCGTCGAACGCCAGGCCCGTCGCGTTTAGCTGCAATGCGCCGTTCGATCCGCCCGTGCCGACCGTCATCGAACCCGTCACGGCCACGGTTCCCGTCCCGCAGCGTCCGGTGACGTGCCCCAGGGCGATATTTCGATCCGTCAGACGCACGTCGCCGTGCAAGTCGGTCAATCGCAACGGAAATCCTGCGTAACTCGCGCTTGCGCCATTGAGTTCGACGTCACTGCGGTGTTGGTAGCTCGTCTGCGAACCCTCGGTGACGCGATGCAGCGTTGTCGTCAGGTGGATCGAGCCGCTCGGATCGAACATCTTCCACAGTTCGTGCAATTCGGGCGTCAGCGCCCGCTCGATCTCGGCGTCGAGCCGCAGATCGCGGCATCCAATCGTGATGTCGGAAACGTAGCCGCCCGGCGTCTGTCGCACGTCGCCGTGCGCCGTGACTTGCGTGGGACCGTGAACTCCGCGTAGATCGACCAGCGTCAGTTTTTCGGGCGTGATGAGGACGCGCCCGCTCATATCCCGGATGGGATATGGCAATTCCTTGTAACAGAGCCCCGCGCCGCGAACGTCGACCGCGACGTCGTACCGCAGCGCGCTCGACGAACCATCGGTGAACACACGGCCGAGCAGATCGATCCAGCCCGTCGGACTCAGCTGCTCGAACGCAATGCGTGCGTCGCCCGGAAGGGCGGCCAGCACGCGATCGTCGAGCGCGAGATTCCGAGCGTCGAGACGCAACTCCAGCCCGCCGCTGCCCGTATAGTCGGCGGGGGCATGCGCCGGATCGATGTAGTAGCCATCGACCCGCGCGATCCCGGGCTGAGTCGTCGGCGCGTCACCCGCCGGCTGCGTCGACACGCTTCGTCCCGTCAGGCCGTCGATCCGGATCATGCCGTTTGCGACGTGCAATCGGCCGCGAACGTGCTCCAGCGGGTAAGGGAACTGGTCGAAGCAAATCGCGGCATCGACCATTTCAAATCGCACGTCGGTCGTGGACGGCCTGCCGCCGTGCTCCCGGTCGCCGTCCGGTCGGCGAACCTGCACAAAGGCCCGCACCAAGCCGCGCGGATCGAATCGTCTCCACAGGTCCCGATACTCGGCCGGCAGCGATTGGTAGAGCATCGTGTCGAGCGGCACGCCCTCGCCGCCGAAGAACACGTCGAAGCCGGTCCACGGATCGGTGTCCGTGACGCGTCCGCCGATATGAACCCGCGCCGGACCATGCCGGCCCGTCAGCGGGTCGAGTCGAACTCCGTCCGGGGTGAACCGCACGGCGCCATTCACGTCATGCAATCGATACGGAAAAAAGTAGTAGGCCGCCTCGATGGCCAGCGGCCGCAACTCGCCCACGAACAGCGTACCGCCCGCGTCGCCGTCTGACCGCGTGAGCTTGCCCTCCAGGTCCATCCGACCGTGCGGGTCATAGACTCGGAGAAAGTCGCGCAATCCCTCCGGCACGCTGTCGCTCGTCTCGAGCGACTCTCGCGCCGCACCCTCGGGCATTTCGAGACCATCGGTCCGGATGTCGATGTCGAGCCCGACATGATCGAGCGGCCGATCGATGCTTCGCACCGCGCCCTTGACGCGGCACGGCGCGTTGTTGAGTCGGCCACTCAGGTCGAAAGAAATATTGTTGCCGACCAGTTCGATCCGCCCGTTGATGTCGTCGAACCACGCCGCGACGGCCTCTGCGCCCGCAGACGGCGTCCGACCGGCCGTGGCGCCCGCCGAGCCGAGAATCGTCAGCGGCACCTGGAACTTCACCGCTTTGAGTTCGAGTCGATAGACACGCTCCGTCGCGGCATCGGCCCGATACTGAATCTGGTCCGAGCGTATGTCGCCCGCCAGTCCCAGCTGATCGAAGAACTCCTGGTACAGCCGCGGCAGCAATCCGCGCACGGTCCGCAGGCCAATGGTCGGCATGTCACTGATCGCCCCGGCAAGCGGATCGTAGACGACGCGCCCTCGATTGGGCTGTTCGCCGTATTGACGGATATCGACCCAGTACGCCGTCGCCGACGCCGGTTGGGGCGATGCATCCACGTCGAGCCGGATTCTCTGCTCCATCCGCCGTCCGCGGGCGTCGATCGATTCGAGCCGCACTTCGGCATCCCGCAGGCGGACGCGTGGACGGTTCGGCATTCGTCGCGGCCGCTGAATCGATTCGGTCGAGGCCAGCGACTGCCAGTTGTAGGTGCCCGTATCCAGGTTCTGAGCCAGCGTGAAGTGCGGATCGGTCGCGATGATCTCGCGCACGTCGAGACTGAACGTCAGCAGCCGCCACGGGTTCGGCACAAGCGTCAGCGTGGCAGCCGAGAATATCTCGCGGTCCGCCTCCGACGTTGCGCGCGGATCGAGCTGTGGATCGAACGGCGTCGAGATTCGCACGCCGGTCAGCATGATGCCGCCAAACATCGAGAACCGTGCCGACGCGACGCTTACGTCGCCGTGCGTCGCCGCCCGGAGGAACTGGATTGCCCGCCTCCGTATCTGCTCGTCCGACGTCGTCCAGCGAAAGACGACCGCCCCCAGCGCCAGAACCGCCAGAACGCCCCAGCCGATCCGCTCGCGCGTGGCCGAGACCGGCCGGCGGCGGAATGGCCGCGGCGTCAGCCGGCGAATCGGCGATCGATCGGCGGATGTTTCGCTCGGCGTCATTCGGTCACGCGTCCGTCGGCCATCGCAACGGATCGCCGCGCGGCAAACGCGGCGATCGCCGTGCCCGCCAGCACAAACAACCCGGGCATGGCCGGAATCCGATAGCGGACCGATCCTACAAACACGGAGTGCAGGATGCTCGTGAGAATCGCGGGCGCGAGAAGCGTGTAGAGCAGGACACGTCGAGACCGCAGGAGCCACGCGCCGACCACCGCGAGCACGAAAACCGGTGCAACGGTCAGCCACCCGATTACGTCAAACATGCCGCCTTGGTAGCCAGGCGCGTGCAGTGTGATCGACCAGGTGCGGAGCAACTTTGCCCCTGCCAGTTGCACCGACTTCAACGGGTTCTCGCGTACCCAATCCAGTGCAGCGCGACGATAGATACGCTCGCGCTCGTACTCGGTCGCATTCGGCGGGCACTCTGGCCAGGCGATCCGTTGCATGCCGGTTCCACCATCGGCCCACGGCCCGAAGCTGTCCAGCAGAGTCGCACCCAAACCGGTCCGGACCGGAACGACGGCGCCGAGCAGCCGATAGTTGCGAACCGCCGCCGGCGTCAGCACGACAGCGTACGCAAGGCACAGCGCCGCCGCCGATGCCCATGCCGTGCGCCGCGGACGCAGGCCCAAAAACACCGGTACAAGTAATAGCGGCAGGAGCAGCCCGCCGCTGCGAATCAACGTTCCCGCCCCCAGCGTCGCCCCGCAGAGTGCCGCAAAGCCGATACTTCGCGAGTCGATGGCCCGCAGCAGCCACTCCGATCCCCACAGCAACAGGCACGCGTATGAGATCTCGGTCAGCACGAGCGCATGAAAGAACAAGAAGATCGGGTCGAGCGCCATGATCAGTCCGGTCGCAATCGCCCCGACTTCACCGGCCGCGCGACGCGCCAACCTCATTGCCGCGACGATGGCCGCCAACCCGAGCACCGAGTTCACGATCCGCCCCCAGTTCATGACCGCGTCGAGTGACGACGCACCCAGCAGCGGGGCGGCCGCCAGCAGGTATGGGTACCCCGGATCGGTACCGCAGCGGATCGCGTCCGACTCCATCGGTCCGCGGCCGGCCGCGATGTTCAGGGCTACGGCGACGTAGCGCCGCGAGTCGGGGTAGTCGAATCGGGCCGGATGCTGCCACGCGTACGCGCACAGTGCGACCCGCGCGGCGGCCGCGATCGCCAGGCACGACCACAGCCCGTTTCGCCATAGTCGAGACCGGTGATCTGTCGCGTCCGACATGAGCACGTCAGGCCGTTGCCGCCACGGCGCTTCGGGCGATGGTCAAGCGGCCGCGCGCCGCCACGGCCGTCAGCCGCCCGGGCAATTCGGTCGAGCGCTTCGAACGCTCCGCCGACATCAGCTTCGAGACCGCCAGGAGATGCTCGAATCGCAGCCGCTGCTCTCCGATGCGAAGTCGCCGGAGCGCCCGCATCGCCACGGTGATTCGTACGATTGGCGGCTCAGCCGCCAGCGCAGTTGTATCGATCACGATGCGACTTGGAGACAAATCGATCACCGCCCGCGAGAGGGCCCGTTTCGCCGCGTCGTCCAGAAAGTCGTTCGTCCAGCGGGCCACGGTCGCAAGCCGCGCCAGCGCCTGCCGCGCGTTGGGGTTCAGCTCCGATTCAAGAATCGGCATGACGCGGTGGCGGATGCGATTGCGCGTTCGGTTCGTCTCCGCGTTCGAGCCGTCTTCGCGATGAGATACGCCGCGCTGCCGCAAGTATTCGCGGATTTGCTCGCGCGGCACGCCCAGCATCGGCCGCACGAGCGTAATGTCGCTGCCCCGTCGGATCGGCCGCGCGGGACGCATCCCCGCGGCGCCGCGCAGGCCGCTGCCACGAATGACATGGTGCAGCACGGTCTCGGCCTGGTCGTCGGCATGGTGCGCCGTCGCAACGCAGCGGGCCCCCGCCGCTCGCGCCACGCGCTCGAGAAACGAATACCGCGCCCGTCGGGCTCGTTCTTCCATGCCGGCCGACCGCTCTGAGAGATCGGCTGTTTCGACCGTGCAGGGTATGCCGGCCGCGTCGCACGCCCGCGCGACGAATGCCGCGTCGGCATCCGATTCCTCGCCGCGCAGCCCATGATTCAGGTGCGCAACATGCAGTCGCCAGCCCGCATCTGCGTGGATCGCCGCCTGCCTGAGCGCCGACAACAGGGCCATCGAGTCGGCCCCGCCCGAGACTGCCACCACGATCGTCTCGCCCGTCTCGAGCGCGCATGCGTCGCGCAGTGCTGCGGAGACCCGTCGCTCGAACAAAATCGGTCGCATCTACTTCCCGGAAACCTCGATCAGAGTTTAGGGCCGCCCGCTGGGACCGTCCATTTGCGCCGGGATCCCCAGCTCGCGCCGCAGGACCTCACGTACTAAGCGTCGCAACGGCCCGGATCGCACCAACATACTCAGGTGGCTCTCCTCCACCTCGTGCGCCTCGATCCCCGGCCGGCTCCGCCACCACGGTCGCAGCAATTTAATATCTACCATCGCGTCCGATCGGCCGTTGATCATTACGATTCGCCGGCCATCCAGCCCGACGTGTTCGTCCGTGTCGACGGCCTGACGCAGTGCTTCGTAGCTGCAGCGAAGCCGAAAGCGGTCATCCACCATCCGGGCCAGCGCCGATCGCAACAGTATCGACGCCATGAACGGTGTCCCCACGACTGAGACATTCGCCGAATACATCGGCCGATACAGCGTCTCGGTCAGTGCCACGATTCCGCCCAGGCTCATTCCCGTCAGCACCGTCCGATCGTAGCGGTCGCCAAACTGCTCGATCACCGCCTTGGCCACGACGACGCTGCAGGCAAGCATCTCCTCAAATCCACCGATCCGCGCCAAGAGTTCGCTCAGCCCGCCGCGTCCGGGGATGTGTCCGGGCGCGACAAGCAGGATTCGATCCGCCGGCAGACTTGCGAAGTCATCTCCGACCAGCGCGCGATAGGTGCGTGTCGGAGGCCGCTCGCCGAGTCCGTGATGGGAGACGATCAATCGCCGTGTCGATTCCGGCGCTCGCTTGTAGTACAGAATCGTTTCGCAGGTTCGACCATTCCCCCGGACGGTGACGCGATAGAGTGTTTCGCGCCCCGACTCCTCGACCGGCACGAGGTCCGCCGTCGCTCCCTCCCAGCGAAGCAGCTTCGGCATGAAGCTCTCCGTTGGCGGCCCGGGTTCGTCCCGCAGGTATCGCGGCCTCGCCATCGCGATCAGCGACACGATGGAGTAGTCGATGAATCGCGCCAGGCCTGACCACATGCGATCAATCTGCCGCCGGCTTGGTGTTCGCCGCATTCGGCGTACCGAGCGTGATCAGCCCGTCGTCCCGGAATCGTTTTCGCAACTGCCCGCAGGCCGCGTCGATATCGAGCCCTCGCGACTTGCGAACGTGTGCGTTTACTCCCGACTGGCGCAAAATGCTCTGAAATCGCATCGTATCTTCGCTCGTCGGCCGCCCGAACGGCAAGTGACTCACGGGGTTGTAGCGAATGAGGTTCACGTTGCACCGGAGCTGCCCTGCCAGCTTCGCAAGCTGCTGCGCGTGCTCCGGCCGGTCGTTGACGCCCGCCAGCAGGATGTACTCGAATGTGATCTCGCGGCCGGTCTTCTCGAAGTAATCGCGGCAGGCCGCCACGAGCTCGTTCAGGCTGATCTGCTCGGCCCACGGAATCAACTCCCGCCGCAGCGAATCGTTCGGCGCGTGGGCCGACAGCGCCAGGTTCACCTGCAATCCCTCGTCGGCCAGCATGCGAATCTGCTTCGGCAGGCCGACCGTGCTGATCGTGATTTTCCGCGCCCCGATATGCGGCCCCCACGGCGCATTGATCGCCCGCACCGAGGCGAGCACATTCGCATAGTTCGCCAGCGGCTCGCCCGATCCCATGAAGACGATGTTGCTCAGCCGGTGTGTGGTGTCACCGGCGTCGCCCGGTTCGAGTTCGCGGCAGACCTGCTCGATCCGCATCACCTGCTCGACGATCTCGCCCGGCGTCAAGTTGCGCTCCACGCCATCGAGCCCGCTCGCGCAAAACCGGCACCCGACCGGGCAGCCGACCTGCGATCCGATGCACGCCGTCCGCCGCTCCCCCTCCTCGGCCGGAATGAGCACGCACTCGCTGGTCGCCTCGTCGGGCCACTTCAGCAGGAGCTTCACGGTGCCATCGCGCGAATCAACGCGGCGGACGATCGTCGATTGGTAGATGTCGAACGCGGCCGCGAGTTCCTGCCGCAACCGAAGCGACAGATTGGTCATGGCGTCGAACGACGCGGCCATGCGTCGGAAGACCCACTCGAAGACTTGCTTGGAGCGAAACGGCGGCTCGCCGGCCGCGGCAAACCAGGCCGAAAGCGAGTCGGGGGTTTCGCTCAGGAGGTGGCGACGGATCGGCTCACTCATCGGCCGGATTGTATGTCGGATTCGAATACAGCGTCGTAAAGATCTGTAGCCCGATGGCGGCTTCCTATTGACGCGCCTTGCCTGCCGATTGAGGAGGCTTCTGGAGGTCCACCACAACAGGGTCGGATTGCAATTGTCGGCTCCCTTCGCCGCCTCCGGGCGGGACCAGCTCGATCTGAACTCGCGCACTGTATCGGTCTGGAGGTATCGCGACGACGGCCGGCGGCGGTGAGACCGGCGTACGAGAATCCGCCGGTATCTTCGCGCGATCCGACACGGCGGCGGCGTAGCCGGCGGGATCGGCGAGAATCTTGTGAATCTGCAACGTCATGCGATATTCCCGGCCCGGGGGCAAGGTGAGCAGCCCGTCTTGCAAGCGAGGCTCGGCCGGCGACGATCCAGCGGATGTCCCTACCGGCAACGTTTGGGGCCGCGCGAATTGAAACGGTCTGCGCTCTTCCAGCTCGGGCGAATTGGGGCTTCCGTGCGGCCGTTTGGGAGAAAGTCCACCCGTGGGGATCGGTGGTAGATCGACCGGAAAACCCGTGGAGTTCAGAAGCTGGAGTTGGATGTAGTCGGCGGGATCCAGGATCGCAGCAGCCCGCGCGCCATTATTCCGAATCGTTACCTCCAACCGGAGACCCTGCTGCCCAAGCGACTGCTCGCGGGCCGCCTCTACCGTCACGGATATGGCCGCCAGCGGCCCGGGTACTGCTTTCGAAGAATCCGAGTGACTTGACACCGGCACGTCCTTCAATTCGACGCGTGTCACCGCGTTCTGCGCATCCGCCGTCGGGACGGATATGGCCGCCGACGCCGCGAGGAACAAGCATGCAAGCATCCGCGTCATTGCCCAATCTCCATGTTCGTGATCACCGCTAGTCCCATACGTTTCGTCTTCATTCACTGAAGGATTCACGGTCCACACGGGTTGGGATTGCACGTCGTTCCGACGCCTTGGAACGCGCCGCCACCACAGGTCGCAGCCGTCTCACACGAGCACGCACCCCCGGGACCGCAGCACGCGCCGCGGGTGGCGGCCGGGCAGGGTGGATTGCACGGCCCCCAGCAGTTGTTGTTCGCCGCGTTGCAGATGTTGTTGACCATCCCATCGACCACACCGTGCTCGGCGATATCGGTCGGACCGCCGGCGGCGTGGTCGCCGGCGACCCGCGCGAGGACTCGGGCGAGCCAGGTGGCCTGGGCGGCGCGCACCGCGGCCGCATACGCGGGGAGGGCCTGAATCGCCGCGATGGCCTGGGCCTGGGTGCGCGTCGGCGTCATCGGCACGCACAAAGCCTCGAACGACGCCTCGATGGCCGGCGTCGCATCCTGCAAGGCGGGAAGGAACCTTGTCAGGTGAACGTTTTCATGGGCCTGGACCGCCGCCAGCATGTACCAGCGCCCTCCCGGACAGACGCCCAGGGCATTCAGTTCGCGCGCTTGCCGGCAGAAATTCCCCTGGTTCGTATTGCCTCCCGGCCCGGTCACTTCGGTTTCGGTTGGGATGAGACGCGCTTGCAGCGAGTAATTGCCCGTCAGGCCAGTCAGCACCGCGCACCATTGCCCGGTCTCGCAACTCGCGGAGATGGTGACCGTGACCGATTCCGGATAGGTCAGTCCCCAGGTGCAGGCGCCGAGCGGGATAGAAGCGGCCACCGGTCCGTTGAGAGCGCCATTCGCGGGTGGAAAGACGGCGTTCGGCGTCCCCGCGAACACGCGCAGCGTCGCCGCGTTGCTGGTGACGCTTCCGCAGTCATCGGTGACGACACAAACGATCTGGGCGTTGTCGTCGGCCGCCGGAACGTTCGTCAACGGCAGCGTGTTGCTGTCGGCTCCGACGTTGGCCCCGTTCTTCCGCCACTGGTAATGCAGCGTGCCGTTGCCGTTGGCCGTAACCGAAAACGTGACGTTTGCGCCGGCGCAGATGACCGCGTTCTGCGGGTGCGCGGTGATCGTCGGACGGAAGTTCGCGCAGTTCGTTCCCAGGCCCTTGAAGGAGTCGTTCGGGCCGTTGCACGCGCTGGGCGTGGTCTGTGTGCAGGTGCCATTACCGTGGCAGCATGCGCCGTCGCAGATGTTGGGAGTGGCGCACGTCGTGCCCGGCCCTCTCGAGGTCCCCGCCTGCGTGGTGCAGGTGTTCGGCGGGGTGTCGATGCAGCTCCCATTCGGGAGGCAACAGGCCTGCGGTTGCGGGCAATTGACGGTCGCGCACGATGTGCCGGGGCCCTGCGGAATTCCGTTCCACGCCGAAATGCAGACATCCGGCTGCCGCTCGATGCACGTCCCGTCGGGCAGGCAACAGGCGGGCGGTTGCGGACAGTTGAATGTCGCGCAGTTCGTTCCCGCTGGCTGCGGCTGGCCCCCGCGGAAAATGCAATAGTCCCGACCGTAATCAAAACACGCGCCGTTGTCGAAGCAACAGGCCCGAGGCGCGCAATCCGCGGTCGCACACGACGAGCCCGGTCCCTGCGGGAATCCATTCCAAATCTGAGTGCAAACGTCCGGCTGCCGCTCGATGCACGTCCCATCCGGGAGGCAGCAGGCCGGTGGTTGCGGGCAGTTGAAGGTCGCGCAATTCGTCCCCAGGCCCTGCGGCTGTCCCCCGCGGAAGATGCAATAGTCCCGGCCGTAGTCGAAACAGGCGCCGTTGTCGAAACAGCACGCCTGAGGGGCGCAGTCGGCCTCTGCACAAATCGTGCCCGGCCCCTGCGGGAATCCGCTTTGGGCGAGGCAGGCGGCGGAATCGACGTCGCTGCAGGTCCCGTTGGGACGGCAGCAGGCCTGCGGCGGCGGCGGACACGATGTCAACGCGCAGCTTGTGCCATTGCCCTGTGGCGTGCCGTCGAACTCCAGGCACGTCAAAAGGTCGATGTCATAGCAACTACCATCCGCGAAGCAACAGGCCTCGACGACGTCTTCGCAGTCAAACGTTGCGCACAATGTGCCGGGGCCTCGCGGCGTGCCGCCCTGACCAGAGCAATCGAATGGCTCGAGATCGATGCAGCCCATGTCTTGGAAGCAGCAGGCCTGAGTCAGTTGCGGGCAACTGACCGTCGCGCACGATGTGCCCGAACCCTGCGGTAAGCCGCCCGCGGCGGCGCAGTCGCCGCTGAACTCGTCGATGCAGCTTCCATCGGGGAAGCAACACGCCTCGGTCGGCTGTGGGCAAACCGCCGTCGAACATGTCGTGCCAGGACCTCGAGGCGCGCCTCCCAACGACGCACAATTACTGGGAGAAGTGTCGGCGCAGCTTCCGTCCGTGAAGCAGCACGCTTCGGTCGGCTGCGACGAGCAAACGCTCGTCGTACATGACGTGCCCGGCCCTTGTGGCGTGCCACCTTGGGCAAAGCACGTACCCGCCGTCAGATTCTGACACGAGCCGTTCGGGAAGCAGCAGGCCTGTGACGGCTGTGGGCAGAACGTCGTCGAACATGACGTACCGGGGCCTTGCGGCGAACCGCCCTCGCTGAAGCACACGTTCGGATCGCGATCATTGCACGAGCCGTCCGGATAGCAGCACGCCTGCGTCGGTTGTGAGCAAATGACCGTCGCACACGACGTGCCCGGCCCTTGCGGCGTGCCACCCTGGGCAAAGCACGTACCCGCCGTCAGATTCTGACACGAGCCGTTCGGGAAGCAGCAGGCCTGTGACGGCTGTGGGCAGAACGTCGTCGAACATGACGTACCGGGGCCTTGCGGCGAACCGCCCTCGCTGAAGCACACGTTCGGATCGCGATCATTGCACGAGCCGTCCGGATAGCAGCACGCCTGCGTCGGTTGTGAGCAAATGACCGTCGCACACGACGTGCCCGGCCCTTGCGGCGTGCCACCCTGGGCAAAGCACGTACCCGCATTCAAATCCTGGCATGAGCCGTTGGGGAAGCAGCAGGCCTGCGGTGGTTGCGGGCAGAAGGTCGTTGAACATGATGTGCCGGGTCCCTGCGGCGAGCCGCCCTGGGAGAAGCACGTACCCACATTCAGGTCCTGGCATGAGCCGTTGGGGAAGCAGCAGGCCTGCGGCGGTTGCGGGCAGAAGGTCGTTGAACACGACGTGCCGGGTCCCTGCGGCGAGCCGCCCTCGCTGAAACACACGCTTGAATTGCGGTCATTGCACGAGCCGTTCGGGTAGCAGCACGCCTGCGTCGGTTGCGAGCAAGTGATCGACTGGCAATTGCTGCCGTTCCCGTAGTATTGCCCGCCAATGCTCAGGCAACAGCCGAACGAGACCTGCATGCAGCTTCCGAACGAGGGGCAACACGCGCCCGTCAGCGCCGGAGAGCAGCCCAAACCAAAGACGAGCCTTTGAACCAGGAGCGGAATGTCCCCGAGTTCGATCAGTCCATTGGAATTCATGTCCGCGCAGGCGCAGCCGGGCATTGGCGGGCCGCCGCCGGCTGCGAGGAAACATCCGACGAAGCGTTGAATGTCCCGGCCATTCAATAAGAAATCGCCGTTCGTATCGCCAAGACAGGGGCATGTCGGGTCGCACTGAATGTTGCTAGCGCTCGGTGGTGAATCGCTCGTCGGCGCGTGGCCGTTCGCGCCATCGTCTCGTGTGGGCCGGTCAGAGGCGGCCCCGTCGGCACCGGGTGCATGGGCAGGAAATGTGTAAGTGGCGGTTGCGATGACCGCGCTGCAGCACAGGGTCCAGAGTGCCGGGCCGAGCCGTCGCCGAGCCATGGAATCTCTCCTGGCCACGGGCCGCATCGACGGAAATGCCCGCTGTATTGAGGGCGGTCGCCCGACCGATCAAGCATCGGCCGAACCCGACGACCCAACCGAGCGCGAGGTGGAGCCATCCGTCCGCGATCCGGATATGTTTAACTCGTGGAATTGCAAACCTAACAGAATGGCGGCGCGCTTGCAAGGCCGCGCGGATCAGCACACGATCGAAATGTAGTCCCGGCCATGCCGGGCCTATGGATTGAGAAGCACCGAAGCAAACGGCTGAACATCATCGCCGTCAGTTGTCGTGCTGCCGTTAAGGTCGCCGTTGACGCATCCCGGATATGCCAGCGCATAGCCGATCGGATCGATCAATGCCTGTACCATCGGCTCCACGTCGGCGAGGTTCACCTGCCCGTCGCAGTTTGCGTCGCCCAGGCACGGCTGGCCGGTAAGAATGATATCCGACGTGCTGCTGTCGTAGCCGGTGTTGCCGTCGACATCGCGTACGACGACGCGAAACCGTGCATGCGTCGTGCACGGAACGCTTGGCACCGAAAACGTATGCGACCCGTCATCGGCCGTCGCGGCGACAATCGTCGTGGGCCACGTCGCGCCACTGTCCGTAGACATGAGGATGTCGGCGTTCTGTGCCGCGACATCATCATCCGAAATCCAGTTGATCGTGATCGACTGTCCCGACCCGATCGTTTCGCCGCCGCGGTAGTTCCGCAAGTAGGCCGTCGGGCTTGTCCCGCCGAGCGGAACCGGTATGTGCATGACGATGCAGTGGATCGCGCCGGCCAAGCCGATGATCGACTCGCACGCGATTGGGACGATGGTTTTTCCCGGCAGCGCAGCCTGAAACGTTGCCACTGCAGTGGCGTTTGACGGCGACACCGTCCCGTTCGTATACGAGGGAATCATTACGATGTTGTTGCACATCACGGAATTGGTGTACGTGTAGTGAACGCCGCTGACGGAAAAATTGGGCACGCGATACACCGTATAGCCCAATCCCGCCATCGTTGTGGCCGCCGCGTCGCAGATGTTGTCCTGCGTCGAGCCCGGGTTGTTGGGCCAGTCACCGATGATCACCTTGTTGTCGTCAATGATCTGCATCCACATGTCGAGGTGCTGCGTTACGTCCACGCTCGTGGGAAACGGATCAAAGAACGTGTGGGCGACGCCCCAATAGTGACCCCAGATGTCGATGATATTGGTTTCACGCTGAGCGTTGTTGGCTCCGAGGAGGGGATTCTCATTCACGGTCAACCGCGTCGCGTAGCCGCGACCCAGCGCGTCGAGGTGGTAATTCCCTCCGCCGTGAATCAGTTGGTTGTTCCCGTACAGGTTTTGCATCTCGTAGTACTTGTGATGCTTGTAATTCGCGAATGCCTGCGGCACGACGTTGTCCTGCGGACGCGGCCGGTTGTATTCGTGGTCGACCACGACCCGGCACTGCCCCTCGTAGCAATACCGGGGGCCGTAGTCCCGAATCCAAACCGTGTTCGAAGGCGTGATCAGGAACCGAACCTTGCTCATGTTGGCGCCGGCCGCCGACAGCGTGCTGGTGGCGCTCGACTGGGTTGCCGCATTGTTCACCACGACATACGCCAGCGAATTGGCCGTCGTCGTGATCTCCTTGATCATCGCAGTATGAATCGACGGGAAGGACACCCAATTGACCAGGATCCCCTCCATCGGCTCGTACTCGGCCACGCAATGCAGCGGGCCGCTCGGCGCCGGCGTCGCCGCGCGCGTTGATGGCGCGTCGCCGAACATCTCGCGATATTTCTTCTCGAACTCCGTCTCGTAGCGCGGAAGGACGTAGTCTTTCGGCCAGACGATCCGGCCGTCAATGATCTGCGGCTCCTCGGCGCGCGCCGTCGAGAGCAGGCATCCAAACGTAACAGGCAAAAGCGCGATGACGACGAGGCAATTCCGCATGGTCCCTCCTCGGGGAGGGCGATGCGTCGGCATGCGAAACTCCCCGGTAACCATGATATCCATCG
>CAZONT010000027.1:0-31148 GCA_964581285.1 uncultured Planctomycetaceae bacterium | reverse complement strand
AACGCGCCCGATAGGATTCGAACCTACGACCTGCGGTTTAGGAAACCGCTGCTCTATCCAGCTGAGCTACGGGCGCCTTTGGGGGATTCTAACAGTTGGTAGGGGTGCCGTCGTGTTTGCGGACTCCGCAACAAAATCGACGGAAGGCGAACACTCGACGCGCATGCTTGACATGGGAAGCGCCTGCAGCGTCCTGTCACGTTTCGCCGGTCAGTCAGCCTCGACCGGGCGAATGTAATCAGCGGCGGTTGACACGGTCGTGCCATTCACGTTATTCTTGAACCTAATAGGTGGGTGATGGCAGTCGGGGCGGTGCACGAACCGTCCAAATCAGCTCTCGTTTCATCGCTATTTTTTTCTCAACGGTCACCGCCGCGGTGATCGTTCGTTTCCTCAGCCGCCAGTTGGGCGCCCCGAGCGAGCCGACCCTTTCTCCAACGAGTTCTCGGCCTCGCTCCGAGCGGTGGTCATTACCGTTCACGGATTCTGATCGGGGGACCAGGCCGGCGCCTGCCGCCTCAGCCAAACTCAGCGAACGCATTCCGCAGCGACGCGGAATCGGATGGAGCACGGCACGATCGGCGAAGTCGAGAGTGTTAGAGAGTTTTGGATTCTCCAGTTCCCGAACGGCGCGCGGCGTCGCAGGTCGTCCGCGGTGCTATTCGCAACAGGCGCGGAACGGGCTATCAAAAGGGCTTCTCGCACGGAATGATCGATTACGACGTACCGCACAACGACGAGCCATGGCTGCGACCCCATTCGGCCGTTGCCGGTCGCTGGGTTGGCCTCGCAAATCAGCAATGATGTCTGCCTAACCACTGTGCTCTTGCGCCAGTCGGCAGCTCGCCTCGTGGCTCACGCAGGTGTGGAGCCGGACCGGTGAGAAACTCGAAATGGGTATCCATGTATTCGGTTCAAAGTCCTTGATGATTTGCCGCTTGACGTGCTTGGCGAGGCGATCGCACACGTCCCGTTGAAGTCGTTTGCTCTGTGGCGCAGCGTCGCCACCGGCGCGAAGCGCGCGTGACAGAAGCCGTGATAGCGGTGTCACCCGCCCTTGCGAGGGACGGGCGCGAAAAAAAATGCGCGTCGGGGACCGTGCATCCTGGCAGATGCGGCGGCCCAGCCGGCGCGCTGGGAGGAGCTGAATAGTCCCCAAATCTACGCGTGTGGAAGGGCAATTGGCGTGCCGCGGCGATCGAATCATGACACTATTGGATCAAACTGCGGGATAACAGCAGGTACCTCGCGCACGTCCCGTCACTGTTTGCCCCGTTGGGGAGACGCAGCACGCCGATCCTGACCGCCAGCACACAGGTACTGTGTGAGCACCCTCGAAAGTCGGAATTTGGTGACGGAATACTCCCTCAGCAGATTGGATTCCGATTCGCTCTCGCTTCGCCGCGGAACGGCGCGCGTCCCTTCAGACGATTGGCACGGAGAATGAACCGGTATTCGCTGTACCCGCATCGTACGAATCGATGCGACATATTCCGTACAGTGTTGTGCAGTATAGACTTACGACACGTTTCTCGTCGGATTCGGATAGTCAGAGCATGGAGTTCTCGGGCCTCGGATGTGTCATGTCGCACATTTGATGTGTGCTATAATACACAGTCGGGGTCGCTGAGTTTCCGAACTAAGAGGCCAGTAGCAAAGTGGCACGCGTCCGGTGGCACCATTTCTTCTTCCTGCTCGCCATCCTCGATGTCGCTGTGATTGTCGTAAGTCTCGAGTGGCATCGACATACGCTGCTCGGGGTGGAAGCCCTCGTCGACGAATCGTCGCGATTGGACGTGCGGCGAAGCTGGCTTGAACGGGTGCAAAAGGGGATTCTGGAGCTTGGGGCCCCCGGAAACGAGATTTTCTCGTCGGAAAAGGTTGCTCGCGAACAGGAGCACTTCGACGAAGTCCGCGAAGAAATGGCGCGGGTCCTAGGCGCCGGGCCCGAGATGGGATTGCAGTCGGCAGCGCTCGAGGCCGCGATCGATCAAATGGTCCGTTCGAGCCAGGCCGTTTTTCAAGCTTTCACCTGCATGCTTGAGCTCGACGACAGTTCGCCTGAGCGACACGTGTTGTATGTCGAGGCCTCGCGGTACATGGCCCAACTTGACCGGAGCCACATGGAAGCAATGCGTGCGCTCGGCACGTTGGGAGCGCGCAATTCCGGCGAGCAAACGACACTGCTGCAAAAACACGAGGCGGAACTTCAACGGCGCGTCGCGCTCGAACGATACTTCATTGCGGCCGTCGTCATGATTCTACTCGGCCTTGTCTTTCTCGGCCGGCGAATGCAGCAAGCCGATCGCGAATTGGAACTGCAGCGCCGTCGCGTTGCGGAGGAACGGCGCGAGCGACTGGCAGCGATCGGCGAGTTGTGTTCCAGCGTGGCACACGGCATTCGAAATCCCCTCGCGGCGATTCGCAGCTCGGCGCAGCTCATGCTTGAACAGAATGTCCTCGACGAAGATGCTCGGCTACGTCTGCAGGATGTTCTCGCGGAGGCCCGCCGCCTTGGCGATCGCGTCACCGGCTTGCTGAATCTCTCGCGAACCAACGCGGCGGCATTCGGGCCCGTGTCGTTGAGGGATGTCGCTTCGAGTGCCGTGCGCGAACTTCGTCCGGAGCTCGATCGCCTCGGCTTCCACGTGCAGCTAGACCTCTCAAACAGCGATGTCGTGCTCGAGGGGGATCGCCGTCAGTTGGAGCAGGTCGTCATTGAACTGGTGTCCAACGCCATGGAACACGCGCCGGCCGGCGGGCGGATCGCGGTCCGCTGCTACGAGCCCAACGGTGACGGCCGGGCGCGGCTGGTCGTTGAAGACAACGGACCGGGCGTGCCGCGCGACGCGCGGAAGCGAATTTTCGATCTCTTTTATACGACGAAGCCATCCGGGACCGGCATCGGACTTGCCACGGTGATGCGGATCACACGACTCCATTCAGGAGAGATTCATCTGGACTGCCCCTCCGGCGGCGGCGCCCGATTCACGGTCGCGCTTCCGGTTACTCGTAACGGAAACGAAGGAGAAAGTACGGCCGCCGAAACGCGACCGACCGAGGACTAATTCATGGCTCGAGTGCTCATTATCGAAGACGAACGAGTATTGGCGAAGAATTTTCGCGACAAGCTGAAGGCCGGCGGACACGACGTCACGCTGGCGCATAGCGGCGACGAGGCGATGAGCGCCTGCGGAAAGCTTGTACCAGACGTGGTCATTCTCGACCTGCGACTGCCGGACGCCGACGGCTTGACGCTGTTGCCGCGACTTCGGCTCGAGTCGCCGTCGAGCGGCATCATCGTCGTTACGGCGCACGGCAACGAACGGATAGCGGTCGACGCGATGAAGGCCGGCGCACTGGAGTATCTATCTAAACCGGTCGATCTCGACGAGTTGCTAATCGTCGTGAATCGCGCGGTCGAGAATCAGCAATTGCGCGACAACTTGACGTTCCTGCGAGGCCGCGAGGAGGAAGGGAGCGCGTTGGAGCGCATCATTGGCGAATCGTCGGCAACACGAAGTTTGAAGGACACGGTTCGGCGGCTAGCGCGGGCGGAGGTCCTGGGGCTTCCAAATCCGCCGACGGTGCTCGTCACGGGCGAGACCGGTACGGGAAAGGACCTGACGGCTCGTGCGATTCACTATCACGGTCCTCGTCACAAGCGGCCGTTCATTCACGTGAACTGCACCGCGCTGCCGGCGACCCTGTTTGAGTCGGAGTTGTTCGGACACGTCCGTGGAGCGTTCACCAGCGCCTCGCAGGCCAAGCGGGGATTGTTTGAGGTAGCTCACGGTGGCACGCTGTTTCTTGATGAAATCGGGCAGTTGGCGCCCGACATGCAGGCCAAGCTCCTGCACGCTCTCGAAACGCGGGAGATTCGACCGGTCGGCGGCACTGATTCGCGGCCGATCGATGTGCACATCATCGCGGCTACAAATCGCGACCTCGCACGAGCAGTCGAGGCCGGCGAGTTTCGCAGCGACTTGTATCATCGCTTATGCGTTCTTCAGATTTCGCTAACTCCGCTGCGAAATCGTCCGGAGGACATCCCGGCGTTGGCGGAGTCATTCCTGCAATCGCACTGCCGGCGATTTGGATTGGCCCTGAAGTCGTTCGGGGACGACGCGAAGGCCGCGATGCAGCGTCATCCGTGGCGAGGCAACGTTCGGGAATTGCAGCACGTCATCGAGAGTGCGGTGCTTCAGGTCGAGGTTCAGACCATCCACGCGTCCGACCTCCGACTGGACACTGCGTCGACGCGCGGCGCGGCCGACATTCAGATCGATCTGCCGGACGGACGAACGATCCAGGTCGACTTCGATCGGGGAGAACCAAAGCTCGACGAGATCGAGCTGACGATCCTTCAGGCGGCGTTCGAGCATACGGGCCGCAATCTCAGCCAGGCGGCGCGTGCACTCGGAATCACGCGCGAGGCGCTCCGCTATCGACTTAACAAGGCTTCGGACGTGGTGCAGAGCGGTGCCTAGAACGGTCCTGGCGATTGCGGCACTCGGATTGACCGGGTTTGCGGCGGCGCAGCCCGCGATCATGACCGATCCGCGCGGCGACGCGATCATTTGCCGCACAGATCGGGGCGGCGCCGGGCTGATGTACGCACTCAACCAGCGCATTCCCGATATCGTCGAGCTTCGACTCGGTGCATTCTCGCCGACAAATCCGTCGTACGACCTGTTCAGCGGTGTCTGGAGCCCGGGCGGAGGGTTCGTTCGGTTTGACCTGGTGGTAGTCGGTGTGATCAATCCGCCGGGGACGCT
Organism: uncultured Planctomycetaceae bacterium; assembly: GCA_964581285.1. Taxonomy (GTDB): domain Bacteria; phylum Planctomycetota; class Phycisphaerae; order UBA1845; family UTPLA1; genus SpSt-539. The sequence continues at coordinate 26,370 of CAZONT010000027.1, read as the reverse complement.
GGGGTATGACGACAAGTTCCCGGCGTACAACCCATTTTGTTATGGTCCCAATCCGATCCTGGGCTGGATCGAGTTCGACGTTGATGACAATATCAACACTGGAAGCGAACTGACCACGCCTCAGCTTCGGTATCTCGGTAATGCCGCGCGATTGGGCGGACTTCCCGCGGGTTCGCCGCTGATCGAACATTTCGCGGAGGACTACCACGCATTCGATCAGGACGTGGAGACTACTCCGTGTGTTGAGCGGAGCGGCGAGGAGTTTCACCTTGCGCTTCTCGGGGAGCAGATTGAGAGCGTGACGGTTCGAGTTGAGAAACCCGGCGGCAATCCCGCGATCTTCGAGGCCGGGGAGGACTGGCGGCTCCACGGGACGCTCTGGCATCGTGCACATGGCTTTGAAGAGTTCGCATTCCAGTGTCTCGGTAAGGACGGGAGATACATGCCCGATGTTGACGTGCGATTCGCGCACGACACGTCGACAAATCTGACAACAATCACCTTGGTCTATCCGCTGACCAACGCCGCTTCGGCCGCCATGTACGGGCCAAACATTCCCTCCGAGCCGGACGACGGGTGCCCGGGTGATCAAAATTCGGTTGCCGAGGGGCTTGTCGATTTGAATTTCTCAGCGACGTACGCCACGTACGAAGATCGGATCCGACCGGATTTCGCACCGCTGGCCGAATGGGAATTCGTTGACGTCAGCCAACAGCTAAATCCCGCGAACTGGCGGGTCGACGCGATCGTCGGAACGGCCTATGCAAACGCGCAGCCGGACGGATCGCTTTTCATCTGGACGGACGCGATTCCGTCAGGACGGCGCGGCGACTTTGACGGCAACGGCGTCATCGATGCTGGCGATGTCGCGTTGCTGCTGGCGTATCTCGCCAATCATGACGGCGACCCGAATTACGATGACGACGGCAACTCTGGAAACAATCGGATCGTCATCCATGATTTTGCAGAGAACTTCTCGCTGTTTGACACCAACGCAGACGGAGTGATCGAGGTTTCCGACGCCGTCGTTTTAGGCGACATGGACATCAATCTGACCGTGAATACAGCCGACGTGGACGACTTTGTTCAAGCGTTGGTCGCTCCAGCGCTCTACGCATCAAATCACGGGGGCCGACATCCGGCTGTGCGAGGCGATCTGAACGGCGACGGCAATCTCGACGGGCTGGATGTCGCCCTCTTTGTACAATTAGTCGTTAATTGCCCGTGAATTGCGGCCAATTTACCGAACTTCCATGTTGGTGCCCTCCCTCACGCCGGATATACTAGGGGGAAACCCGGATGACTTGTCCAGGTGGGCATTGGCCGGTGGCCTGCCGGGATCGCATCAATGCAGCGACCGCGTTCGGCATTTACGCTCCTCGAACTGCTGGTGGTGATTGGGGTCATCACCTTGCTGACGGCAATCCTCTTGCCGGCGCTGCAGTCGGGGCGTCGGGCGGCGCTCGACTTGAAGTGTCGCACGAACATGCATTCGATCGCGACCGAATTTCTCCTGTTTGCGGAACCCTCATCGGGACGACCTCGCGGCGACAGTGAGCAGCTCGGGCCCAACAAGTTTCGGCTCGAAGATTTTCAGGAGTCCGTCTATCAGATAGCTGAGTTCTGGGAGGGACCCACGGGCTCGCGGCAGACGGTCAATGCGTCGCGGCAGCCGTTGATGTGTCCAGCGGGCTCCAGTACGCTCGATCGTCGCGCGAATGTGCCCTGCGATCAGGGTGCGGTGGGTCCTCAGAAGAACATCAGCATCGGGTTTAACAAGCGCCTGAGTTCGCGGTCGCGTCTCGTACGCAAGTCCCCGGTTCTGTCGAACGTATACCTCACGAGCGGGGTGCTGAATTTTCCGGACGTTCCGTTGCTGCTCGACGTCGACGGCGACGCGGCTGATCAGCGCGGGGTGATACCATATTACACCGCGCCGCCGGTTCCGAAGCGCACGAAGGACCCCGATGCATACGACTCCGGAAAATACTGGTTTCCCGGGAAACGTCATCGCGACCGAACCAATGTCGGATTCATCGGGGGGCACGTCTTATCGACAACTGACCCGCTTGGGGAGGCGTGGTGGCGATGGGACTTCTCCCCTGAGCCGGTTGACTAGGGAAATTGCAGAGCGTTCGCTCTGAATCATGTGGCGTGGCGGTTCCGCACCGAAACTTCTATCATCCGTCCGGGGCCGGTCATGCAGCTGACGTGCCTCGGCGAGTCGAAAGCCGCTTGGATAGAAGTTCATGAAGGTAATGCTTGTAGTTGTCGTGCTCGCGGGGCTGGCAGGCGGCGGCTGGTACGGCTACCAGATGCTCAACGGACGTCCGGTCGGCGAGGAGTACGTGTTCGCGCCGATCGATCGTGGCGACATTGTCGCGACGGTTGCGGCGACCGGCACGATCCAACCGACGACCAAGGTCGTGGTTGGTTCTCAGGTCAGCGGAACGGTGGTCAAGTGGTATTCCGACTTCAACGCGCCGGTGAAGACCGGCGAATTGCTCGTGGAGATTGATCCGCAGCGATTCAAGAGCCAGGTCATGCAACAGACGGCTGCTGTGAAGACGGCCGAAGCCCGAGTCGAGGAGGCGCGGGTGCGACTGCGGGATGCGCAGCGGGAGGCCTCGCGCATCGCAAATCTTCGAAAGTCGAATTCGGCAAGCGACAACGAGTATCAGGTGGTGAAGACAACGGCCGACGCCGCCGAAGCCACTCTGCATGCGAATGAGGCACTGCTTGAGGCGGCGAAGGCGGAGCTGGAGTCCGCGGAAGTCGATCTGAGCCGGACGCGAATCAACTGTCCGATCGACGGCGTGGTGATCTCGCGAGACATCGACGTCGGACAAACGGTCGCGGCGTCGCTACAGGCGCCGACGCTGTTCACAATCGCTGCTGATCTGCGAAAAATGCAGGTCGAAGCCAATGTGGCGGAATCGGATGTGGGTCGAATTCGCGAGGGGATGCAGGCATCCTTTCGAGTTGATGCGTATCCAGACCGGCGCTTCAACGGAACTGTTTCTCAGGTTCGGTACAATCCGACGGTCGTCGACAATATCGTTACCTACGTCACCATCATCGATGTTGAGAATCCGGAACTCGTGCTCCGGCCGGGCATGACGGCGAACGTGACGTTTGAAGTCGCGCGGGTAGCCAATGCACTTCGGGTTCCTAATGCTGCGCTTCGCTTCTCGCCCGAGATGCCTCGTGCGTCGAGCGACACACGTGGGCCCGATTCCATTCCGGGAAGCTCGCGCGGCCCGAAGGTCTATCGACTCGCATCCGGACGACCGGCTGAGGTGACAATCGACATCGGACTCACGGACGGCAGCTTCACGGAAGTACGCGGCGGCCAAGTCGCGGACGGCGAAAAGATCATTCTCGACCGAAAGTGGGGCGGTGGGGGCTCGCCCTCGGGCCGGCCGGGCGGCATGCGTCCGCCGCGCGCGATGTAGCCGATTCCGCGTCCAGCGTCCGACAAACGGATCTAATTGGATCTCATCGTGAACAACGGCGCATTGCTGGAAGTGCGGGATATCCACAAGACGTACCACACCGGCGAGGTTGAAGTCCCGGCGGTTCGAGGGGTATCGCTCACGATCGAGCGAGGGCAATTTGTCTGCATCATGGGGGCCAGTGGATCGGGCAAGTCAACCTTCATGCACGTGCTTGGCTGCCTGGACCGGCCGGACCGTGGTGAGTACATCCTCGACGGGCGAGACGTGACGCGCCTGTCGCGACGAGATTTGGCACAAGTTCGAAACTTTCATATCGGCTTCGTGTTTCAGGCGTTCAATCTGCTGGCCCGCACGACAATCGTCGATAATGTCGCGCTGCCACTGATGTACCAGGGCGTGCCGCGTCGGGTGCGGCGCCGGCTTGCGAGCGAGATGCTCGATCGGGTGGGACTGTCCGGACGGCTGCGGCATCATCCGAATCAGCTTTCGGGCGGTCAGCAACAGCGCGTTGCGATCGCGCGTGCGCTGATCACCGACCCGCTGCTGTTGCTGGCCGATGAGCCGACTGGAAACCTGGATAGTCGCACGAGCGTCGAGATCATGTCGTTGCTGCAACAGTTGAACCGCAACGCGGGACTGACCATCATCGTCGTGACACATGAACTCGATATCGCGCGATTTGGCGGTCGGCATGTGCATTTCAAGGACGGGCTGATTCAAATCGATTCTCCAAACCCTGACGTGGTCGATGCATCGTCACTCGTGGTGAGCGAAGCCGCACCGGTCGTGTGAGCGGTTCTGCGCGAGCGGCATCAGCGGGCGAGCCATTGTCGGATCGGGTCGGATGTGCCAGCGAACACGGACGAGATCGGGGGGGCGAAGATGATCCACGCAATGTTTGTCGCGGTTACCAGGTCGTAGGGGAGCGATCCTCGCGGAAATCGCCACGGGGCCAAGTACCGTCGCCAATCCCGGAACGGACCGGGATCAGGCTCGGGCGCAGCATGTGCCTCGCTCGCGAGGACGGTATGCGTCCACTGCAGGCGACGCCATACCGTGAAGGTCGTCAGCAGGGCCTGCTGCCAGAGAACGGCCGGAATGTGCGAAGCGAACGCCGCGATCAGCAGGGCGGCGGAGCGTTCGCCTCGAAGCCAGTATCCGACTGAACAGTCTTTGATCAGCGTCTCACTTCGGGCCTTAACGTAGCTGATGAGCGTCGCGTTGCAGAGGGCGATCATGGCAAGCAACGAGTACGTAACGTTGGCGTGCCAGGTGAAGTGCGCGGCAATAGCGAGATAGATCGCCATGTCGCTGAATCGATCGAGTGAAGAGTCAAGTACTGCTCCAAGCGGGGTCGACATTTCCCCGATTCGGGCGACGGCGCCGTCCAACATGTCGCACGCCGACGCGAGAAACAGGACGACGGCGCACCAAAATGGCCAAGGCCAACGACCCCCCGCGAGCGCATCGGTCCAGCTTTCCTGCGCGCCGGGCAGCAGGCAAGCCGCGGCGGCGAGCGTGAAACACGCGCCAAGTAACGAAAGGTGATTCGGGGTAACGCCGAGTCGGACGAGTCCGCGCGCAATGGCATCACGGGCACGAACGAAGCCCATGCCGATGGCGAAGCTTGATCCGGAGGCGTGCCCTTCGCGTTTCAGGCGACGAAAATCTTTGCTGGCCGACGAAGTCATTGGATTCACCAGACTCGATGGATGGAACCGAATGGATGGCTGCGCGCGTGGGGTCTGTGGTCCATCAGCAGTTCTTCGAGCTCGCGTGCGGCGGCCGCGGACGCGCCCGGGCGTGCGATCGGCTTCATTAGTTCCCTGAGTTCTCCGCGCATTCGCTCCTGCAAGGATACCGACGAGAGTAATTCCAGCGCGGCGACCGCGATTTCGGATGTGTTGCGATAGTAGGGCATGAACTCGGGGACGATGCGACGCCGCGCGAGAATGTTTGGAAGCGAAAAGATCGAGGTCTTGATCATCCAGCCTCGAAGGAACGGGTAGCAAAGCCGGGCGAAACGCGCATTGTACATCACGATCATCGGGACCGCGTGAAAGGCAACTTCAAGCGTCGCTGTACCCGACGCGACCAGGGCCAGATCGGCGGCGCGGATGGCATTTTCCTTTGAGGATGCAACGATCTGGATCTGCGGAACGGCCGGAGTTTGATCAATGATGCATCGGGCCGAGCGCGCCATGCGCTCGTTGGCGGACGCAAGGAGAAAGCGAGCGCGGCGGAAACGGGCCGCGATCTGCGCGGCGACCGCGAGCTGCCCCGGGAGGACTTCGCGGACGACCTGCCGTCGGGAGCCCGGCAAGAGTACTACGACAGGGCTCCCGTCCTCGCGCAGTCCTGAAACGCGATCTGCGTCCGGTGGAACATTCAGGAGGCGGTCAAACAGTGGATGGCCGACGTAGCGGGCATTGATGCCGTGTGAGAGAAAGTAAGCTTCCTCGAACGGAAGAATTACCGCCAGACGGTCGACACGTTCGCGAATCGCGCGAACCCGCCACTCGCGCGACGCCCATGTCTGTGGGGCGATATAGTAGAGCACAGGAATGCCGCGGGCGCGGCATCGCCGAGCTATGGGCAGGTTGAGTGTGCCGGAGTCGACGAGCACCGCTGCGTCAATGGGGCTGCGTGAGAGGAATCGATCGACACGAGAGATGGTGGCGAGAGCTGCCGGGACGCGACCCGCAACCGAAGTGAGCATGGAGGCGGACGCCGTCAGGTCGGCTAGCGGCTCGCAACCTGCTGCACGCATCCGAGGCCCGGCAAGACCCGAAAATGACGCGTGCGGGAATCGATCGAGAAAGGCACGAATAAGGCCTGCCGCATGCTCATCGGCACTCTGCTCGGCGGCACTGATGAAGACGCGAGGGTTTGTCGTGGGGTCGGCGGATTGGGAGTCAGGTCCGGGCATTTCGGATCGCGTGCGACTCTACGCATTCGGCGGGCTGGCGACAAGCCTTTAACTCAGCGAGTGTTGTGAACGATCCGGGGAACGGGTGGGGTCGGATTTTTCGCTTGACGGAGCAGCTAACTGCCTTTACCCTTGTGGTTTGCTCGTAGTGGCGCAGGGGATTCTGCGCTCTAGAAACCCCGAGGGAGGTGCCGTTTGGCTTCCGAGTTGGTCCGCAATCTGGTCGACGCGGGCGTGCATTTCGGCCACCGCGTCAGCCGGTGGAACCCGAAGATGTCGCAGTACATCTTTGGGAAGCGGAATCACATTCACATCGTCGACATCCGTGAGACCGTCAAAGGTCTGCTCCGCGCCAAGAAGTTCATCGCGGCGGTTGTCGCACAAGGACACGACGTCCTCTTCGTCGGCACCAAACGTCAGGCTCGAGAAACAATCGAAACACAATCGACGCGCGTCGGGATGCATTACGTGGCCGACCGGTGGCTGGGCGGCACGCTGACGAACTTTCGCACGATTCGCTCGCGCCTGGCTCGGCTTGAAGAGCTGGAGAACCTCGAAACAACCGGATCGATGGCCAACTATAGCAAGAAGATGGGCTCGATCCTGACGCGCGAGTTGCGCAAGATCAAGCGAAACCTGGAAGGCATCCGACGGATGCAGAAGCTGCCGGGTGCATTGATCATCGTGGACGTGAAGCGCGAATACATTGCGATCCGCGAGGCGCGCAAGCTGGGTATTCCGACGATCTGCATCGTTGATACGGACAGCGACCCGGATACGGCGGATATCATCATTCCGGGCAATGACGACGCGATGCGGGCAATTGACATTCTGATCACGCAGCTCGCCGATGCCGTCGAAGAGGGCAGGCGATCCCGGTCGTCGGACGAGACCGCAGCCGCGGCCACCGGCGACAACGGCGCCCAGCAGCCCCGGCGCTCGAAGCGACTGACAACCGCCGCCGCGTTCGCCGCGGGTGAAGGCGAGGCGCTTGCGACGACTGAGCCAGTCGGCGAGGCCGAGTTAACAGGCCAACACGCAGGACCCGGCTGATCGTCGGTTTACAGAGCGCGGCCAGTCTCATCCATCACCGGCCCGGGCGCGATCGGCCAGTGACGAACCGCCGAAAAAACCAGGAAGACAAATTTCCGCCGGCGACCCGACGGCGGGGGTTGCACAGGTACGATACGCAAGGAGCACCCTGAAATGCCGGATATTTCCGCCAGCCAGGTTCAGTCGCTGCGCAGCCGCACGGACCTGCCGCTCATGGATTGCAAGAAGGCACTTATTGAATCCGCAGGCGACGAAGAAAAAGCAATCGCGCTCTTGCGCGAGAAGTTCAAGGACAAGATGTCGTCGCGAGCCGACAAAGAGGCCGCGAACGGAAGAATCGGGCTCTACGCAGATGCAAAGGGTGGTGCCCTGGCCGAACTGCGATGCGAGACTGACTTCGTCGCCAGCAACAGCGTGTTCGTGGAATTGGCGAACCAGACAGCTCGTCAAGCCGCTGAGACGCACCTGAAGGAGCCCGAAGCGCTCATGGGGAGTAAAGCCGCATTCGCTGGCGGTCGGACGATCAAGGAATTGATGGCGGACGCGTACGGAAAGCTGAATGAAAAGATGGAGATACGCCGCGCGCGGTGCGCCCACGGGGCTGCGGCCGGTTACGTGCACCACAACGGTAAGGTGGCGGCGCTGGTGACGATGGACAAGCCGAATGACACCGTGGGGCGCCAGGTCTGCATGCACATCGCCAGCGCTCAGACCCTCCTGGGCCTCGATCGCGCCGCGATCGACCCTGCGCTCGTTGAGGAGGCGAAGGCGGCGGCGAGAGCCGAGGTTGCCAATAAGCCGCCGCAGATCATCGAAAAGATCGTGGCAGGCAAGCTCGACAAGTGGTTCGCGGAGCGCGTATTGCTTGAGCAGCCGTTCGCGCTCGACGACAAGAAAACCGTCGGGGCATTTGCGAAGGAAAACGGAATTACCATCAGCGGGTATCTGCGATATGAGCTGGGGGGCAAGGATTAGTCCCGCGTGTTGCAGGCCGCGAAAGCGGCCTTTTTTTTCGCCCACTGGGAGATCCACATGGCCGTTCGTACAGCCAAACGTCGCAGCCCGCGGCAGAAAGCCACGCCGGATGCGCGACCGGGCCGCGCGTCGTCGCGTCCGAGTCCGCGGTATCGGCGAATCGTGCTGAAGATCAGCGGCGAAGGGTTCTGCAAGCCGGGCGGCTTCGGGATCGACGGTGAAATGATCGAGCGGATCGCCGGCGAGGTCGTCGACGTCGCACGGCTCGGCGTGCAGGTGGCCGTCGTCGTGGGGGGCGGGAACTTTCTGAGAGGGGCGACTCTGGCCGAGCGGAGCAAGATTCACCCTGCATCGGCGCACTACATGGGAATGCTGGCGACGGTGATCAACGCGCTGGCGCTGCAGGAAGTTCTGGAGGCCCATCGTCAGGCGACGCGGGTGCAATCGGCAATCGCGATCTCGGCGGTGTGCGAGCCATTCATCCGGCGACGGTGCATCAATCACCTGGCGAAAGGGCGAATCGTGATTCTGGGTGCGGGGACGGGGCGGCCGTTTGTCACGACGGATTCGGCGGCGGCGCTTGCCGCGGTGGAGATCGGCGCGGAGGTTCTGCTAAAGGCGACCAAGGTGGACGGTGTCTATTCCGCTGACCCGATGAAGGACAAGAACGCACGAAAGTTTGAATCGCTAGGCTACAACCAGGTAATTGACGAACGGCTCAAGGTGATGGACGTATCGGCGGTCGATCTCTGCCAGCAGCACGGCGTGCCGATCGTGGTGTTCTCGCTGATGAAGCCGGGCAACATGCGGCGGGTCGTGCTCGGGGAGCACGTCGGGACCGTCATCGCGGAATAGCTCCGCGCAGCAACCAATTCATCGTCAATTTCCGCACATGCCGTGCTTCATTAGAGTCCGGCCGAAAACCCATCCAATTCGGGCTCGATCCGCTGCGGCGGGGGCGGCGGAGGCGGTGATGCCGCGCGGCGTGGCGCCGGTTCGTCGCGATGCGGCGTCGGCTCGGCACGTCGCGGTGCCGATTCCTCCCGTCGGGCCGGCGGCTCATCGAATCGGGACGTTGGCTCGAATACCCTTTCCTCGGCGGATTCCCGCTCCGACCATCCCACACGATCCACTCGCACGGGCTCCACGTCTATGGATTCGGAATCGACCGGCTCAACCGGCTCGACCGGCCGCGGTGCGCTCGACCGCCCACTGCGTTCCTCGTGGCGCTTGGCCGCGGCCTCCTTCAGCTCAGCCACCAGATCACCGTATTCCGATCCCTCAAAGTCATCGCCTTCGTCCGCCGCGGCCGGCTGATAGTCCGGAAGCTTCGCCTTTTCGCACTCCGCCTCGAATGCCACGATTACCGCTTTCTGGATCCGCTCGCGGCAAGCCGTATTGATCGGGTGCGCGACATCAACGTGCAGCTTTGAACGACCGTTCGGATCGCGCGGCAGCCGACGTTCCGACAGCTTGCCGCCGCACTCATTGCAGAACTTGGCCCGCAAGTGATTCTTGTTGCCGCATCGCCCGCAGCGGTAGGCAAGCTTTCTCGAGGGCATGGCGACAAAGTGTCCGTTCGTTCCATCAATGACTTTGAGATCGCGGATGACGAAATCGCCGTCCAGCGTTACGCTGCAAAAGGCCCGCAGCCGCTCCGCACCGCCATTCACCAACCGCACCCGAACCTCTGTGATTTCCATGCTGCAATGCTCCTCGGGTTAGTCCCGGACCGAATACCAGGCCGTACAAATGCGAGTATGAAACCGTCCACCGGCCCCTGCGTCGACGCGACGCTTCCAGTCGCGCGCCGGGCCATCGTGTTCGAAGATCGTGAAGAGCGTACTCCCACTGCCGCTCATCCGCACCGGTCGAGCGAAGTCGCGCTCCAATGTCGCATGTAGCTCAGCGAGTCGAGGCTCGACGCGAAACGCCGGCCGCTCCAAGTCGTTGAACAGGGATCGGAGAAGCTCATCGCCCTTGAGCGTCATCAAGCTCGTCAGAGCCGTCTGGCCACCTTGTGAATCGCCGGGCCGCATCTCGCCGTACACGGCCGCAGTCGAAACGCCAAAGTTCGGGAGTACGAGCACTGCGGCAAAGGTACGGCCGCGCCCGAGCGGGGTCACACGCTCGCCGCGCCCGCGAATCACGCACGGCGCACCGTAAACGAATAACGGCACATCCGACCCGAGTTCTGCGCCGACTTCAGCCAACCTCTCGGTCGGCCAGTTGAGCTCCCACAATCGATTCAGCGCCAGCAGGGTGGCAGCGGCGTCGGAACTTCCGCCGCCGAGGCCTGCTGCGATGGGAATCCGCTTGCGCAACTGGATTTTCAACCGCGGCTCGACTCCGGCGATCTGTCCGAGCGCCGTGGCAGCGCGAACAACGAGATTCTGCTCGATCGGCCCTGCATCGGGATCATCGCATGTCAACGCCGTGCCAGATTCCTGCGCGATCGACACGCTCAACTCGTCGCAAAGGTCGAGAGGGGCCACCCAGGAGATCAACTCGTGAAATCCGTCGGGGCGGCGTGCGACGATTTGCAATGTCAGATTAATCTTCGCCGGGGCGAGAACAGCCACGGAGAGGGGGGCGGCCATGCGTCTACTCAGGAGTTGCAGCACTGCGGGCGCTTGACGCAATCGTTGCCAGCTTCGGTTGCCGCAGCAGGCCGCACGGTGCTCAGCGAGTCGGACGATCAGGCGTTAGCCCGAAACGTCCGGATCAAGCCAGCTTGGCAACCACAGACCCTTTGTAATCGTTTCGCCGATGCGATGTCAAGCACACACCGCTGCTTTCAGTGCTTCGGGGGCTCCGGCGGATGCTTCATCGTCGCCCATTCACGCGCGCCGACGATGCCGAATGTACTCAATCACGGCGGGCAGGATCGAAATGAATATGATCGCCAGCACCACCAGTGAGAAATTCTTTTTCACAAACGGGTGGTTGCCGAACAAGTACCCGGCCCCGACGCAGATCGCCACCCACAGCAGTCCTCCGATCACGTTGTACGCCAGGAATCTCGCGTAGTTCATCGACCCAATTCCCGCAACGAATGGTGCGAACGTCCGGATGATCGGCACAAATCGGGCGATGATGATCGTCTTGCCGCCGTATTTCTCAAAGAACGCGTGCGTCCGGTCGATGTGCTCTTTCTTGATCAGCTTTCCCCAGGCCAGCAGGCGGTGGCCGAGGAACTGCCCGATCCAGTAATTCACCGTGTCGCCCAGTATCGCGGCGATTGTCAGCACCAGTGCAACGACCTCGATTCGCATCGAACCCAATGCCGCGATTGCCCCGGCCGTGAACAACAACGAGTCCCCGGGCAGGAACGGTGTGACGACCAGGCCCGTCTCGGCGAAGACTATTGCGAACAGGATTGCGTAGGTCCACGTTCCATAGTTTCGGACGATTTCGTCCAGATGCTTGTCAAGGTGCAGAAAAAGATCGACCGCGCTTTGTATCCATTCCATGTGCCCATCGTAGCGGACGGTACAATTCTGTCACCATCGAATCCCTGCAATCCGCCGCCCAGCCTCCTCGATTCGACTCTCCTCACTGCAACACGCAAACCGCACGTATCCTTCGCCGGCGGTTCCGAATCCGACGCCGGGAATCGCGACCACGCTTGCCTCTTCCAAGATTCGCGTCACACAAGACATGGAATCCACGCCATTGGGGCATCCGGCAAAAACGTAGAAAGTGGCTGCCGGCGGATGCACGCGAAACCCGGCCTCGCGCAGCAACGGCACCAGCGCGTCCCGCCGACGCCGATACATAGCGACCAATTCGCGCACCTCGGAGCGCTCGATACCCGCCATCGCGACGGCGCCGGCCTCCTGCACTGCCCCGAACTGCCCCGAATCGACGTTTCCCTTTACCTTGGCCAGCGCGGCGATGACATCACGGTTTCCGGCCGCAAACCCCAGACGCCAACCCGTCATGTTGAACGTCTTTGACAACGAGTGCAGTTCGACGGAGCACTCGATCGCGCCGGACACCTGCAGGATGCTCGGCGCGGGGCGGTCGTAGCACATTTCGCAGTACGCTGCGTCCTGCACCACGATGAAACCGTGCCGGCGGCCGAGCGCGACGCACCGCTCCAGGAACGCGAGATCGCAAACGGCTCCGGTTGGGTTGTTTGGATAGTTCAGGAACATCAGCGCCGTCCGCGAGAGCACGTCCTTCGGTATCGCATCAAGGTCTGGGAGCCACCCGCGCGACTCCGCCAGGGGCATGACGTATGGCTGCCCGCCCGCGAAAATCGTGGCCGACGAATACACCGGATATCCCGGCTGTGGTACCAGCGCGACGTCGCCCGGATCAACGCAAGCCAGCGGCAGATGCCCAAGCGCTTCCTTCGTCCCGATGACCGACAGAATCTCGCTCGCCGGATCAAGCGTCACCCCAAACCGTCGGGAAAACCACGCCGCGACAGTCTGCTTGAATTCCGGCGCGCCATCGTCATACGGGTAGCGATGGTGTTGCGGCTTGCGAATCGCCTCCGCCATCGCATCGACGATGAACCCCGGCGTCGGCCGATCCGGATCACCGACGCCGAGATTGATCACGTCTCTGCCGGCGGCGATGGCCGCCTTCTTTTTTCGATCGATCTCGATAAACAAGTACGCCGGCAGCGCGTCTAGTCTGCTCGCTCGCTGAAACGCCATGGAAGCTCCGCTTGCATTCAACTCGTGTTACACGACTCGAAAGTCTGCACTCTGATCCGTATCATCGTCCCCCAATGCGCAACTTCAAGCTCACCCTCGCTTATGACGGCGCGGCCTTCAAGGGTTGGCAGCGACAACCCGGGCAGCGAACCGTTCAGGACACCGTCGAGCAGGCCGTGCGTCGCGTCGTCCGCCATCAGGTCCACGTATTCGGGGCCGGTCGAACCGATGCCGGCGTTCACGCCGCCGGGCAGGAAGCCAACTTCTTTACCCTCACGGGCATGCCCGCCATGACGGCCTTTCACGCCATTGGCTCGCGGCTTCCCAAAGACTGCACGCTGATCCACTTGGAGGAAGTCCCTCTCGCCTTTCACGCCACTCACTCGGCGATCAAAAAGCTCTACCGCTACCGCGTATTTAGCGTCCCCGGGCGACCCGTCGAGCAGCTCGCCTCGAACTACGTCTATCACTTCTGGCACCCGCTCAATACGGATGCGATGCGCGAAGCCGCCCGCCATATCATCGGCACCTACGACTTCACCGCGTTCGCTTCGCGCGGCAACAAGCGACTGAACTGCGTCCGCACCGTGTTGCGAATTGACATCTACCGGGTCGGGCTCGAGGTCCGCTTCGACGTCATCGGAACCGGCTTCCTCTACAACCAGGTCCGGAACATGGTGGGGACTCTGATCGAAGTCGGCCGCGGCCAGTGGCCGTCTGACCAGGTCCGCGCTATCCGAGACAGCCTCGATCGAACCCAGGCGGGCCCGACGGCACCGGCTCGAGGCCTGTGCATGCAATGGGTTCATTACGACGTTGCAAACCTGCCTCCCGACCCACCGTGCGAGGGCTCAGTGTCCACCGGCCGCGCCGCGCCCGATGCAGCGCGTCTCGCATCGTCACTCGATCCCGTCATGCCGCCTAATACCGACATGGACGAGGAGCCGTCGGGCTGATTTCCGGGCGCCGAACGCAGCGCAACACCATGAAGATCTGCCATGTCATCACTCGGCTAATCGTTGGCGGCGCACAGGAGAACACACTTCTCACCTGCGAAGGTCTTGCAGCGCGCGGCCACGACGTCACCCTGATCGCAGGGCCGACGGACGGCCCGGAGGGTTCGCTCGTTGAGCGTGCCCGCGGCGGCGGGTACCGCTTCATCGAGGCGCCATGCCTCGTCCGACGAATCAGCCCCGTCAACGACTTTGCTGCGATCACCGTATTGCGCAACCTCTACTGCTCACTTGCTCCCAATGTGGTCCATACACATTCCAGCAAAGCCGGGATTGTCGGCCGCCTTGCGGCGTCCGAAGCGGGAGTGCCCCTCGTCGTGCACACCATTCATGGAATGAGCTTCAATCGCACGCAGCCCGTTTGGCTTCAGGCGGCGTTCGCAGAACTCGAGCGGGTTTGCGCTGCCAAGACGAATCGCATCATCTCCGTCGCCGATGCAATGACCCGTATCGCACTCGCCGCCGGCATCGGTTCATCTGAGCAGTACGTCACGATCTATAGCGGCATGGAAGTCAGCCGGTTCGCCCCCGACAATCTCGACCGCGCCGCCGTTCGCCGTGCGATGGGCATCGCCGATGAAGCGATCATTGTCGCCACGGTGGCCCGGCTCTTTCGGAACAAGGGCTACGAGCAGCTCATGCCGGCGATGTCGCTCGCAGCCAATCGCAATTCTCGTCTGCATTTTCTTTGGATCGGCGGCGGCGCCGATCGGCCGCGCTACGAACGTGAACTCGCCCGGCTCAACCTCCGCGACTGCACAACACTCACGGGGCTCATTCCACCCGATCAATTGCCGCGAGCACTCTCCGCGGCCGATATCCTTGTCCACGCCTCACTTTGGGAGGGGCTACCGCGCGCGATCGTGCAGGCGCTACTTCTTGAAATTCCCGCCATCAGTTTCGACCTTGATGGTGCTCCCGAAGTTGTCCGCCCCGACCAAACCGGTTTGCTTGTTTCCCCCGAAGACACAGGCGCACTCGCCGAGGCGATCGTCGCGCTGGCCGCTGAACCCGAACTTCGCCGGCGACTCGGCCACAACGGCCGCGCGGCCGTCATCGATCGGTTCGACCATCGCCGGATGGTCTCCGCCATTGAGTCGCTGTACGTGGAGACTCTGGGCCCGTAGCCGTCCGCCGCACAATCATCGAGCCCGCAACTCCGCCAACATCCGCTCCGCCGCCGCCCGCGCTTCGGCATCTGGTCCCGTTGCAACGCCGCGTAGCACGCGAACGGCTTCGTCCGTGTGTCCTTGCCCCGCTAAAAGGAATGCAAATCGGAGTTGATTCTCCTCATTCTTCGGCTCCAGCCGCACGGCCTCGCGGTACTCCGACAGCGCCCCCGCGACATCACCCTTAGAAATCAGTGCCGCACCCAATGTTGCGCGCGCATCCGCCGAATCCGGTTTCATCGCCACTGCACGTCGCCCGCGCCCGACCGCCTCATCGAACCGCTTTCCAATTGTGAGGGCCGCTGCCAAATGGGCCTGCGCTTGCCACGACTGCGGCACGATCCGCTCCGCCTCGCTAAACGCTTTTATCGCAACCGTTGCATCGTCGCTCGCCATCGCCAGACGTCCCAGGTGCATCCAACTATTGAAATTCCCGCGATCCAAATCCAGTGCGCGGGTAACCTCTCTCGTCGCTCCGGTTGCATCGCCCAGGCGTGCCATTTCGACGCCCATCGCTCGATGCAACATTGCGGACGCTTCGTCGAGTGTTAGCGCCCGGCCGATGAGCATTATCGATACTCGCGCATCTCCGTGTGGACGCAACTCAACCTCCAGCGACTCATCCACGCGCCCGGCCCGCCGCAATGCCTCTGCGTAGAAGAACTCCGCCAGGGCATCCAGCCCCGCGTGACCCTCCTCGCCGTGGTGCGGAAGCGCGAGCGCCCGCGCCATGCTGTCTGCCGCCCCAGCCGCATTCCCTGATTTCAGCAACGCCAACCCGAGTCCAAACGACGCCCCGGAGCTGTCTGCGTCCAATTCCTGCGCTCGCCGAAACTCGTCCTCGGCCTCCCGCAATTTGCCAAGTTTGAGCAACACCTCCCCCAGCGCGACGTGCGCCGCGGCGCTCTGAGGGTTTTTCGCGAGAACCGCTCGCAATCGATGCTCGGCTTCGCCCGTCCTGCCTTCCAATACATCCAACCACGCCAGCGAGACCGAAAGAGGCGATAGCCGCATCAATCCCCAGCGATCGGCTGTGGACAAGTGGGCCCGCGCGCGTTCGATGGCCGCTCGCTCAGTGGGAAGAACTGCGGCCTCTATTGAGCCGGTGATCGGCCAGCCCGTCAGTGCCGGCGTCGCCCCAACTATTTTTCCGAAGACGGTCGCGCCGTCGAAGGCGCAGTCGCCGCGCCAACGGTGATACTGTACGAATCCGCTGTGCGCGACGAACGCGACCCAGAGCAGGACACAAACCGCGTAACCCCGGCCGCCTCGTGTGATGCGGCCGGCGCGTTTCAGAGCAATCGTGTGAAGCGTCAGATTCTCCCGCGTGATGAGTTGCCAGGCCTTTAATGCAGCAAAAGCTGTGATGGCCGACAAACCCAGCGAGAACAAGAACGGCACCTGATCGTACAGCCCACGAAGACTGAGCATCGTCGCGATGAATACGGCCGCCATTGCCAATTCTTCGGCCCAAGTGCCGTCGTAGCGGAGCGGCTTGCGGAAACTCTTATCCGGTGCCGAGAGTATTCCGGAGGCATGAGCGGATTTGCTTCGACGTGGCGAATCGGCCGCGGCTTTGCGCGAAGTCATTGGCGCAAAGAGCCCCGGTCGCCCCCAGCCGACGTACAACGCGTCGTTCGGGCATACGCTTACGCAGTCCATGCACTTCATGCACCCCGCGTCAACAACCATCCCATACAGCTTGACTTCTTCCGCCACCCGGACGTTCGACGTGCAGACCGCCGAGCAATGCCCGCATTGATTACATGCATCGGTCACTCGAATGCGCATCGGTGACACTTTGTCCAGTACACCGAAGAAACCGCCGTATGGGCACGCATAGGTGCAGAAGCCCTTGTTCCCGAGGAACCACACAATTGCAAAACCACAGACGACAAACGTCAGGCCGCCAACGACCGGTCCCGGGAATGTCGCCCAGAAACTGTTCGTTTCGAGGCGCCACGTCGTCGCAGGTCTCGGCACGCCGAACCAGATGCGCACTGCCGTCGGCCACAGAAACATGTACCCGGCAGCAATCAGGGGTATGAAGACCAGCAATCTCGACCGGAACGCGCGCGGCCGCAGCCCCGCCTTCTTCAAGGCCCATCCGCACAGGTCTTGCAGAGCGACGATGTGGCAGGCCCAGCCACACACAAAGCGACCGAAGATCAGGGTCGCAAGGAGAGCGCCCGCGAAGAAAACGGCACCCGCGTTAATCGCTCCGGTACGCAAAGTCTCCATCGATTCCGACGGCTCGACGGGCGTCAAGGTGCGCCCCGAAACTTGCCACTGAATGAAGTGACCGATCATCAGCAGGTAGACGCCGATCAGGGCGGCGGCACGCCACTTCCCCATTTTCGACGGCCGTATAGGGCCCGGCGCATCGGCCGAGGTCAACACCGGCAGCGGAATTGAGTGTCCGCAGCGATCGGGTACCTCGATTTGTTTTGTGTTTGCCGGCACGAGTTTCTTCTGTGAATCTTATTCGACAACCCGTGCCTATTCCCGCCCAATTGCTTCAAACCCGGCGCAGGACCAGACCGGTCCGAAGGGCTCCCTCCATCGCCGGCAGGAAGTAGTCTCTGGCCACAACGTCCCAACTCATGCGCCGCGCCAAGGACGCACCCTGCTCGATCGCCCGGGCCTTCTGGTCCGGCGTTCGCGGCAGCCGTCTCACAAGCTCCGCCCCCACACTCGCAGCGACGACCCGCTCGTGTCGGTCGCGTTGCTCCGCCGACATTCCCAATAGCGCAGCCAGGTCGAAATCGTCCGCCGGCACCGCGGTGTAGTTCGGAACGATCACCGTCTCCATTTTTCCGCCCCGCGCTGCCGCCTCCACAAATCCAACGCAGCCGCACACTGAGCTGAACACGCAGATCGCCCCAAACGTCAGCGGTTCGATCTGCGCGATTCCAAACGGCTCGTAGATCGACTGCCCGAACTCGACGTCGGTGCCGCGTCGGATATCCCAAAACTCCATTCCCTGCGGCATTCGCGCCCCACACGCCTCCCGGTCAAACCCGAACTGATTCACGAACAACACTCGGCAGTTTCGCGCTCGAGCGTTGAACTCCTGTACAAGCGAGTAGTACGCCGCCTCTCCATGCGTCAGATCCGGAAACCCTTCTCGGTGTGCCACGGGCCAGCGATAGGCCCGTTCCATCCGCTCGATTTCCTCACGATGCCGCGGGCCGCCGGTCTCGGTTGAGAGCACGATCAGCACGGCCGTCTTGCCCTCTGCTCGGAGGGCTTCTTCCACGTGCTCCATGACCATTAAGTCGCGCCAGAGCCCCTTGCTTCGCACCAAGCGCGTTACATGCGTAAACACATAGTCCGGCGACCATCCCAAGACGTTTCGGCAATACGTCTTCAATCGCAGACTGCTTGCGGAGACCTCGGCGACCGTCGCCTCCCGTGCAGGCGCGCCGTTGTAGCAGAGCGAGATGTTTGCCCGCGTAAACTCCGGCGAGAGGAACTGCAACTCGTTTATAACTTCCGGCCCCACCGCCAGAACACCCTGACAGTGCCTCGCCGCGTCCACCAATACGTGCTTGTAGTACCCGTCCTGGCTTCCAAAGTAATCCGCCAGGTACTTTCCATCGCGGCGCCCTCGCCGCATAACATTATAAAACGTTAGATCCTGGCCCGGGTGGTCCTCCACGACCCGCCGAACCGTGGCTGTTTCGTGTGCGTGAAACACGGCACGAAACCGATCTCCCGGCTCCAACATCGCCAACAGCGCGGTTGGCATCCCCATGTACTCGTGTGACACGACGACGGATTCGCCCGTCAGGCCCAGCGCCTTCAGTCCCTCCACGGCCGGCCCGGCGAGACGGACGTACTGCTCAAAGTCCCACACGGATTCGTGCTTGTCTGACGGAATTCCGTATGCCTCGAAGAGCCGGAACTTCACGATCCCAAGTGTCACCTGGTGGATATGGTGTACATCAACTAACAGTACCTCCGTATCAATTCGCTCGCCCGTGTCCGGAGACGTCAACGGCCGGCGCCCGTACACGATCTCAACTCCATACTTTTCCTGTATCGCCCGTAATTCGGTCGCAGCGGGATGATCAGTCTTCCCGTCGATGGACGAGTACAGGACAACGCCGCCCGCGCCGAGTCGCGACTCAAGCCCGCCGCGCCGCGAAAAGAGCGGTCCCACCAGAATCGTTCTGGTCACCCGTTCGCGATATGCACGAGCCGTGACCAACCCGTCGAGTACTGCTCCGATTCCGCCGATCTTGTGAACCGCCTCATGGGTGACATGGACGATGTTCATTGCCTTCTCCCCTCCCCGAGGAATCGGAGAGGCTGAAATCCATTCGCCCTGGTCCGGCCAAGCCAGCGATCGTTCGGTTCTGTCGCTGGACCCCGCGACCCGGTCGCCGTGGGGACGCCAATCCAATCATATCGGCTATTGCAGTCCTCCCAGCCCGTGATGGGCGATGCGGCCGCACAGTGAGCGGTCACGGAATGCCGACCGTGGGGCGAAACAATCTTCGATGCCTCGATTGGGTGGTGACGGCGGGCTCGGTAGAATGAATGGGCACCGGGGCGCGTGATCAAAAGGAGTCTGGCCGTGCGGGCGTTCGCATTTGGGATACTGGCGGTATCGATTGGGTTGGGGCGAATTGCTTTGGCAGCGGAGCCCGAGGCCGTCGGGGGCAAGCAGATCATCTATTTTGATTGGGTGGATGAGAATGGGCAGTTGCGCGGTGGGAATGTCATGATGGATGTCGCGCCGGTGCCCGAAAAGCCGCAGCACCGCGCCGTCGACAATCGGATCGACCTCGTGATGGTAGGGGATGGATACACGGCTGCAGAGCAGGGTGTATTTACTTTTCACGCGAACAATGCGCGGGCGGCGTTTTTCTCGCAGCAGCCGTTTGCGACGTATCAGAACTATTTCAACGTTCATCTCATCAATGTGGTGTCGAACGAGTCCGGCGTCGATCATGACCCGACGTTTCCGATTTTTCGTGATACCGCGCTGGACATGGGATTCTGGTGCGGGAATACGGAGCGACTTCTTTGCGTGAATGTGACGAAGGCGTATCAGTATGCAAACGCCGCGCCGGATGTCGACCAGGTGATGGCAATTGCGAACTCGACGAAGTATGGCGGCGCGGGGTATCCGTCGTCGGAACTGGCGACCGTGTCCGGCGGAAACGGTTCGGCGGCGGAGATTGCGATTCACGAATTCGGGCACAGCATCGGAAACCTGGCAGATGAGTACGATTACGGCGGGCCGACGACATACACCGGGCCTGAGCTTTCCGATCCGAACGTGTCGATCTTGAATGCAACGCAGATGGCAGCGGCCGGGACGAAGTGGACGGCGTGGCTCGGGGACAACAACCCATCGTTCGACGGGTTGGTTTCGACATACGAGGGCGCGAACTACAGCGTGTTCGGGGTGTTCCGGCCGACGAACAATTCGAAGATGCGGGCGCTGGGACGGCCGTTCAACCTTCCGAGCGTGGAGGCACTCGTCATCGAGATCTACAAGCTTGTTCGGCCGATTGACGATGCGACGCCGGCCGGGCCGGCGTTGGAGGGTGATGAAACGGTATTTGTTGATCCGGTGGATCCGGTTGGGTTTTCGTTGAGCATTCAATGGATGGTCGATGCGCAGCCGATCGCTGGGGCGACAGGAACGACGCTCGATCTCTCGACGGTGGATATTCTTCCCGGTGCTCACCAACTCTCGGTCCGAGTGCGGGACAACACAACATGGGTGAGGAACGAGACGGCACGGAACCAATGGATGACGCAAACGCGCTCCTGGCCAATGAACGTGCCAGATCCAGACTGCAATCACAATGGAATTCTTGATTCACAGGATCTGTTGAATGGAACGAGTTTAGACTGCGACACCAACCAGCGTCCGGATGAATGTCAGGTGCCGCCATTGTGTGCGGCTTGCGTCGATTGCCAGGCGGATGGAATTCCGGATGTGTGCCAGGTGCCGCCCATTTGCGCGGCGTGCTTGGATTGCAATTCGGATCAAATTCCCGATTCCTGCCAGATCGATTGCAACGGCAATTCGCGCCCGGATAACTGCGATGTGACGCTCGGAAGCAGTGAGGACTGTCAGGGCGACGGCATTCCGGATGAATGCGAGGTGCCGCCGATTTGTCCGGCGTGTGCTGATTGCAATCTGAATCTGGTTCCCGATGCGTGCGAACTTGCGTCCGGCTTGGCGATGGATTGCAACGGCGACCTGATTCCGGATCGATGTCAGACTGATCCGGCCTTGTGCGGCGGGACGTGCCTGGCCGACTGCGACCATAACTTCGTGCCGGATGCGTGTCAGCTTGCCGGGGTGTTTTCGCAGCAGTCGCCGGAGCTGTCACCGTTGTATAACAACTCGCCCCAGAGCTACACGGTAGTTGAACCGCCCGCGGCGACAGGCGACGTAACACTGGAATTTTCGGCCGTCGGGGACCTTGGGTCGCTAACCGAGAACATCGTCATCCAAGTCAATGGTGCGGTCGTTGGGACGTTATTCAGCCAGTCGTTCGACTGCTTTCCCGATAACGAGTCGCTGGTAGTACCCAAGGTGACATGGAATTCGGTGGTCGGTGCGGGAAATGCAAATATTCAAATGATCCCGAGCGCGGCGGTGGATCAGATCAGTTGCGCGAACAGCCATATTTCCGTGCACTTGACGTTCGCCATCAACACAGGGGATTGCAACGGCAATGCATTGCTGGACGTTTGCGAGATCGCGGCCGGCGGATTGACCGATTGCAACAATAATAGTGTTCCGGACGGATGCGATATTGCCGAGGGTATGTTGCACGACGGGGACGGAAATAGTGTCCCGGATGAGTGCGACTGTTTGTTCGTTTCCTGCCCGGGCGACTTGAGCCTGGATGCGCTCGTGAACGGCGAGGACGTCCAGGGATTTCTCTCGTGCTTGGTGGCTGGGAGTTTGTCGGCGGGCGGCTGTGCCTGTGCGGACTTGAACGGCGACTTGCGACTGAATTCTGCGGACATCGCAGGGTTCGTGGCAAGGGTGGTGGGGGATCCGAACGTGCTGTGTCACTGAGACTTCGACCGTGAGGGTGATAACTCCTGTCCCGGCCGAGACCGGTGGTGCAATCGGACGCGGGTTGTCGCTGTATACCTGTATGGACCGGACGGGCAATGCTCTGGCACGAGGTCGGAGCCTCGCCTAAACTGTTTTCTGCACGCGAGTTGAGGCGTGTGGGTCCGGGAACACGTCGCGAACGGGCGATGGTGCAGGTCGGTCGTGGCAACGTATTCGTACACCGCTCGAAATACCGAAGGGAAGACTGTCAGCGGGGTGCTGACGGCCGATTCGCAGCAGGCGGCACTGCGGCTGCTGGATGAGCAGGCGCTATTTCCCGTCAATGTCGAAGAGGGGGGTACGGCCGGTAAGTCGCTGATGACGGGTCGGCGGAAAAAGATCCGGCTGAGTAAGGTCGCGGTCGTCTATTCGCAATTGGCGGACCTGTTGAAGGCCGGCGTGCCGGCGCTGCGAGCGCTGGATGTCTTGTGCCGGCAGACGCCAAACCCGGCGCTGGTCGAGATTCTGCGGGAGGTTCGCGACGACTTGTCGGGCGGACAGACGCTCGCGGACGCGATGTCGAAACACCCAAATGCATTCGCGGAACTGCATGTGTCCATGATTCGTGCAGGCGAGAAGGGCGGTTTCCTCGAAGAGGTACTTGCTCGCATCGCGGCATTTACCGAGCGCCAGGATGAACTAAAGAACAAGCTGTTTGGGGCGCTGATCTATCCCGCTTTGCTGATGTTTGTCGGCGGCGGGATCGTCGTCTTCCTGTTGCTGGTGGTTGTGCCGAAGGTGCGCCAGTTCTTGCGGGGCGACCTTCCGGCGATGACCCAGTTCGTGTTCGCAACGTGCGATTTCCTGAAAGACAACGGACTGGTGACACTCGGCGTGGCGTCAGCGGTGATGATTTCGATCGCAGCGGCCATCCGCAGTCCTACCGGGCGGATGTACTTCGACCGCTTCAAGCTGAAGGCGCCGAAGATCGGAGAGATCATCACACTCGTGGCGGTGTGCCGGTTCTGCCGGATCCTGGGAACGCTTCTGCATAACGGCGTACCCATCCTGCAGTCGCTGAAAATTGCGAGAGACTCGGCGGGGAATCGCATTTTGCAGGATCACATCGACATCGCGACGGAGTCAGTGCGGAAGGGCGAAACGCTGGCAACGCCGCTCGCAAAGTCGGGACTTTTTCCATTGGATATCGTCGATATGATCGCAGTGGGAGAGGAAAGCAACAATCTGGAAAACGTCTTGATCACCATCGCGGACTCGTACGAGACGCGAACGGCGCGCAAGATCGATCTGGCCCTGCGGCTGCTGGAGCCGATTCTGTTGATCTGCATGGCGGTGGTGGTGGGCACGATCGCGGTGTCGCTGCTGCTGCCGATTCTGACGATGAGTTCGGGGACGTAATACAATGTCACGGTTGAAGACCCAGGCACATAGAGGAGAACATGTCATGCAAAATCGAAAACTGAAGCACACGCGGCGCACGGGTCGGAGCGGCTTCACGCTTCTCGAAATCCTGCTGGTGGTGGGATTGCTCGCGCTGCTCGCGGCGTTCGCGATTCCGGCGCTGCAGACGCAAGGCGAGAAGGCGAAGATCAAGCTTGCCGAGGCGGCCGTCAAGTCGGGCGGAACGATCAGCAAGGCGATCATCGCGTATCAGTTCAACTGCAACCAGTACCCCGAATCGCTGAAGGACCTCTTCGACAAGCCGTCCGATGACAAGCTCGCGAAGAGCTGGGCCGGGCCCTATCTGCAGGACCGCGAGGGTCTGCAGGATCCATGGAACAACGAGTACCAGTATCAGTACCCGGGTCAGCACAATGAGAAGGGCTTTGACCTGTGGAGCATGGGACCGGATGGCAAGTCGGACACCGAAGACGACATCCGGAACTGGAAGACGGATTAAATGGAGCGTGAGAACCCCGACCTGCCGGCCGGGCGCGGAGCTGCGCCCGTGCGAATGATTAATCACCGTCGCGACGCGTCGCGGCGGCTGCGCGCGGCAGGCGGGTTCACGCTGCTTGAAGTTGTTCTCGTCATCGGCTTGCTGGCGATCCTGGCGGGATTTGCATGGCCGGCGATGAGCGTGATGTTCCGGAAGTCGCAACTTCCGGAGTCGGCGGATCAATTCAAGTCGTTGTTGGGCCTGACTCGGGCTCAGGCCATGCTGGACAATCGCCGATATCGCATCCGGTTCGTGCCGAAGGAGCGATTTCCGGTCATCGAGTCCGAGGCCGATCCGTTTACGGCCGTCGGCAAGTATGCGGCCATTAAGGCCGACTGGACGGCGGACGAACGGCTGCTGGGGGATGCACAGATTCACGAAATCCGGCTGGGGCGGCCGGAGTACACGCTGCCGTTCGACGACGAGAAGGCGGATTTTGACGTTGGGGCAGAAGGCGAAGAAGCCAGCGCGACTTCGGACGGCGTCGTGGACGCCGAGAGCAACGGCACACCTTCCGAGCCGACCTTCACGCCGGAGATGACGTCGGACGAGCCGGTGGACGAGAAGCGGCCCACCATCATCTTCGAGCCGGACGGATCGACGAACTGGGCGACGATCATCCTGGCGAACAAAGCGCCAGATGCAGTCTTGGCGGAGGACGAAGAGCAAATCTGGATTGAGATGGATGGACGCTCGGGTCTGGCCTCGATCCGGCCGTCGATGTCGGCTGCGATGATGGCGGACGAGTCGCTGCGGATTCCACGCACGAAACTGAAGCCGCCGGAGCTGGCGTTCGGCGATCTCGCCTTGAGTGGGGAAACAGGCGATGGGACGAAGAAGCTGGGTGGCAGCAACACGGCGGGGATGCCGTTCTCGCCTGAGAGCGGTCTCGATCCGACCAAGTTCGGCGGATCGTCGGGACTGCCGTCCGGGCTGAATCCGCTGGCGGGAATGATGCCGGGAGCCGGCGGTGGGGCGGCTCAGACACCGGACGGAAAACAAAGGCAATCGCGGGATCCGGGAAAGCGACCGCCGAAGAACGACTCGAAGTCGGGTGATTCGGCGGACTCGGGCGACAAGCCGTCTGATAATGACAGCACCTCCGACGGCAGCAAGGATCCGCCGCCCGCGAATCCAGCGGATGACGAACCGAAACCTGACAGCACGACGCAGCCCAGCGAGTCTGAGTGACAGGGGAACACGAGGCGATGCGCAAGCGAATGCGGCGAGGAGTGTTGCTGCTGGAGGTGGTGATCGCGCTGTCGATCCTGCTGATCGCGATCGCGGTTTGCGGATCCGCGATTAGCAATAGCCTTCTGAGCGTCAAGCGCGGGGAAGAAATGACCCGGGCGATGATGCTAAGCGAAGAGATACTCGCGAGGCTCGATACTGGGGAGATTACATACGATCAGGAACAGAGCGGAACCTTTGAGGATCGGGGGCAACGAGACCTGCGGTACGAGCTGAAGATCACTCCGGTGGAACAGGACCCGGAGTTGCTGCGCGTTGAGATCAGCATTCTCGAAAACGATCCGACGGCGAACGATGGAAAGACGCGGCCGGTGCTCGTGACGCGCGCACTGCGCGCGAAGCCGAAGCCGCTCAACATGAAGAACGATTTCGGGATGACAGACGAACAGCTCAAGATGTTGACGGACGCGATTCCGGGCGGGAGCCAAGTGATCGATCCTGAGAATTTCGATCCGACGTCGCTGGCGAAAATGGACATGAACACGCTGGTTCAATTGCTGCCGGTGATCATGCAGGCGATGCAGTCGGGGCAATTGAACCCGCAGATGATGGGCGACCTGAGTCAGCTCGGACAGGGTGGGCAGGGCGGACTACCCAGTGGAATGCTTCCGGGGATGGGTCAGCTCGGCGGCGGCGCGGGCGGCGCCGGCGGAAGCGGAACGGGGCGGAAGAGTGGCGGACGGCCGCGTCAGTCAACGAGCCAGCCGGGTGGTGGCTAATGCGCCGAAGGATACGAGCGCGTCGCGGACTGACCCTGCTCGAGGTCGTGCTGGCGCTGGGATTGATGGTTCTCCTTATCGGCGCGATGTTTGGATTTTACGACGTCTCGCTGAAGAGCCGCGACATCGGTCGC
>CAZONT010000026.1:16473-31332 GCA_964581285.1 uncultured Planctomycetaceae bacterium | reverse complement strand
ACTCAAACCGCTCGCGTGACATGCCCTCCGGCAGGATCGCGACGGCCGTGCAGCCGAGCAGGGCGCAGTCGAACGCCCCACCGCGACAGTAGTTGCCGGTGCTGGGCCACACGGCCTTCTGCGTCGTGGGATCGAACTGGCCGGAAACCAGGCGGGGAACCAGGCAGCCGAAGGCCGCGCCAACCTTGTGTGCGCCGGTCGGGAAGTGCTTGCCGACGATTCCGATGATCCTCGCGGACACACCGGTGAGGCTGGAGGGGAACTCGATCCAGTTGCCCTGGTTAAACCCTCCACCCTTCTCAACTGGTTCGTTCTTCCACGTAATCCGGAAGAGATTCGCGGGATCCACATCCCAAAGTCCAACTTTGGCGAGTCGTTCCTTGATTCTCGCGGGGATCGTGGTCGGGTCTTTTTGCTGGGCGAACGTCGGAACCACGATGTTCCGCTCGCGGCAATGCCTGGCTGTGCGTTCGAGGACCTTTTCGTCGATCGGCTGGCGATGTAGCACCGGTTTCTCCAGATACGATTCCACTACAGTATGCACCGTTCGCATCGCTTCGTACACTACCCGCGTGAAGCCAAACGATCAGACAATCGTCGTCGCTCTCGGCGGCAATGCCATCTCGCCCCATGACGCCGAGGGCAACATTAAGCAGCAGTTTTCGGCCGCGAGAACCAGCGCCGAGCGACTCTCCGACCTCATCCAGTCCGGCTACCAACCCATCATCACACACGGCAACGGCCCGCAGGTCGGAAACGTCCTCCGCCGCGTCGAGTTGGCCGCGCACGAAGTCTACACCCTTCCGATGGACATCTGCGTCGCCAATACGCAGAGCGGCATCGGCTACATGATCTGCCAATGCCTGATGAACGAACTGCGCCGCCGCGGCGTCGAGAGAACCGCCAGCACGGTTGTCACTTCCGTCGAAGTTGATCGCGAGGATCCGGCCTTCAAGAACCCGACGAAGCCCATCGGCCGCTTCTATCCTGCTGATCGTGCCGAGGTTATGCAGCGACTCTACGGCTGGCGCATGGTGGAAGATTCCGGCCGCGGGTTTCGGCGCGTCGTCGCCTCACCGAAACCGCGAAGAATCGTCGAGATCGAGTTGATCCGCCGGCTCGCACGCGATGGCGAACTCTTCGTCGCGGCCGGAGGCGGAGGCATCCCCGTCGCGCGAACGCCGGACGGAGAGCTGGCCGGCGCCGAGGCCATCATCGACAAAGACCGCACCGCCGCCCTGCTTGCGATAGAAGTCGGCGCAAAGCTCCTGGTCATCGCGACCGAAGTTGATCGCGTCGCCATCAACTTTGGCAAGCCGGACCAGAAAAAGCTCGACCGAATGACCCTGGCCGAAGCGAAACGGCACCTTGAGTCCGGCCAGTTCCCCGCCGGCTCGATGGGCCCCAAAATCGAGGCCTCGATTCGATTTCTGTCGGAGAGCCGACATCCGGCTGCGCGAGTTTTGATCTGCGACCTCGCCGCCGTCGCCGACGCGGTTGGCGGCCAAGGTGGGACGTGGATTGAACGGGACTAGTCATGTCGCTGATCTCGAAGCTCACTTGTGTCCAATGCGGCGCGGAGTACGTCGAAGGATCCGCCATGACTTGTGCGTCCTGCGGTCCCGACGAAGGCATTCTCGATGTGCAGTTCGACCTTCCGCGCGCCGCAAAGACGCTCACCCGATTCTCTCTGGCCACGCGACCCCGCTCGCACTGGCGATACCGCGAGTTGCTTCCGCTCAATGGAGAAGCTCCGGCCGGACTTGGGCACATCGGCTGGACGCCGCTGATCGACGCCCCGCGCCTCGCAGCCACCCTGGGCATCGCCCGCTTGCGCCTGAAGGACGACGGCCGAAACGCCTCCGGCTCGTACAAAGACCGCCCGAGTTCCGTCGGCGTCGCCCGAGCCATCGAGGAGCAAGCGACGGCCATCGCTTGCGCATCGACCGGTAACGCCGCCAGCAGTCTCGCGCACGCTGCCGCAGCTGCTGGCCTGTCCGCGTTCATCTTCGTGCCAAAACACTGCCCCGAAGGCAAGCTCGCCCAACTGCTCGCTTACGGCGCGACCGTCTTCAAAGTTCTCGGCACCTACGCCCAGGCGTACGATCTCTGCAATCAGGCCTGCCGCCGCTTCGGCTGGTACAACCGCAACTGCGCCATCAACCCCTACCTCGTTGAAGGCAAGAAGACAGGCGGCCTCGAACTCGCCGAGCAGTGCGCCGACGATCCGCCCGATTGGGTTGCGGCGAGTGTCGGCGATGGCTGCTCTATCGCCGGCATGCACAAAGGCCTGGTCGAGATGAAAGCTGTTGGCCTGATCAGCTGGCAAGCCCGCATGCTGGGCGTACAGGCGGCCGGCGTCGCACCGATCGAACAAGTATGGAAGCGTTTTCCATCCGGTGCTTTGCCAACGAAGTTTCCGCCCTGCGACGATCGCGGCACTTATGCCGACAGCATCAACTGCCCCGTCCCCCGAAATTGGCGCAAGGCCGTCAACGCCGTTCGCGACAGCAACGGCGCGTACGTAGCGGTGTCCGATGAGCAGATCATGGAGTCCGTTCGACTGACCGGCCGACTCTCCGGCGTCTTCGCCGAGCCCGCCGCGGCCGCCGCCGTCGCCGGAATAGCGGAGGCCCGCCGGCGTGGTCTTCTCGATGCGAGATCGTCCGTCGTCGCCATGATCACCGGCAACGGCCTGAAAGACACCGCCGGAGCCCTGCGTGCGGTCGGGAAGCCGCACGAGATTGAGCCCGACTTGGCACGAGTCGCCGCACTTGTGTAAGCCAGCCATGTCCCAACCGCTCGACGCAAAACACAAGGCCGCACAGACGTACGACGCCGCCGCCGATCACTACGACCACGAGCCACTCGGCTTTTGGAGCCACTTCGGTCACCGCACGATCGAACGTCTGCAACTGCGGCCGGGCGAACACGTCCTCGACGTCGGCTGCGGCAGCGGCGCCAGCGCGATCCCGGCGGCCGAACGCGTCGCGCCGCACGGCCGAGTCGTCGGCGTCGATCTCGCCAACGAGATGCTCCAACTCGCACGGGAGAAGGCCACAGCGAGAGGCTTCAGCCACGCCGAGTTTCACAACGGCGATATGGAGAAAATGGATCAACCGGACGAGAGCTTCGACGCGGTCGTCAGCGTATTCAGCATCTTCTTCGTCGCGGACATGGCCGCCCAGATTCGCCGACTGTGGCGGCTCGTGAAGCCCGGCGGGCGCCTCGCGATCACCACCTGGGGACCGCGCTTCTGCGAGCCGTTATCAACCATCTGGTGGGACGCTGTCCGCCGCACACGACCCGAGCTGCACGCCGCTTTCAGCCCGTGGGAACGCCTAACCTCCTGCGACGCTCTTCACCGATTGCTAGCAGAGGGCGGCGTCGAGCACGCCGAAGTCGACGCCGAAAACGGCTTTCAGTCACTTCGCTCGCCGGACGATTGGCGGACGATCGTCATGGGCTCGGGATTCCGCTGGACGGTCGATCAATTGAATCCCGCGGACGCCGCGCGTGTGCGAGAGACGTGCGTCGCGTGGGCTCGCGACAACGGCGTCACGCGTGTCGAAACAAATGCCATCCTCGCCGTCGCACGTAAAAAGTGAGCATTGCCATGGCCATCTTCCTCACAAACGCGCTTCTCGCCGACATCGACCCGATTCGAGTCGAGCCTGGTAGCTTGCGGATCGACGCAGGAAAAATCGTCGCTCGTTGTCCCAAGTCGGCCCCGCAATCGGGCGACGAAGTCATCGACTGCGGCGGCGCGGTCGTGCTGCCCGGCCTCGTGAACGGCCACACGCACCTTTACTCCGCGCTCGCGGTGGGAATGCCGCCGCCGCCACACGACCCGAAAACCTTTCTCGAAATCCTGAAATTGGTCTGGTGGCGGCTCGACCAGGCCCTCGACGCCGAATCGATTGAAATGTCCGCCCGCATCGGCGCCATCGACGCCCTCCGCTGCGGGACGACAACACTCATCGACCATCACGCCTCGCCCAACTGCATCGCCGGATCGCTCGACCTGATCCGCAAGGGCCTCGCCGACATCGGCGTACGCGGCGTGCTTTGCTACGAAACCACCGATCGCCACGGTCTGCCCGGCGCAATGGCCGGCCTCGAGGAAAACGAGCGATTCCTCGCCCGCTGCAAGAAGGATTCCGATGCCCGCATCGCCGGACTCGTCGGAGCGCACGCATCATTCACGTTGGAGGACGAGCGCCTCGACGCCCTCGCCAAGCTCGCCGCCGAATGCAAGACCGGCGTACATATCCACGTCGCCGAAGACCCTTGCGACGAGCAGAACTGCCGCGAAAAGCACAACACCGCGCTCATCGACCGCCTCAGCCGGCGCGGTCTCGTGCGTCGCGAGTCAATTTTCGCCCACGGCACGCACCTCTCTCCGGAGGCAATTGCAAGAGTGAACGAGACCGGCCTGACGATGGCCCACAACCCGCGCTCCAACATGAACAACGCCGTCGGCTACGCCCCCGTCGCTTCATTTCGTGGACCGGTCATGCTCGGCACGGACGGCATCGGCGCTGACATGTTCACCGAGGCGAAGCACGCCTGGTTCATTTCGCGTCACCAGCATGCCGGCCTCTCGCCTGAAAATGTCATCGCCATGCTCACCGCCTCCGCCCGCCGCGCATCGCAATCGCTCGGCATCACCCTCGGAAAACTCAATCAAGATGCAGCGGCCGACGTCGTCGTGACCGACTACATCCCCGCGACCGCACTGACGTCGGACAATCTCCCCGGGCATTTTTTGTTCGCCATGAACTCTGCCAACGTTGTGCACGTCGTGGTGAATGGCCAGTGGGCCGTGCGCGACCGCGTAGTCCTCGCCCGCGACGAAGCGGCCACCCGAGCGGCAGCCCTCAGCGTTGCGCGCGGGCTCTGGAAGCGAATGGATTCATTCCCGGCCTGACCGACTCGCTTCATGAACTGACGTCGCGAACGGTTTGGCACTCAGAGATCTACCCGATCCACAGGCGACCGTTCTCTGGGCGCATCTCGCAAGGATACGAAACCGAGTCTAACAACCGCGAACGTAGTCGTCCGGTGTGTCAATGTCCCGGACCACGCCGCGCGATTGGCAGGCGACCGTCAAAACCAGCTCGGCCTGAGCGCGCGGCATCGCATGGAGGCCGGCGTCGCAGGCAGCCGAATGAACAAACTCCGCCAGCACCCCGGGAAAGATAATGGGGTGTCCGCGCCGCCCGCCCTGCTCCGCGATGACGATGCGCTCGGGCGCGGCGCGGAATGCGGCGATGCAGCCGTCGATGTCGGCCGCGGCAATTTCCGGCTTATCCGCTGGACAGATCAGAAAGCCGTCGCTCGATGCAATCGCCTCGCGCTCCCGCCACGCACGCAGGCCCAGCCGGATCGAATCGATCATTTCCGTGGCTGGATCGTCATTCAAAACAAGAAACACGCCGCGCGGCAGCGACGAAGGCAACGCGTCGGCAATGCTTCGGTGCGTCACAAGCGCGACGCCCTGGACTGCTGCCGACACCAGCGACTCCAGGACAGCAACGACCATCGGCCGCCCGCCAACGTCAAGTAGCTGCTTGTCACGCCCCATCCGCCGCGACCGCCCCGCAGCCGGGACGATGGCGAAGACCTGCGTGGCCATAGTCGACTCCAGTTCAGAACCGCGACAGCAAGGGATCGCCGCGGGATTCTCGAGGCCGAACCAGCGATCCCTACGCCTGCAAACCGAAACGAATGGCGTCTGCAGCGATCATCGACGCATTCACTTGATTGATGCGGCTGCCATCCAGTATTCCCCGGTGGAGGTGTCGCATCGTGTGATACACCCACATGTCGACGATCCGCTCGCCGTCCGTTCCTTCCAAAACGCGGACCCCACGAACGCTGTGCTCATCCGTTGCGACGCGAACTTCGACGGTGCCGTCGCGAAAGAGCCGGTCATCCGCCTCAAACGCCACCTTATACTCGCGACCCTTAATCCGCCCGCAAATCGCGTCGCGCGTCACGACAAACCCATCGCGCGGCGCCGCCCGCTGCCACGACTCGACGCTGCCGTAAAACGCCGGCTTCTTGATGTACGGCCCGCCATACTCCGGGCAGAACGTGTCGCAATTCCCGCATTCGTTGCAGAAATCGGCATAGTTGGCGATCTGCATCGACTCTTCGATCTCGAACCGCCGCCGCTCGCCCGCCCGCCAGCGACCGTCAGGCGACACAATGATGTCGTGATAGTCGAACGCCGTCTTGGGCGTCGGGTAGGTGAAGTTGGCGGCGTTAGGGCAGACCGGCATGCACTTGTCGCACGTGATGCAGTCAAAGGTGACGAGATGCGAGTCGATCCGCTTCGGCACCGCCCGGTTTCTGTTCGCCCGATACCGCGGATCGTTACGGGCCATCTCCGCTGCGATCGTCGTGTTTCGCAACGCCGCCCGCTGAACTTCTGTCCCGCTTCGTCCCGGCGTTGCGTCGTCCTCTCGCCCCGCGAACCGCTTCAGTACGAACTCCTCCACGGTCCCCGCCCCGACCTTCTTCATCTCCGCCGCGAGCTTCTCCATGTACCCCGGCAGCCGGCCGTATCCACCAGGCCGTAGCAGATCGCTGCTAATTGTGATCGGGACAAACCCGCACGCAACCGCCAATGGAAAGTTCTGAGCATCGATGCCCGCTGAAAACGAGATCGGCACCTCCGGCCCCACCGCCCGGCGAAACTCGTCCGTTAGTGTCAGTGTGATGACGTGCAACGGCTGGCCGGACAGGTACGAAATCTTCTCCGACGCGGGAAAAAACGACCGCTCGTTAACAACTTCGAGCGTGTTGCTGAACTTGAAACCCACCCGCCGCCCGCGCGCCGCACCGAATCGTGTCAGCCGCTCACAGAGTTGCAGCGATTCGGCAAAGGAAATCGCCGCCCCGTACGCCTTCGGATTCACCTTGAGCTCGGTGTAGCCGAGCACGTCATGCAGCAAATGCTCCAGCTTTTCTTTTCCCAGCGTCGGCGGATTCATCTTGACGATCACGTCAAAGTCGCACTCGCCAAGCAGAAACTCGCTGATCTTCTCGATCTCGTCGGCCGGGCAGCCGTGAAACGTCGAAAGAGTAATGCTGTCGGATAAGCGCATCGGATAGTCGTAGTCGCGCGCCGCCGCATACCGCGCCGGAATCTCGCCGCGCAGCTTATCGATCGGCTTTGACGCGTCGCGCATCCCCGCCAGGAATCCGCGAACCCTATCGCTCTGAATCCCCTTCAGATCGTAGCCGACACTCGTATCGTATATTACCTCGCCAGCCGGCCCGTCCAGCAGCCCGCCGCTCAACTCGCGACTCCGGCGAAACATCCCGATCAGCATCGCCCCCGCCGCATACTCCCGCAGAGAATCCTCAACGAGCAGTTCCTGCGACCATTCGATGTTGTAGCCCACGTTGGTCATGTCGATGCACGGCCGCCCGATCGTCAGTCGATCGTTCACCTGCACCGTCTTGAGTTCGAGAATCCGGCCGCCGGCGACGTAGGAAAGCAGGATGTTCTGGGCCATCTGCGTATGCGGCCCGGCCGCCGGACCCGATGGATTGCCCGCTACGTGTGCATGAAAATAGACGCTCGTGTCTGGCCCGCCGGGCTGCGGCAGATACCACTTTCGACGCGGCAACTCGAACACCGCGTCCTGTCTTTGCGGCTCGACGAATAACCGCGTGACGAGGTCAGCAAACGGTGCGGGGACGAGTTCGGCCATAGAATCGGGTGTCCTGACGTCGATTCAATGTAGCTGTTTGGCGTGCTGCGAACAACGACGGAAGCGTGGCGGGACATAGTCGCGGTTGCGGTTTTGCCGTCGTGAAACGTACAATATCAAAGGTGAATTATGGCGGTCGCCCCGCAGAAGCCAGTTCGGACGCATCCCTCGACGCAGATGATTTCATTCACGTTGAATGGACAGCCGGTTTCCACGGATACCGAGCCTGAGCTTTCACTTCTGACCGTCCTCCGCGAGACTTTTGATCTCGTCTCCCCCAAGAACGGCTGCGAGCCCATGGGCCAGTGCGGCTGTTGCACCGTGCTGATCGACGGCAAGCCGCGGCTCTCCTGCACGACAAAGGCGACCAGCGCCGCGGGAAAGTCCGTCACCACGCTCGAAGGCCTGCCCGAGGACACTCGCAAACAGATCGCCGACTGCTTCGTCCACGCCGGCGGCGTGCAATGCGGCTTCTGCATCCCGGGCATCGCGATGCGGGCCCACGCGCTCTGTGAAAAAAACGGCTCGCCGACGCGCGATGAGATCAATAGCGAGTTGCGGGCCCATCTCTGTCGCTGCACCGGCTATACAAAAATCGTCGACGCCATCGACCTGCTCGCCAAAGTTCGCGGCGGCGAGCCAATGCCCGAAAACGGCTGCATCGGCAAGGTCGGCGAACGCCTCGCCCGCTACAGCGGCCATGAAGCAACGCTCGGCACGCGGCGATTCATCGACGACATCAAGATGCCGGGTATGGTTTTCGCTGCCCCGCGGCTCAGTGATCATCCGCGGGCGCTCGTCCGACGCATCAACCCGGACGCGGCGCTTGCGGTCCACGGCGTTCTGCGGGTCGTCACAGCTAAGGACGTGCCCGGAAACCGCTACGTCGGCCTCATCACCCCCGACTGGCCGGTCTTCATCGCCGAGGGCGAAGAAACCCGCTACGTCGGCGACGTGTTGGCGTTTGTTGTAGCGACTGACATGCAGACGGCCAGGCGCGCCGCGACTCTGATCGACATCGATTACGAAGTCCGACATCCCATTACAACGCCGGAAGCGGCCCTGAAGCCCGACGCTCCAAAGATTCATCCGAAGGGGAATTTGCTGGCGCAGGCGGCCCTGCTCCGCGGTGACCCGGCTGCGGCGTTTGCAAACTCTGCCCACGTCATTGAGCACACCTGGCAGACTCAGTGCATCGAGCACATGTTTCTTGAGCCAGAAGCATCGATTTCATTTCCCAAGGGCGAAGGCCTCCACATCCTGACGCAGGGCCAGGGAATCTTCGACGACCGCCGTCAGATCGCGGGCGTGATGGGCTGGCCCATCGAGCGGCTTTCAGCCGAGTTGGTCTCGAATGGCGGCGCGTTCGGCGGCAAGGAAGACATGTCAGTGCAGGCCCAAACCGCACTGTGCGCCTGGCTGATGAAAAAGCCCGTGAAGTGTGTCCTGACGCGCGAAGAATCGCTCCGTCTTCACCCCAAGCGCCACCCGGTCCGCATCTCCCTCAAGGTCGGTTGCGACGCGGACGGCCGCCTGACCGCGGTGCGGGCGCGCATCGTCGGCGACAAGGGCGCGTACGCTTCGGTCGGCGCAAAGGTCCTCGAGCGCGCGGCCGGCCACGCCATCGGCCCCTACCGCTGCGACAACATCGATATCGAATCGCTCGCGGTCTATACCAATAACCCGCCCAACGGCGCGATGCGCGGCTTTGGCGCTAATCAGTCCGCCTACGCCATCGAAGGCGCCCTCGACATCCTCTCCGAGAAAGTCGGCATCGACGGCTGGGAGATCCGCTCGCGAAACATCCTCGAACTGGGCGACCGATTCTGCACAGGCCAGCGGCTCACGAAACCATTCGGACTGCGGAAGTCGCTCGAGGCCGTCAAAGACATTTACCGCTCCGCCAAGTACGCCGGCATCGCCTGCGGCATCAAAAACGTCGGCATCGGTAACGGCCTGCCCGAACTCGGACGCGCCAGTCTGACGGTCGAAAAGAACGGCACCATTACCCTCCGCACCGGCCACACCGAGATGGGCCAGGGCCTCTTTACCGTTGCTATCCAGACGGCGGTGCAGGAGACCGGCATTCCGGCAAAGCACTTCAGCGCCTGTTGCGACACGGTCGACCCCAACGACAGTGGCCAGACCACCGGCAGCCGCGGAACCGTGCTCACCTGCCACGCCGTGATCGACGCGTGCAAGAAGTTGAACGCGGCCCTCGACGAATCAGCCCGGACCCACGCCGGAACGAAGCCGCGCGTTGAATGGCTCAAAGAACTGGCCGGTCGCAAGTTCCTCGGCGAATGGAAGTGTTACCCGACCGACAAGTTCGGCGCCCACGTCGCCGACCCCAAGACTCATCTCACGTACGGCTTCGCGACGCAGGTCTGCATCCTCGACGACGACGGCAAGCTCAAGAAGTTCGTCGCCGCCCACGACGTCGGCCGCGTCATGAACCCGACGCTGCTCGAAGGACAGCTCGAGGGCTCCATCCACATGGGCCTCGGCTACGCGCTGACCGAGGAAATGGTTTACGACCACGGACGCCTCGTCACCGACGACGTCAAATCTTGCGGCGTCCTGCGCGCCCACCACATGCCCGATATTGAAATGATTCTGATCGAAGAGCCCGACCCCGAGTGCCCGTACGGCGCCCGCGGAGTCGCCGAGATCGGCCTTGTCCCCACGGCCCCGGCCGTCGCCGGCGCACTCGCAAAGTACGAAAAGTTCCATCGCTTCACGCTTCCGATGAAAGATAGTCCGGCGGCGAAGGCGATACTGGGTAAGAAGGGCTGACCTCGCCCTGGCGTCACACCCATGCACTCGTTTGCATCACTCTTCGACTCACTCGCCCGCCAGCTTGAACACGGCCGGCGCGTGGCACTTTGCACGGTGGTCGGCGCCAGCGGCTCCACGCCCCAGTCCCCCGGCGCGACGATGCTCCTCCACGAGAATATGAGCACGGAAGGCACACTGGGCGGCGGCTGCGTCGAGGCCGAAGTCCGCAAGCGGGCCTTCGAGATGCTCCGCTGCGGCGAGTCCGGCCTGCTGAAATTCTCGCTCGACCACGACTACGGTTGGGACGACGGCCTGATCTGCGGCGGCAACATGCTCGTCGCGGTAACGACGCTCGTTGATGCATCAGCCGCTCGCCCATTCTCCGACGCTCGCAATGCGCTGGAGCTCCAACAATCCGCCACGGTGCCCATCCGTGTCCCGCACGAGGGACGCCTGCACGAATACCGTCTGCACATCGAAGCGCCGGCGCAACTCGTCATCGCCGGCGCAGGACACGTCGGTGCAGCCCTCGCGCGACTCGCGGTCGGCCTGGACTTCGACGTTTCCGTAATTGACGAACGCGGCGACCTCACAAACGCCGAGCGCCTGCCCCCGCCGATCAAGCCCGTCGTTGGTGACATCGAGAAGACGCTGCGGGACTGGCCGATCGGGCCGGGTTCGTTCGTCGTCATCGTCACCCGCGGCCACAACCACGACGAGGCGGCATTGCATGCTGTGATTGATTCTCCAGCCCGCTACATCGGCATGATCGGCAGCAAGCGCAAGGTGAAGCTCATCTTTGACGATCTGGCTGCATTGGGCGTCGACCCCGCAAAGCTCTCCCGAGTTCATTCGCCAATCGGCCTGAAAATCGGCAGCGTCACGGTCCCCGAGATTGCCGTCAGCATCGCGGCTGAGCTGATCCAGATCCGCCGCAACGAGCCGCCGACACGCGTCGAAGGCCCGCTAAACGCGGCCACCGCCGGCTTGTCCTGACGACAGCCCGCCTCCACAATCGGTCCATGACTCAGACCATCACGCGCCTTTGCGTTTTTTGCGGATCAAGTCACGGCGCGAAGCCGGAGTACGCCGCGGCAGCTCGGTCCTTCGGCGAACTTTTGGCCCGAGAGCGGATCGCGCTGGTCTACGGCGGGGGCAACGTCGGCCTGATGGGCGTCATCGCAGACGCGGTCCTCGCCGCCGACGGGCAAGTCATCGGCGTCATCCCTCACGGCCTGGCCGTCAAGGAACTCGCCCACGCGGGCCTCACCGAGCTCC
Organism: uncultured Planctomycetaceae bacterium; assembly: GCA_964581285.1. Lineage (GTDB taxonomy): Bacteria > Planctomycetota > Phycisphaerae > UBA1845 > UTPLA1 > SpSt-539. The sequence continues at coordinate 19,549 of CAZONT010000026.1, read as the reverse complement.
ATATCGTCGATTCGATGCATCAGCGCAAGGCGATGATGGCCGACCGCTCCGACGGCTTTGTCGCACTGCCCGGCGGCCTGGGCACCTTTGAGGAGATCCTGGAGATCATCACCTGGGCCCAACTCGGCATTCATCGCAAGCCGTGTGGCTTCCTCAACGTCGCGGGTTACTACGACAAACTGATCGCGTTCCTCGATCACGCGGTCGAAGAACAACTCTTCAAGCCCGAGCATCGCGCAATGATCCTCGTCGAGTCCGAATCCACGCGCATGCTCGAACGCATGCGCGCTTACACGCCAACCTACGTCGAAAAGTGGATCGGCCGCGGCGAGCGTTAGACCTTGCCCGCAAGTTGGTGGAACAGGACTCGACTCAGGACGATTTCGCGATACGCCGCTGTTGAGCGCATGTCATCGATCGGAGCGACGTCGTTTCGGATGATCGCCCGGATCTCGTCCGGGGTATTGAACTTGCGCCCCTGGGCGAGCGCGGCTTCAAGATTCCGGCATCGGCAGACGGTTGGTGCGACGCTGTTGGCGACCACCCTCCAGCCCTTCTCGTCGTGGACGACCGCCACGCCGACCTTGGTGATCGTTTGCGCGGCCCGCGCGCCGACCTTTTCAAACCACTCCACGTCCCGGCTTCGCAGCGGGATGTGGATGGCGACAATCAGTTCGTCCGGCCGCTTCACCGACTTCTTGTAGCCGGTGTAGTACGTATCGAGTGGGACTTCGCGCCGACCAGTTCTTGATTGCAGCACGACTGCCGCATCGTACGCCATCATGACCGGCACGCCGTCTGCTGCCGGAGACGCGTTGCCGATGTTGCCCGCCCACGTCCCGCGCGTCTGGATTTGCATTGCGCCGACCTGCCGTGCCGCGTCGGCAAGCAGCGGAAATGCATGCGAGACTTCGGACGACTCAATGACATTCCAGTACGTCGTCAACGCGCCTAGTTCCAGGCGCTCGTTCGTCAGCCGCATCGTCGGCAGCTGGCCATTCAGCCGTGACAGGTCGAGCAGTGCGAGCTGCTCCTTCGGCCGATGGTGCCAGGAGACGAGCAAATCGGTCCCGCCGGCGACGGGCGTCGGCGTCGGCGAGCCGGCCATCAGGCCGAGCGCTTCGTCGAGCGACGTGGGCACGAGGAGCCGCATGCCTCAGCCCTCTCCGCCTTCGTCCGACTGCGCCACTGCAGCCGCGTTCCTTGAACTCAGCAATTGCTCCAGCCCGTCGATGATGCCGTCGTAGCCGATGCAGCGGCACAGGTTGCCGCTCATGAATTCGCGGAGCGTAAACGAGTCGGCGACTTCCGAGTGCTCGAGAAGCCAGCGGATCGACATAACCACGCCCGGCGTGCACGCCCCGCACTGCGACGTGCCCGTCTCGTTCAGCGTCGCCAGAATCTCGGGCGGCGTGGATTCGATCGTCTCGATCTTGCGACCGGCCGCCTGGAATGCGGGGACAAGGCACGAATTGACCGGCAGGCCGTCGAGAAAGACGGTGCACGCTCCGCACTCGCCCTCGCCGCAGCCCTCTTTGGTGCCAGGGCAGCCGAAATTGTAGCGCAGGACGTCGAGAAGGCGGGCATCGAGCGCGACGCTCCTTGTCTCCGGCCGGCCGTTAAGTGTGAACGTGAGTTCGAACTTATCCACGCGACGCCTCCAGTGCGTCCATCAATCGCTCCGGCGTCACGGGAATTTCGTTCACCGGCGCGCCGACCGCGCGGGCCAGCGCGTTCGCAATTGCCGGCCCCGGCCCGTCCATCGGCAGCTCGCCAATCCCCTTCGCCCCGCCCGGGCCAAACGGCGACCGAGATTCATCGAAATAGACTCGGATCGGCGGCAGATCGCTGGCCGACGGGATGATGTAATTGGTCATCTGGCAGTTCTTCATCGCGCCATCTTCGAGGACTACATTCTCATACAGAGCCCAGCCGATCCCCTGCACGACACCGCCCGCAATCTGCCCGGTCGCGAGCGTCGGATTCAGAACTCGGCCGACCTCCTGCAGCGCGACGTAATCCGTTACCCGCGCGCGATATGTGCGCAGATCGACTTCGACCTCCGCCACGTGCGTCGCCCACGAGTAACACGCGTAGGCATCGCCCCGATACGTCTTGTCGTCCCACTGAATCGACTCCGGTTTCTGGTACTTCGAGCGCCCGACCAGTTTTTCTCCCGGATGCGCATGGTGCCATTCGCGGAGTGCATCAGCCATGTTCGCGGACGGCCGCGTCGCGCCGACGCGTTGACGCAGATCGTCGCACGCCTTTTCGACGAGATGCCCGACCACCATCGCCGTGCGGCTCGCAACGGTCGGACCGCTGTTCGGCACGCGCGAAGTGTCGGGGGTTGCAATGCGAACTTGCGCTGCGGCAAGCCCAAGTCGTTCGGCAACGATCTGCGATAGGATTGTCGTCGTTCCCTGCCCCATGTCGGTCTGGGCCGTGAGCAGTTCAACGCTTCCATCCGGCAATCCGTTGATCCAAACCTCCGATGCAAGATAAGTCTCTCCGCCGCCGGTAAACCCCGCCCCATGATGAAACGTCGCGAATCCTATGCCGCGCCGCAGGTAGCGATGCGTACCGTTGAACTCCGCATGCTCGCGCCGTCGCTCCTGGTACATCGCAAGTTCCAGCGCCCGCCCCTGCAGCGCGATCACATCGGTGCCGTCCTTCACGACCTGTCCCGTCGCCAACGTCTTCCCGTCGCCAACCAAATTCCGCCGCCGCAGTTCGACCGGATCAATCCTGATCCGTTCGGCGATCACATCCATGTGCCGTTCGATCGCAAACAGCGTCTGCGGCGCGCCGAATCCGCGAAACGCACCGTAGGGCGGCGAATTGGTCAGCTTGGCCTCGCCGCGGACCAGTATGTTCTCGCACGAATACGGCCCTGCCGCGTGAATACACCCGCGGCTCAGCACCACCGGCGAGAGCGTCACGTACGCTCCGCCATCCATCAGCACGTCGATCTCCATCCCCAACAATCGCCCATCGCGATCCAGCGCCGTGCGGTGCCGCACACGGCTGGGGTGCCGCTTCGTCGTCGCCGCCATGTCCTCCTGCCGGTCGTAGA
>CAZONT010000026.1:0-16463 GCA_964581285.1 uncultured Planctomycetaceae bacterium | reverse complement strand
AGATGATCTTCACCGGCGCGCCGGCCTTCTCAGCCAGCAGCACGGCATGGATGGCGAGCAACGACGGATAGTCTTCCTTGCCGCCAAACCCGCCCCCCACCGGCGCCTGGATCACCCGAAACGCCTCGCGCGGCCGCCGGAACAAATGGGTCAGCCCGTCAAGCACGTAATATGGGCACTGCATCGACCCCCGGACGACCATCCGGCCGTCCTCCCACCACGCCGCCATGCCTTGCGTCTCAAGGTAAACGTGTTCCTGTGCGCCGGTGACATATTCGCCTTCGACGATATGCGCCGCCTTGGCGAACGCTGATTCGGCGTCGCCCTTGCAGATCTCAATGTGCTTCAAAACGTTGTCGGATTTGTATTGGATCAGCTCCGGCGTCAGCGGCATTCGCGGATCGAGTACCGCCGGCAGCGGCTCGATTTCGACTCGCACCGCCCGCAGAGCATCTCGCAACTTGTGAATCGACGGATGCGCGATAAGCAGAATCGCCTCGTGCTTGTGCCGTACTTCCCCTGCCGCAAGCGCCGGCTGATCGACGTCGATGAGCTTGATCTGATTGAGCCCGGCGATATCGCGATGATCGACGACGACAAACTCATTCCAGTTGATCGACGGATCGAAATGGATGTCCTTGATCCGCCCGTGCGAAACATGGCTTCGCACCGTTCCCCCGTGCCACACGCCCGAAATGGCCACGTCGTCAACATAGGCCGCCCGCCCCGAGAGCTTGTCGATCCCATCGACCCGCAGAATGTCGGCGCCGATCATCATCACAATTTTGAAGTATATCGGGCCGACAGGTAGCTATCGAGACGCGCATGTCACGCGGCGCGATCGACGAACCTCGCGCGCGGTGAACAGCGTGATGGGCAGGAGCGGCAGCAGAATCCACCCGGCGAGGTCAATCCAGCGCGGCATCGCAGGCGAGACGATCAACTCAGTCGTGACCCGAGCACGCCCGAGCGGCGCGTCAATCTCGATTTCCAGTCCCCATTGACCCGCCGAGTCGAGGTCAAACGAGGCCATTTGATACAGCTTCGTAGGCGAAAGTTCGCGGTTCGCAGTGCGACATGTCACGCTGCCCGCGCGGCCGGGCGGCGCGCACTGAATCGCGACCCGTGCATTCCGAATCTCCACACCGGAATGAGCGTCCGAGACAACGACGCTCACATCGACAGCCCCGACCCGAAGCGGCTCAGGTGAAGTCAACACGGCCACGCGGTACGGCCCGCTCACACCCGACCACCGCACCGTACCGCCATCGCCCAGCGCGATCGAAGTCGTCAGGCACAGTACCGGGAGCACAGACGCAATTGATCGCATCCTCATCCACCGACTCCCACCGTGCCTCGCATCTGCATCGGCTGAAACAGAATCCAGATTCCAACACCGAACATACATACCAGAATGCCCGCCCACGGCGCTACAGCCCGAATGCGGCGGCTCGGCTCGGCATTACGCTGACCGGCAATGCGATACGCCGCGTAAAGTGACCCCAACAGCCCCACGTCCAGCGCGATGATCTCCGCCCGCAGCAGCCAGTCGGCGGGCTCACTGCAGCAATTGCATACAATGTCCGCCGCGCCCGCGCCGAGCAATCCGAGATCGACCGCAAACCGCCGCGCTGCCGGAACAACGGCCCCTGCGCTCGTCGCAAGGTGAAACCCGTAGTGCGCCAACCACATTGCAAAGCCAAGCGGCACGAATGCGTATGCAAATCGCGTCGCCACAGCCCGCCAACGGTCGCGCCCGCCGCTCCACCGCTCGCCGACAACCGCCGCCATCGCCACGACGCCTAGAGGCACGAGCACCAGGCAAACCGCATACAGGATCGTTACAACGGCCGCCCGGCTGCGAATTCCCAACGCAACCGCGACACGATTCTCCAGTTCCATCACCGGTCCCACCATCCCGGCCGCATTCACGAACGCCGCGAAGACCAGCAACAGAACCACCGCCGCGACATCCGTCCGCCGGCTCAGTCGCCCGACTCCCGAGCGCAGCCGCTCGCGCCACAACTCACCGCACGGCGTCGCCGCAACAATGCCAATATTGTCGTGCGGGCACGCGTGGATGCAGTCGAGGCAGAGTGTGCAATCAAGATTGCCGCCCTTGCGCGGCAGGAAAAGCCCCATCTCGCAGCCGGGCCCGTCGGCGCTACCACGAATGCACTCGCGGGTATGGCAATCGGCGCAGACGTTTGTCGACCGCACGCGGACATCGAACGGCGAGATAATGGAATTGATGAAATTGAACTGCCCGATCGGGCAGACGTACTTGCAAAACGTGCCACTGCGAAAAACGCCGTCGACCACGAATGCAGCCACGAAGAACCCAACCGCGACACAAGCCGTCCACCACGGCCGGGCCCACAACTCGCCCGCCTCGTACGCAATGAAGAACACCAGCAGCAACCCCGCCGCCGGCCATTTCGTCCTCAGCCAGCGCGGCCACGCGCGTCCCTCCGGGAGCCAGCGTTGCGCCAACGTCCGCGGCAGAGTGAACGGACACGCCATGCAAAACATGTTCCCGACCGCCAGCAATCCGATGACCAACAGCCCGCGCCAGTGAATCCACGGCAGAGTCCCCGCCAGGTTCAACGGCGCAACCTGCGGACCGCGAAATCCGTCGGCGATCACGGCCAGCGCGAGCACCAGCACGACGATCTGCATGATCGGCCGGGAATACCGCCAGCGCAAGAAACGACCAAGCGCCGGAACGCGAACAAGATCCAGCGGACTCGATTCGCGACGATGCAGAATCGGAAGTGCGATCGACACACGTCGGAAAGTCGGCGCACCCTGCCGGCCGCCATATAGCATTCTCGATCCGATCCAAGCCAGCGGAACGAGATACCCGACTATTCCGCTCACCCACATGATCGCCCCCGCCAGCGATTGATCCGCCAGCGGCGACAGGCCCCACAGCCGCGGCATCGCCACGTAGTGCGGATAGATGACCCGATCCGCAAATGTCAGCAGTGCCGCCAGCAATCCGCCCTGCACGCCCGCAAGAAATAGATAGGGCGCTACCACCCAGTTCTCCGTGCGACGTCGCGACGGAAACGGCTGGATGACAACCCACCAGAAAAGGATTGCGCTCAGGAAGAAACTGGCGTGCTCAACGTAGTGCCACCTCTGATCTCGTAGCGCCAGCTCGTAGAGCGCCGGGACATGCCACAGCCACACCGCAACAGCGCTGATCACCCACGCGACTGTCGGTCTGGTCAGCCACCGCCCCGCCTCCCGAACGCCCGCCGACCGGACCACCGGCAGTACCCAATCCCGCCGAATCGCAGTCGGCAATCCAACAAGAAGCGGCACTTCCGCCGCGCCAATGACGATGAGCGGTGCCGCAACAAGGATGAGCAGCAGATGCTGCACCATGTGCATCGTCAGCGACATCGATGCCAGCGGCTCGATCGGCGACTCCAGCGCAACAAAGATCGCGAGCAACCCTCCCAGAAACGCCCCCAACTCGCGCCGCCCAATTCGAACGGATCCCGCACGCCGGAGAGTCCGCCACCCGCGAACGTACACCAATCCCGTCACGACGAGCGCAGAAATCGACCATCCACCCAGCGGCCATGCCGACAGTATCGCCCGCGTCGTCGAGTCCATCGTTCCGACCCCGCGCGGCCGCCGTCAGCGTTCGCTCGCCGTCGGATCGCGCGCCGCCGCCTGCCCCTCCGGTCGCAGCGTTTCGAGGAACGCCACCATCGCGTCAATCTCAGCCGGCGTCAGTTGCGTCCCGAATGCCGGCATCAGCCCGCCGCCCTGGATTACCTGCCGAATGAGTTCGTCGCGCGTCAACTTCGTCGCCACGTTTGTCAAATCAGGTCCACGCTGCCCGCCGCTGCCGTCGAGCGCGTGACAATTGCGGCACGTCTTCACCTGAAAAACCGCCGCCCCCTGCAACTCCATCGGCTTCAGTCGCTTCACAATCCGCTCCGGCACCGGCAACCCGCTCCACGCATCCATGATCGGCGACCACGGCGACGTGTTTCCGAGCCACCCCAGCACGCCCGCAGTCGTGAAGAACAGTACAACCGACAGCACGGCCACCGGCCGGCGCCGGGCATGGCGCTCCCCCTTGCTTCCGACGAATGGAATCAGAATCAGCACAAGCCCGATGACAGCCGGGACACCAAAAATCGCCGGAGTCTCGAGTCCCGGCGGCAGGAGCGCCAGCAGCCCGAACAGCGGAAGGAAGTACCAGTCGGGCCGCGGTTCGGCGGTGATGATCGTCGGATCGGGCGGCTCGCCCGGTCCCTTTGGCCCGATCACCGCCGCAAGCAGCACGATCACCAGCACCGTCAGCGCCGAGAAAATCATGTCGCGCCGTACCGGGTTCGGGTAGAACGGGACGCCGCTCTCCAGCTCCTTCTCGTATTCCTCGTGATAAGTCCGCGGATCGACCGGGTTCCCCGCCACCGGTGGAGACGAAATCCCCAGTCGCAGCACCAGGTATAGATGCCCCGCGACCAGCGCGATCAGCAACCCCGGCAACACAAAAACGTGCAACGCAAAAAACCGGCTCAGCGTCTCGCCGCCGATGGTCGGCCCCGAGCAAAGCATCCGCACCACGTACGGCCCGATCAGCGGCAGCCGCCCGGCCATCGACGCCCCGACTCCCACGCCCCAGTACGCATCCTGATCCCACCGCAGGACCTGCCCGGAAAACGCCATGCCCAGCGTGATCGCCAGCAGCCCCACGCCGAACAGCCAGGTCAACTCGCGCGGATACTTGTACGCCCCCATCAAGAATACTTGCGTCATGTGCACGACCAACATGACGACCATGCCGCCCGCCGCCGTGTTGTGGAGCGCGCGGAGGAACCAGCCGAGTTCCTGAGTGTAGTTAAGATATTGGAGACTCTCGTACGCCTGGTCGCCGGATGGCACATACACCATCGCGAGGCAAATGCCCGTAGCGACCTGCAGAAAGAAGAGCGTGAGCGTCGCGCTGCCGAAGACGTACCACCACTTAGCCCCGCGCGGCGTACGATGCCGCAGGATCGGGCCAAGCGCCGCGCCGATCCCGAGCCGCTCCTCGAACCAGTCAAGGACTCGTCGAACGCCGGGCCTCACGCGTGCTTCTCTCCGGCCGTGTCCGGCGGGTCGTTCAAGGTCGGCAAGTGCCCGGTCAGTATCTGCAGCTTTCCATCCGTGATTCGCCACGCATACTCGTACAACCCATGCGGCGGCGGGCCCGAAGCTCGCGCCCCGTTCTCGTAGTAAATGCCGCCGTGGCACGGACACATGAACAGCCCCGACTGTGGGAACCACGACACGGGACAGCCGAGGTGCGTGCAGTTGATCGCAAAGACCTTGAACTCCGCCGCATCGGTCCGCCGCACATACGCCGCCGACCGTCCGCTCACCCCGTCCCACGGCCGGTGCTCCGGATTCTCAAAATCGACCAGTTGCGTCTGATTCATTGGAAATGTGTTAACGCCCCCGAGCGCCACCCACTTGTCGCGCAGCATCCGAGTGACCGGACCGAAGAAGTAGCCGAGAATCGGCACGCCCGCAGCCGCTGCCGCCAGCCCGCCGAGCGCAACACTCAAAAACTTGAGCACGCCACGCCGATCGCTCGTATCCGCGCTGTTGATCACCGGCGGATCTCCTTCGTGCGTTGGATCGTGTGTCATCGCTCAACTCCATTCGCGTCGGCCATCTGCTTCGCCGCGACCGGTGCCTGCCGCCACGATGCCAGCAGAGCAACGACATCACCGATTTCTGCCGGAGTCAGCGCGGCCGGATGAGGCGACCCGTCGGCCACATGTCGAAAGTCTGGCATCCCGAGGTCGGGCCGACCCGTAATGACAATCCGCCGCAGCGCCTGATCGCTGACTAGCGCCAAGAACGCGGGCACATTCAACGGTCCCGCCTTCGACGGCCCGACGCCGTTCGCTCCATGACACGCCGCGCATACCCGGGCAAATACTGCCGCGCCCGCCGAAGCGTCACCCTTCGCCGTCGCTGCGTACGCGGGCAAGTTCGCCACCGGCTGACTCGATGGAGCGCCCCACTTCGCCCGAATGCCACTCACCAGCGCTTCAATCTGCTGCGGCGTCAATGCACCGCCGTTCGCCCGCGCAAACACAGACATGGGCGTCCCAGCCCGACCCGCCTCAATGACTCGATGAAGTTCCGCATCCGGAACTATCGCAAGAAACATTGCGTCATTCAGTGGCGGCGCCGGTCCAAGCCGGCCGTCCGCTCCATGACATCCGGCACAGTTTTGTGTGTACAGCCGCGCAAAATCGAGCACCTGTCCCGGCCGAAGCGGACGATCCGCGTACTTCGGCGGATCGCACCCGGCCGAGATCACGGCCGCGAGCACGACCGTCGACCGACTGAGTTGTCGCATCCGAGCAATCACGCCGTCGAATCGCCTTTCACTCGCTGCGTTACGTAGACTTTTTCCGAACGCACGACGACGATCCCTACCGTCAGCCCGTACGCGACTTGCGACGCGAGAAACCACTTCCAGTCCACCAGCGCGTTCAACGCCGGGTTGATGACTCCCATGAACGCATGTATCCCTCCAGTCCACAACAGCGGCGCGATCACGCCGCCCCACAAGACCGGCCCGCGCGGCAGCGTCGGCAGCAGGATGCCGAACATCAGCCCGACCAGCATCGACGCCACGCCATGAATCAGCACGGCGACAACCAGCGCCGACCCATGGAACTGCTGCAACTGCGGCACGCTCGCATCGACCAGCCGCGGTAGGACCATCGCGGCCAGCAGATTGATTGGATACCAGATCCCGCGGCCGGTCAGCACCCCGTAAAGCAACGCCGTCCCCGCCATCACGACGCCGCCCACGATTCCGCCCTTCGCCCCCGCCGAGTAGGGATGCACTTTCTCCGGCACGCGCATGCGATGACCCGGCATCCCTTCACGTAGCGCAAGGACTGGCCGCACGGGAACCGCCGCTGCCGGCTCGCGAGGCATGATCGTCACGCGAACCTCACCGGCTGAGGTGAACGCCTGCCGACACCACCCGACCGCCGCGAATAGGCACAGTCCAAGCCCGACGACCGACACAACCGGCTGGGTCACCAGCCCCGCCGCGAGCAAGGTGAACCCCAGCGCAATCGTCAGCGGATACGCCGTTCCGGCCGGCATCTCTACCGAGTCAGAATCGTGTTGCTCACCGCCCGACGACATACACCACCAGGAAAATCGCGACCCACACGCCATCGACAAAGTGCCAGTACCACGCCAGCAGCTCGACCAATCCCGCGGCGCGCTGCGTCGGCTGGATTTGCGTCACCGTCGCCTGAACGATCGCCATCGCCGTTAGCCCGAGCGTGACGTGCGCCGCGTGAAATCCAAGCAGCGTGAAGTAGGTCGTCCCAAACAGGTTTCGGCTGATCGTCAGTCCGTCGTTCACGATCAGGCTTTTCCACTCCACGCCCGTCGTGAACAAGAATCCGACCGCCAGCGCCATCGTTACGCACAGCCAAAAGCGAAATGCACCGCGAGCGCCGCGCGCAAGTCCACGCTCAGCCGCCATCATCGTTCCGCTGCTGCTCAGCAGAAACGCCGAATTGATGATCGCCAACGTCAAGCTCAGCGAAGTACCCGGCGTCGGCCCGCTGCTGCTCCTCCCGATGTATGTGATGTACGCCACGATCAGCGTGCTGAAAAACGCTGCTTCCGTGCAAAGAAAGCAGACCATACCCGCCTTGCCGCGGTTAAAGTTGCCCGCGATCGGCTCGGCGGTCATTGCAACGCTGCCACCGCTCATTCGTGCTTCCAGTCCGGGTCTTCCGGATGTTTCATATCCCACAACGGCCGCCGGCTCCGCACCACAGGCGCCTGCTCAAAGTTGTAGACGGGCGGCGGCGAAGCGCAAGCCCACTCCAGAGTCCACGCATCCCATGGATCATCGCCGGAGACGGAGCCGCGACGCAGCGAGACGAACAGGTTGACGAAAAACACGCTGAACGCAACCAGCAAGATCAGCGCACCAACCGTCGAAAGCTGATTCCAGATCTCCCAGCCGCGCCCCGGAAGATAGGTATAGACGCGCCGCGGCATTCCCATCATCCCCGCAAAATGCATCGGCCCGAATGTCACAATGAACCCCACCAGTTGAAGCCAGAAGTGCCACTTCGCCAGCCGCTCGCTCATCAGCCGTCCGGTCACCTTTGGATACCAGTAGTAGAACCCACCCATCACCGCGAACAGCGTCCCACCGAACAGCACCCAGTGAAAATGGGCCACGACGAAGTAACTGTCCGTCACCTGCCAGTCGATTGGCACCGACGCCAGCATGATCCCCGTCAAACCGCCGATGACAAACATTCCCAGGAAGCCGAGCGAGAACAGCATCGGCGACGACATCTGCAGCCGCCCGCCATACAGCGTCGCAACCCAGTTGAAAATCTTGATCCCCGTCGGCACCGCAATCAGCATGCTCGCCCCGGCAAAGATCGAATCGAGCGTCGAGCTCATCCCCACCGCGAACATGTGATGGGCCCAAACGCCGAAGCTGATGAAACCGATGGATACCGTCGCGATCGCTACCGATTCGTATCCAAAGATCACTTTGCGCGAAAACACCGGCACCATTTCGGAGATCATTCCGAACGCCGGCAGCACCATGATGTACACTTCGGGGTGCCCGAAAAACCAGAATAAGTGCTGCCATAGCAGCGCCGACCCGCCCGCCTGCGTGTCGAAAAAGTGCGCCCCCAGCATCCGATCCAGCAGCAGCATGATCTGCGCCGCTGTAAGCGGCGGCATCGCAAAGAGCACCAGGATCGCGTCGATCAGCATCATCCAGACGAACAGCGGCAACCGCCCGAGCGTCATCCCCGGCGCACGCATCGTCAGGATCGTGGTCGCGAGGTTGATCGCCCCGGCCACGGTCCCCACCCCGGCGACGAGCAGCCCCAGAATCCAGTAGTCAGTGCTGGTCCCACGCGAAAACGCGTACTCCGTCAGCGGCGCGTAGGCGAACCACCCGATGCTCGGCGCCCCGCCCGCCAGAAAGCTGAAATAGGTCAGCAGTCCGCCGAACAGAAACAGCCAGAAGCTCATCGCGTTCAGCCGTGGAAACGCCATGTCCCGCGCCCCGATCATCAGCGGCACGAGAAAATTCCCGAACCCTCCCAGGAGCAGCGGCATCACGACAAAGAAAATCATTGTCGTGCCGTGCATCGTGAAGAGCTGATTGAATGTCTCCGGGCTCACGACTCCCGCCTGCGGGCGGGTGAGCTGCCAGCGCATGATCAGCGCTTCGATTCCGCCGATCCCGAAAAACAGCAGCGTCCAGATCACATACAGAATGCCGATCCGCTTGTGATCGACCGTCGTCACCCACCCGTGCAGCACGGATGGCACGTCGCGGCGTTCGAGATCAGCATGGATCGGGAGGGTCGTCATACGTCAGCCGGCTATCTCAGCGTCTCCAGGTACGACACGATCGCGTCAATCTCGGACTTCGGCAGGTTCAGATTTGGCATTCGGCAGCCCGGCTTCACCGCCGCCGGATCGGCCAGCCACCGCTCCAGGTTGGCCCGCGTGTTCGGCAGCTCGCACGCCGCGATCGTCTCGCGACTCTTCAGGTGCGTCAGGTCGGGGCCGACCGTCGCCGCGGCCGCCGTTCCCCGGATCGTGTGACAATTCGCGCACGTCCGAGCCATGAACAGCGATCGCCCCTCTGTGACGGCCGCGTCATTCACCGCCGGCGACCGCTGCGCCGCAGCCCAGCGCTCGAATTCCTCGCGCGATTCCACCACCACGCGAATCATCATGTTCGCGTGCTGCGTCCCGCAAAACTCAGCGCACTGTCCATGAAACACGCCCGACGACGTGCCCTCGATCCACATGTTGTTGACGCGCCCCGGAATAAGATCCGTCTTCCCCGCCAGTCGCGGCGCCCAGAAGCTGTGGATGACATCCGCCGATTCGAGCTGCAGGTGGATCGGCTGCCGCTGCTTGGGACTGCTGACCGGAATGTGCATTTCGTTCGCCGCGACGACCGCCTGCTCGGGATACTGGAACTCCCACCACCACTGATGCCCGATGACCCGCACTGTCATCGACCCCGGCTGCGGGTCGGCTTGCCGCGCTTCCACGACCGTCCGGATGATCACCAGGGTCAGTACGAAGACGATCAGGATCGGCCCGACCGTCCACGCCGTCTCGATCGGATTGCTGCCGTAAATCTGCGGCGGCTCTGCCGAACGCATCCCCGGGCGCTCGCGGAAGCGAATCACGCAATAGGCAAGCGTGCCGATGACAACGACGAAGATCACCGCCGCAATGGCCGAAACAAGCATTAACAATTCGCGAATCGACGCAGCCGAAGGGCCCGCGGGATCAAGTGTGGAAAGATTGGCCGCCGAAGCCGGCGCAGCCCCCGCAATCGTCAGAATAAACACAACAAGCCGTGCAACGGCGGGCATCGCGTGCCTCGAATCCATTCACAGACCGGGCGCTGGACGCGCCGCACGAGCCGTTCTTGTGCGGCGGCTAGACTAACTGCCGAACAGGACAAGTCAACCAACCGAATGGTGTGAAGATTTCTATGTCAGGCGAGCGGCCGCCGGCTTGTCGAGCAGCCAGGTCGCGTCGCCCGATTCCGGCCGGATGAGCTGCGCCGGAAGTCGGTTCGGATCGCGCGGGCCTCGAAGGATCTCGCGTACGACGTCCGCCTTATCCGCGCCGGAGACCAGAAACGCCGCCGTCGCCGCCGCATTCAAGACCGGCGCGGTCAGCGTCACCCGCCACATATCCAGCTCGGCGACGTAGACTTCTGCCGCCGGCCGTTTCGTCTCGATTAGTACCGGCGTTCCCGGAAAAAGCGACGCCGTGTGCCCATTCGTGCCCAGCCCCAGCAGCACAAGGTCGAATCGCACCGGCCCCGCGCCGAAGAACGATGCAAGTACCGATTCGTAGTCCTCAGCGCCCTCCGCCGGCGGCAGCTCCCCGCGCACCCGATGTACCTGATCGCCTCGTAGCGAGAGATGATCCAGCAGCGCCTCGCGCGTCATCCGATAGTTGCTCCGCGAATCATCCGGCGGAACACAACGCTCGTCGCCCCAGAAGAAGTGCACCCGACCCCAATCAACACGCTTTCGATACGGCTCGGTAGCCAGCAGCTCATAGGCCCGCTTGGGCGTGCTCCCCCCGGAGAGCGCCACGCTGAATCGTCCCCGTGCTGCAGACGCGGCTCGCGCCTTTTCGACGAAGAACTCCGCCGCCCCGCGCATGAGAGCATCGGCATCAGGGAACACTTGGGTCGCCATCGTCGCTACCCGTGCGAGTTCTCGCGCATGTCCGGGACCCACCAGTTGCGCCCGTCGCGCGCCAGCAACGTCACCGCCGAATCCGGCCCCCACGATCCCGCGGCGTAATTGGGAAAATCAGTCGGCGGCACGTTCTCCCAGGCCGTGATGATCGGCATTACTACTTCCCAAGCCGCCTCCACCTGGTCGGCCCGCATGAACTGCGTCGCATCGCCGAGAATGACGTCCAGCAAAAGCGTTTCGTACGCCTCCGGCTCCGGCAGCTTGAACGCTTCCTTGTAAAGAAAATTCATCGCGACCGCTTGAAGCCGCATCGGCGACCCCGGCTGCTTCGCCTGAATCCGCATCCAGATGCCTTCGTCGGGCTGAATCCGCAGCACGAGTCGGTTTGGCTGAATGTCCGGAACCGTTGTCGGCGGAAACAGCAGGTGCGGCACCGGCCGGAACTGGATCACGATTTCCGACACGCGGGACGGCAGACGCTTGCCCGACCGCATGTAAAACGGAACGCCGTGCCACCGCCAGTTGTCGATCTGCAACCTCACGGCCGCAAACGTCTCCGTGCTCGACTCGGGACTGACCCCCGGCTCACTCCGATACGCGGGGACTTGTGTCCCGCGAAACCAGCCCGCGTCGTACTGCCCGCGAACCGCGTGCTCGTGTACGCTCTCCATTCGAATGGGACGGATCGCCCGCAGGACGTCCACCTTCTTGTTGCGAATCTCGTCCGCCGCGAACGAGACCGGACTCTCCATCGCGACATAGCAGAGCAGCTGCATCAAGTGATTCTGAATCATGTCCCGCAGCGCACCCGATTTCTCGTAGTACCCGCCGCGATGTTCGACGCCCACTTCCTCTGCCACCGTGATCTGAACGTGGTCGATGTACCGCCGATTCCACAGCGGCTCCATGAGTGAATTCGCGAATCGAAACGCAAGAATGTTCTGAACCGTGTCCTTCCCGAGGTAATGATCGATCCGGTATATCTGCTTCTCGGTAAATACGTTCAGCAGCTTGGCGTTCAGTTCCTTCGCCGAATCCAGATCCCTTCCAAACGGCTTCTCACACACGATTCGCGATCGGCTTCGATCGGCCGTCAGCCCCGCATCTCCAAGCCCCTTCGCGATCATTTCCATCACAGACGGCGGCGTCGCGAGATAGAACAGCAGCCCGACGTCGCTCCCCCACTCCTTCTTCTTTGCATTGATGATGTCCGTCAGCTTCTGAAACGTCGCTTTGTCGCCAAAATCGCCCGCCAGCGTGTGCAGGTCGCCCGCGAACTCGCTCCACGGCCCGTCTGCGACCTTCCCTCGCCGCGAGAACTTGTCGACCGCGTCCCGCATCAGCTTGCGGAACTCCTCGTCGCTCTTCGCTGTGCGGTCGATCCCAACCACCGACAACCGATTGGGCAACAGCTTGTCGAGGTACAAGTTGAACAGCGCCGGCAAGAGCTTGCGCGACGTCAGGTCGCCGCTGGCGCCAAAGATGACGACAATCGTCGGTTCCGAACGCTTTGAGTTTTCCATCGCGACCTGTCCGCCTCTCACGCCTTGCTCGCGGCGATCTTCGTCCGAAGCGCCGCGAACAGTTTCTCGTACGGCTCGACGAACTTCTGTACGCCTTCGTTCTCGAGTTCCTGCGTCGCCGCTGCCAGCTCGATGCCGACCGCCGCAAGCTGCCGCAGATGCTCCGCCGTCGCCGGCACATCCAGTTCCAGTCGCGCCGCCGGGTTTCCGTGGTCGCGATACGCGTCAATCGTCTCGGGCGGCGCCGTGTTCACTGTCTCCGGCCCGATCAACGCTTCAACGTACATCACGTCGCTATACGCCTTGTTCTTGGTACTCGTGCTCGCCCACAGCAATCGCTGCGGCTTAGCGCCCTTCCCAGCCAGCTTCTTCCAGCGATCGCCCGCCATGACCCGCTTGTAGATCTGATACGCCTGTTTCGCGCTCGCGATTGCAATCTTGCCCTGCAAGCCCTTCGCAATCGCCGCGTTCGCCCCACCCGCCGCCGCAAGCTTCTCCAGCCGCGGATCGAGCAACGAGTCAATTCGGCTCAGGAAAAAACTTGCCACCGACGCCGTCCGATTGATCGGTTTGCCGCTCGCCGCCAGCTTCTCCAGGCCGCTGATATACGCCTCAAGGACTTCCTCGTAGCGCTTCAAGCCGAACAGCAGCGTCACGTTGACGTTGATGCCCTCGCTGATCAGTTGCTGAATCGCCGCCAGCCCCGGCCGCGTCGCAGGCACCTTGATAAACACGTTTGGATGTTTCAGCTTTCCCCAGAGCCGCCTCGCCTCGACCAGTGTCCCGGCCGTGTCGTTCGCGAGATGCGGCGACACTTCGAGACTCACGAACCCGTCGCCTCCGTCCGTCTTGTCATACACGCCCCGGAAAATGTCCGCGCACCGCGTAACGTCCTCGACCGTCAGCGTCTCGTAAATCTCTTCAACGCCCTTACCCTGCCGCGCCAGCTTCCGGATGTCATCGTCGTAATCTTTGCTCCCGTCGATCGCCTTCTCGAAGATCGCCGGGTTCGACGTGACGCCCATGATCGCGTCCTGCTCGATCAACTGCTGCATTTTCCCGCCCGGCGCGAGCATGTCCCGCCGAATGAAATCCTGCCAGATCGATTGCCCGAACGTATGCAGCTTGACCAGTGGATTCTCTTTCATCGTCTATCCTCCATCGCCCGGACCTTCGCCAGCCGGCGCGCGTGTCGCTCCGCCCCGCTGAACCGCGCCGCCAGAAAGATCTGAGTCAGCTTCCACGCGGTCGGCTCATCCATAACCCGCCCGCCGAAACAAATCACGTTCATGTCGTCGTCTTCAACGCCCTGACGCGCCGAGAATTCGTCGTGGATCAGGCACGCCCGCACGTTTACCACCTTGTTGGCCACGACGCACGCACCGACTCCGCTCCCGCACACAGCGACCCCGCGGTCCAGCCGCCCCTCCCCCACGGCCTGCGCCAGGGGAATCGTAAAGTCGGGATAATCATCGGTCGGCGTAAGCTGCGCCGCGCCGAAGTCGGTCACCTCATGACCGGCCGTCCGAAGCCGCGCGAGGAGCTTCTGCTTCAACTCAAACCCGCCATGATCCGTCGCAATCCCGACCCGCATCCGACCCTCCGTTCGCGACCGCATTATCCAAAAGCGCCGCGCCGACGCAATCGCACGCGGAAACCCGATGCGTCACGACCGCGCGCCGCCGTCGCCGCCGCGACGCAAGTATGCCGCCGCCCCAACCACGCCCGCGTCGTTCCCCAGCGCCGCCCGTACGACCTTCACTGCCGCGCTGGCCGCCGACAACGCACTGTCGCGAACGCCTGCCGCCACAACGTCGATCAATTCCGGCGTTCCCTCGATCACGCCGCCGCCGAGGATTACCCGCGCCGGATTCAGCGCGTTCACAATTCCCGTCACGCCCGCCGCAAGCGCGCGACCGACATTCGCAATCACATGCTTCGCCAGCGCGTCGCCGCCGCGGGCCGCCTGACCCACGACCGCGCCGGTGACGGCATCGAGTCGCCCGCCTGCGATCTTCAGCATCGCCGCCCCGAAGGCCGCATCCGCCGCGATCGCCTCCTGCGCCTGCCGCGCGATTGCCCACCCACCCGCAAACGCCTCGATGCACCCGCGCGTATTGCAATGACACTTCGGTCCGTTGAAGTCGATCGGGAAGTGTCCCAGCTCCCCCGCGGTGTTCGCCGGGCCGCTCAGCATCCGACCTCCGCTCACAATCCCGCCCCCCACACCCGTGCCCACGAACAGACACACCAGATCGTCGCAGCCGTTTCCCGCGCCGTGCAGCCACTCCCCCCAGGTCGCAATCCGCACGTCGTTGTCCACGACGACACGCATGCCCAAATCCGCCGAGAGCCGCGCTGCAAATGGCTCATCCCGCCAATGCAGATTCGGCGCAGCGCGAACGACGCCCGTCCCATGCTCTACCTGTCCGGCGACGCCGACTCCCACCCCCGCAAGCCGACCGGTTGCCTTCGACTGCACGTCGCGGACCATTGCGGCAATGGCGGCTCGAACCCCCGCCGCGCCTTCCGTCACAGGGGTCGCCCGCCGGACCTTCTCCCGTACCGCCCCCCCCGCATCTACCAACGCGGCTTCGATCTTCGTCCCGCCAAGATCAACCCCTATTGCCCAGTCGCCAGCCGCCATTCTTCACCCAATCCAACCGGCCGCCGTGCCGCCGAGTTGCCCTATTTCGCATTTGCACTAAACTCTCTTATTCGCGTCAATCGCCCGATTCGACGCCTGTTTGCTGCGAGGAGGCCTATGACCACGACCACCGAAGCATACCACCCCGGACTGGAAGGAGTGATCGCCGGTGAAACCGCCGTTTCGGCTGTCCAACAGGATAGCCTGGCCTATCGCGGTTACCCGATCGACCAGTTGTCAGACCACGCCTCGTTCGAGGAAGTCGCCTATCTCCTCCTCCACGACAGCTTGCCGACCCGAGATCAACTCGCCCACTTTACCCGCTACGTCGACGACCACCGCAAGCTGCCGCAGCAAGTGATCGACGTCATCCGCAACATCCCGCCGCACGTCGAAGGAATGGACATGCTCCGCACCGCTGTATCGATGCGGGCCCACTTCGACATCAAGGAAGACGCCAAGCTCGGTAAGCTTCGCAGCGAAGCTGCCGTCATCCTCGCCGTCATCCCAACCATGATCGCCGCCCGCATGAGGCTGCTCGAAAGCAAACCGCTCATCGACCCCAAGCCCGGCCTCTCGCACGCCGCTCAGTTTTACCACCTCGCCTTCGGTCGCACCCCGACTCCGCTCGACGAAAAGATCCTCAACCTGACCTTCATCCTCTACGCCGAGCACGAGTTCAACGCGTCGACCTTTGCCGCCCGTGTCTGCGCGAGCACGCTGAGCGACCAGTGGTCATCGATCGTCGCCGCCATCGGCACCCTCAAGGGCCCGCTCCACGGCGGCGCAAACGAGGAAGTCGTCAAGATGCTCGAGCCGCTCAAGTCCGTCGATCAGGCCCGCGCATTCGTCGAAGACTCGTTCAAGAACAAGAAACTGATCATGGGCTTCGGCCACCGCGTCTACAAGACCGGCGACCACCGCGCCCGCATCCTCGAAAAATACGTCGACGACCTCGGTCGGATCAAGAACGAGAAAGCACGCCTCGAAATCTGGCACCTGGTCAAG
>CAZONT010000025.1:0-32026 GCA_964581285.1 uncultured Planctomycetaceae bacterium | reverse complement strand
GGGCGAGTCGTTCTGGTCTGGACGCGGCGGCACGGCTGGAACGAAATGACGGTGAACAACCTGCTTCCATTGATCGATACCGCGAAAGTGTACGCGCTGTGTCGCCAGGCCACCGAAGCGGAAAGGGACTCCGATCCACTCTGCGGCACGTTGTACGACCTCGTCGCCGGATTTCCGGGGCAGTGCGAGGTTCCGCTATCGCCATTTCTCTTGAGCGTGAGCCGGACTCAAGGAAGGGTCGAACGCATAACTTCCATCAATCTTCAGTTGCAACCTTTCAAGTTTTTTCGACGGCGCAGCGAGAACTCGCAAGCAACGATCCGGTTGATACTGCGAAAACTGATCGACGAGCATTGCGCAGCGACGCGTACTTAGCGCGATGCAGCGGAATACACTCTGCCCAGATCCGCAGTCGCCGGGCGTTCGCTTGTCGCCCTGTGCGTTGTATGATGTCGCCTCATCGACATCGATTGCGTTTGGACGACCCGCTCGGAGTTACGACTTGGCAAAGGAAAAGCTGACATTTGAGCAGGCCCTGGGGCGGCTCGAAAAGATCGTCGACGCCATCGAGCAAGGCAAGGTTGGCCTCGAAGAGTCCATTGAGCGATTCAGCGAAGGCATGGACCTCATTCAGCATTGCCGCAAGATTTTGACCGAGGCAGAGATGAAGGTTCAGAAGCTGCAGGCCGACGCGGCCGGGCAGCTCCGCCCCGTCGATTTGCGCGGGGGCGAAGCCGGCGAGGACGAGCGGTAGCGTCTGCTTTCATTCGTATTGAAACCGCCCCGCCGCTACAATTCCCGGCTCGCGGATGATGGACCGGCCATCGACCGGACTTCGCGAAAGTCGCTCTGGATCAGACGTGACACCGTCCACGATGCAGAATCCCAGTGTGCTTCTCCGCGAATGCGCCGACGTGGTCGAACGCGCGCTAGCGGGCTACCTCTCACGTAGCGGACGCACCCCTGCGCGATTGGTCGACGCCATGCGATACAGCGCCGAGGCGGGCGGCAAGCGGCTGCGTCCTGCCCTCGTACTGCTCTCGTGTCGTGCCTGCGGCGGGCCTGAGGCGGCGGCCATCCCGGCCGCGGTCGCGATCGAGTGCGTTCACACGTTTTCGCTCATTCACGACGATCTGCCGGCCATGGACGACGACGATCTGCGTCGCGGGCGGCCGACGAACCACAAGGTCTTCGGCGAGGCGCTGGCAATTCTTGCCGGCGACGCATTGCTGGCGCTCGCGTTCGAGATTATCGCAACACAGACGGCACCGCCGGCTTCCGTCGCCCGCATGACCGCCGAACTCGCCCACGCGACCGGCTGGCAGGGCATGATCGGCGGCCAGGTCGAGGACATCGACGGCGAGAAAAAGCCCGCCGACCGCGAATTGGTCGAACGGATTCACTCAATGAAGACCGCGCGGTTGATTGAATCATCCTGCCGGCTCGGAGCGATCGCAGCCGGCGCCGGCGACGCAAAGCTTGATGCTCTCGGAAGTTTCGGTCATGAGCTCGGCCTCGCCTTCCAGATCGCCGACGATTTACTGGACGTGACGGCCGCTACGGCCACGCTCGGAAAACGAAGCGGAAAGGACGCCGCCAGCGGCAAACAGACCTTTCCGCGGGTCAGCGGCGTAGAAGAGAGCAGGCGGCTCGCAAGGCAGGCGGTCGATCGCGCCCGCGCGGCGTTGCAGATCTTCGGAGACGAGGCCGAGCCGCTCGCCAGTCTCATTGATTTTGTAGTGGAGCGGGAGTCGTAAGCGGGCAGCCGGTGTTGCGGTTCGTTGCTCTCGAAAGACAGGATTCTCTCGATGACCAGTATTCTGACGACGCTGAAGTCGCCCGGCGACCTGCGCAATTTGACGATTCCTCAGCTTAAGCAACTCGGAGAGGAGATGCGTCAACGCATCTGCGCGGTTGTCGGCCGCAACGGCGGACACCTCGCGAGCAACCTCGGCGTGGTCGAGCTCACCATCGCGCTGCACTACGTCTTCGATTTCCTGAACGATCGCCTGCTGTGGGACGTCGGCCACCAGGCCTACGTTCACAAGCTGCTGACCGGCCGCAACGAGAAGTTCGATCTGCTCCGCAAGGCCGGCGGACCGAGCGGTTTCCCAAATATTGACGAGAGCCCGTATGACTTGTTCAACGTCGGCCACGCCGGCACGGCCATCGCCACAGCCGTTGGGATGGCTCGCGGCCTGTCGATGCAGAACAAGAGCGGCTCGGTCGTCGCGCTCGTCGGCGACGCCAGCATCGTCAACGGCGTCGCGTTCGAGGGTCTCAACCAGGGCGGTCTGCTCAAGCGCCAACTGCTCGTCATTTTGAACGACAACTCGATGGGCATTGCCCCGACGCAGGGCGGCTTTGCCGAGTACCTGGCGCGGTTCCGCGTCAGTCCGACATACGAGGAAATCAAGAAGCTGGCGAAGCGATTTTTGCCGCAGGTCCCGGTCATTGGCAAACCGACGCTCGACGCCCTCGATAGTCTTCGCGAAGGAATCAAGGCGGCAGTCGCGCCGCATCGCATGTTCGAGTCGCTCGGCTACCAGTACATCGGCCCGGTCGATGGCCACGACACCGAGCACCTGATCGAGCTGTTGCAGCTTCTCAAAGTTGTCCAGCACCCCGTCCTGCTGCACGTTCATACGACGAAGGGACACGGCGCCGAATACGCCGTCGCCGAGCCCTGCCGCTTCCACAGCCCCAACCCGTTTCGCGTCGAGGGCTGTCGCGTCGAGATTCAGTCCAGCGGCCGGAGTTGGACGGCCGCCTTTGCCGATGCACTGATCGAAGCAGCAAAGAATGATCACCGCGTGTTTGGGCTGACAGCCGCGATGCCCGACGGCACCGGCCTCAACAAGTTCCAGAAAGCGTATCCCGATCGCTATCTCGACGGCGGCATCGCCGAGAGCGGCACGGTCGACATCGCGGCCGGCATGTGCAAGACGGGTTTGCGCCCGGTCTGCGCGATCTACTCGACGTTTCTCCAGCGGGCTTTCGACCAGGTCTTTCAGGAGGTCGTGCTACAGGGTCTCCCGGTGATCTTCTGTCTTGATCGGGCCGGCGTCGTCGGCAGCGACGGGCCTGTTCACCACGGCTATCTCGACATCGCATACATGCGCGGCTATCAGAACATGGTCGTCACGGCGCCGGCCGACGAGGCCGAACTGAACGCGTGCCTGCGTTTCGCACTGCGACTGAGCCAGCCGTGTGTCATGCGCTATCCGCGCGACAGCGTGCCCGAGACGCTGCGTGGACCGGGCGAGACCGCCACGCCGGAGTTTGAGATTGGCCGCTCGCGACTGCTCCGCAAGGGCACCGACGCGACCATCCTCGCGTACGGGGCCCTCTGCTCGAACGCACTCGCCGCTGCCGATCTGCTCGCCAACGACGGAGTAGAAGTTCGGGTCGTCAACGCCCGCTTTGCCAAGCCGGTCGATCGCGACATGGTGGTCGCGGCGTTGGAGACCGGTCGCCCGGTCATCACGCTCGAGGATCACTCCCTCGCCGGCGGCTTCGGCTCGGCGGTGCTGGAAACGGCTCAGGAACTCGGCCTCGACACACGTCCGATTACGCGTCTGGGACTGCCGGTCGACCAGTTCATTCCGCACGGTTCACGCGGAGCGCAACTCGCTGAATGCGGGCTGGACGCAGCGGGCATCGCAGCGGCGGTGCAGAAGGCCCTCAGCGTGGATCGCGGTTCTAATCTCAATCGCGAACTGCGGCGCGACACGCTCCTTCGGACGTCAGAGTCCGCTCGGATCTAGCGCGGCTCCGCTGATAGCGTTCTTATCGGGCTTGTCGCCGAATCGGCGGCCTACCCCGTTGTTTCCACACCATATCGTATTGTTTGTTCGGATTACGTCTCGGACGCCTCTCGCCGGGCGTCCTGGGCGGAGCTGACCGCACGCCGGCGGTCAGCCCGGGGGAGCCAGGCATACGCCCATGAACGCCAAACGGCCAGCCAGTGCGCCGCCGCCGGAAGTCCCGTCGGATGACGGAGCCATCCGCCGCGCGCTGGAGACGATCGACGAGCACTTCAAGCGCTGGCTGGACGCCATAACGGCGCTTGCTGCGCTCACGCCGTCGGTTGAGCCGGATGCATCGACGGCCCCGCCGCAGGAGCCGCCGGTCGCGCGTGCAGACGAACCGGCCGAAGCGGCGCCGGTCGCGCGGCCCGCTCGTCGGGGCATGGTCGTGTACGAGGAGCCGAAGACACCGGTTGCGGCCGACGCCGCGACTTCATCCAACGACAATGAAGATCGAGCCCTGCTATCACAACTCGATCCGGAGACCGCTCATGCGGTCCACATGTTACGACGTATCCGGGGGAGCCGGGCGCGCTTGAGAGACTTGATCGACGAAGTCCGCGCGAAGAACGGCGGCGCCGCGTCCGGGGACGGCAAGAAGAAGAATTGGTGGAGGATCGGAAGCTCATGAGCAATGCAAACGCAAACACGAAGTCGCCGCACAACGCGTCGCCCGCGAACATCAGCGAGGTGAACACGCTGACAACCGGCCTGATCGACGGCCTTCGCGGGGTCCGCGAGTTGCTGGCGGCGCGGTCCGAAGCGCTGGAAGAGTGCCGGGATGCTCTCGTCGCCTACCGCGACGAAATGGCCGTCGAGCGGACAGAATTGTCGCGCTGCGAGCAGGAGCTTTCGGCCCTCTTCGAGCGGCGGGAGCAGGAAATCGGAACACGCGAAAAGCAGCTCTCGGAGGCGGCCGCCGCGGCCGGAGATCTCGGCCGGCGCGAGAAAGAGGTCTGCGAGCGCGAGGCAGCGATCAAGCACATGCAATCCGAGTTCCAGCAACAGCAGTCCGCTGTGGAACGGGCGGCTGCAAACGTCAACCAGCAGCAGCAGGAGTTGCAACGCCAGCAGGCCGCCCTGGCCGATGAGCGCAAGCGATTCGAATCCGAATCGCGAGGCACGCTGGAGGCCGCTGCAAAGCTCGACAAGCAACGCGGCGAATTCAAGGCGGAGCAGGAGAACGCCGCGGCCAATCTCGAGCAGCGGCTCGCCGAGCTCGACCGCCGCGCTTCGGAACTGTCGGCCCGGGAGCAGACGCTGGAAAAGCGAATGGACGAAATCGAGTCCATCCAGCAGGGACTGGGGCAGATGCGCAAGCAAATGGAGACCGAGTTAACCGCCATCGAACAGCAGAAGTGCGACTTGCTGCCGCGCTACGGCGTCAAGGATGCACAGCCGGGCACGGAAGCGGCCGCCGACGCCGGACTGCCGTCGCCGCCTGATCGCAAGGCGCGCGAGTCATTGCAGCGATTCCAGAAGCTTTGTCGCGATGCGAAGCGGCGTGTCGTCGGGGCCGGATGAGACCGACTTACCAGTGGGGGTATGAACCATGGGGCTGACACTTTTTTCACGGAAGCGCGTCCGACGGGCTGCTCCCGTGCGCACCGGGATTGCGTCGGCGGCCGACTACGCGCCCGCCGAGAAAACCGCTCTGCCCGAAGATCCGCTTGAACGGGCGATGCGGCAGGGCCGCTACGGTGCACTCGTCACCGGATCGGTCACGGGCGGCGATCCGGCGAACGCCGCGGCAGTGCGCGATCGAGCCCTTCGCGCGATCGACGAGGCGTTCGGCCTCGTGCCGGAGGGCTTCGCCTCGCTGCCGGTCTCGGTAAATGGCGAGCCGGGCTGCGAGGAAGCCGACTACGAGGTCGAGTCCTATTTGCTCGCGCGACACGCCGTTTCACAAGCGGCCTACCAGATGTTCGTCGACGACGGTGGGTACGAGAACCTGAGCTGGTGGCCCGAATCAACCTGGGCACACCTCATCCACTTTCGAGATCAGACGGACGCGCCCGGTCCGCGCTACTGGCGAAACGGCCGCCACGATCGTCGTTTGGGGAAGCACCCGGTCGTGGGCATTTGCTACTTCGAGGCTCTCGCCTACGCGGCCTGGGCCGGCTTCCGATTGCCCAAGGAGCAGGAGTGGCAGATGGCCGCGAGTTGGCGGCTGCGCAGCGCCGCCAATGTCGAACGGCGCTATCCATGGGGCGAATCGCTCGACCCCGAGAACTGCAACATCTGGCTGGCCGGCCACGCACAGACCCTGCCGGTCGACGCCTGTCCCGGTGGCACTGCGCCCAATGGCGTGCAGCAGTTGATCGGCAACGTCTGGGAGTGGGTTGACGGCGACCTCGTGCTGATGGCAGAAGAAGGCCGCCACGTCGTGGGCGAAATGATGATGAAGTGCATCCGCGGGGGGGCGTTCGACACCTACTTCCCGTGGCAGGCGACGAGTACGTTTCGTTCGGGGGCGAGCAGTCTGGCGCGATCTCACAACATCGGCTTTCGCTGCGCCGTGGATCTGCTCAGTGTGTAATGCCGGATTCGCATCGGCGGAAAAGAGGAAACAACCGTGTTCAGCAAAACTCAAACGAGTCCGGCGGTCGCAGGCGAGGTGCAATGCCTGATCTGCGATACTCCCAATACAGCCAAGGCGATGGTCTGCTGCGAGTGTTCGGCGCCCATGCAGCTCGTGCACGACGTCAACGCCCAGAAGCGCGATCCGAATATGATCAGCATCGTCGGCGACAGCAACGTCGGCAAGACAGTCTATCTCGGCTTCCTGCTCGACATGCTGGCCCAGCGGGCCTGCGAGTTCGAAGCCGTGCCGAAAGGCGCCTACTCGGTCGATTTGCCGCAG
Source organism: uncultured Planctomycetaceae bacterium (assembly GCA_964581285.1). Lineage (GTDB taxonomy): Bacteria > Planctomycetota > Phycisphaerae > UBA1845 > UTPLA1 > SpSt-539. The sequence goes on along the minus strand of CAZONT010000025.1, from coordinate 25,354 downwards.
GTCGTCATCAGCCACATGGCCTACCGCATCTTTCCTCCCAAGACGCCGATGGAATCGCACGAGTGGCGCTGGGCCTATTACCACGTCCGACGCCAGACCCAGGGTTCGCCGTGGGTCGACCTGGTAATGCCCGATCTCGCCGGCGAAGCGATCGTTGCCGAGCTGACTTCACCCGAATCGTTCCGCGTCATCCGCAACCTTCTGAAGCGATCGTCGGGCATGATGTTGCTTGTCGACGCGGCCCTGGCCGCGAGCGGCTCGCCGCAGCCCGACTTCTTCGCTCTCAAGATGCTCAGCTACCTCGATTCCATGTTCGGGGCGAAGCGCGATCAGAAGGTCCAGTTGCCGGTATCGATCATTCTTTGCAAGGCCGATCACTGTCCCCAGTGTTTTGAGAACCCGCACGGCTTCGTCGAGGCCAACCTCAACCGCGTCTGGAACATGTGCAACTCGCGTTACGAGCGCGTCGAGTTTTTCGCGTGCAGCGTCGTCGGCTCGCTCGGGTACGCGACCGCCAGCGACAACTCGATCGTGCGGCCGGTGCCGCTGCATACCGCCCTGCGGGGCGTGCTGGAGCCATTCGAATGGATCCTGTCACAGTTCTAAGCAGCGCCGGCCCGGCCCCATACGTTCGGGCCGAGCGCGCGGTGTTCACGTCGGCGCGGTCGCTGATGGGCGAGGGCTATCGTCTGATTGCCTGCAGCCCCGGCCTGACGACGGAGCACAAGCAGGAATTGACGCGCCGCTGTCCCTCGCACGGCGGACTCTCTGCCGATTCGAACGGCGCCGGCGGTGGCCGCGCCTGGGCCAGTCTCGCGCTCGAAAGCGGCGGCCATGCGGTGATCGCTTCGTGCGCGGCCGGCTCCGAACACTCCGGCCGAGGCGGCAGTCGTATTTATTCACGCATCGCCGTGCTGACCGACGCTGATTTTGCCCGCTTTTTCTGCGATCCGATGCGCGTGCGGGCGACCCTGAAGCCGTGGGAGGATGAACCGCCGCTCGCCGGCCCGGTCAATTGCCTGGCGCCACTGAACATGACGCCGCCCGGCAACTCGCGCGAGGCCCGCAGCGCGGGGCTGGCTTGGCGATCGTTGCCCACGGATGCGTTGCGCCTGGGTTGGATTCTGCGCGTCATGCTCGAGCGCCGTCCGGTCATCGTGAACAACGCCCCGACGCCCGACATCGCCATGCGACATCTCCTCGCGGCGACGCCGGTTGCAGTGCGTCGCACGCTATCGATTTCCGTCGGTCTGACTTACGCGCCGTCACGGCCCGTGCGCGTGGCCTTTGTGCAGGCCCCGACTGCGGCCCTTCAGCGCTGGGGCGCGGGCGCCGACGCCGTGGTGGTAGACTGGACGGCTCCGGTTGAGTGCGGGGCCTCGCGATTTGATCCGTGGCTCGAACTCGTCATGGAGCTCTGGAGTGCCGGCCGCCTCGGCGATCTCGATCGGCTCAGCAATTCGTTGCGAGCTCGCGATACCGCCGAGCACCTCAGCCGCGTCGCCGAGCGCTGTCGGCGACTGGCGGTTGTCCGACCGTCGTCCCCGCCGATGGCCCGACCGGCCGGGCGTACCGGAAAAGACGCCGTCGCAATCGTCTCCGGCTAGACCTTGCGACCGTTGCGCTTTGAAGGGTCGACGGACGATCACATCACAGGCGCGACGCCGCCGGATGGTCTATTCGTATCAATTGAAGTGTGCCGAGTCTCCACGCAGGATGACCGGACAGCTTCATGGACTCGTATTCCCGTCCCGGTTCACCTCGAACCAGGACGATCCACACGCGAGATACCCGCGTCTTCCAGAGACCCGGCCATTCCGCCTTGATCCGTGCGATGTTGTCGTCCGGCGAGTACGCGACTGGCAGCGCAACACCGTAGTACTCCAGCGAGATTCGCTCACACCACGGGAGCACAAGGAGGGCGTCGTTCGGTTGCGATGACGAGCGAATAATTGCGGCCGCCGCGCGGATGTCATCACCCCAGGGTGCGGTCGGTTTGTAGAGTTCCAGCGTTCCGCCGCAGTACGCGGCGGCACATGCGAAAATTGCGCAGCCCGGCGCACCCAGCCAGATCGGGGCGCGCGAGAACAGATACCCGACCGGCAAAACGAGCAATGGTACGGCGCTCAGCATGTACCGCGGATGAACGAAGTGATGGCCGCCTCGCGCCAATAACGACGTGAGAACGGGACCGAGCGCAATCATCCCCAGCAACAAGAGTATCGTTGTCGACCGGAGCGCTCTTGAATTGCCCGATTGTCGGCCGAGGGCAATCAGTCCTGCCGCCGCGGCAGTGCCATACAGCCAGATCGGAGGTAGGAGCGCCGCAGCCGAGTGTTGAACGGCCTCCGGTATGGATCCGGATGTCCAGAACTGTGTAAGACTGCTCTGGATGCGTACTCGCGTCACGAATACCCAGAGGAGAAGCAGAAGCGCCGCCCAGCGAAGCGGTGCGACCCTGACGGCCATCCTGCGGAGCGTTCCACCTGTCTCCAACGTCGGGCCTTCGCATGGCTGGTACGCCAGCACGAGCGCAAGTCCCATCACAAAAAACGCCGCAAACAGGTGCGTCAGAACCAACATCGCCGATCCGCAGCCAATCATGAGCAGCGAGATTCGTCGCGCATTTCCACGAAATCTCAATACAAGTCCCAGGATGCTGAATGACGCACATGCCAGGAGCAGCGAATAGGCCCGCGCCTGTCTTGACCAGAAGGTGACCAGCGGATGGGCGGCAGCAAGTATCGCGACGAAGGTTGCCGCGCGCGATCCCCATGCGAACAGCGCGGCGAGATACATCAGTCCGATGAAGACGAGCGTGCAAAGTACGCTCAGGGACCGCATCCGAGACTCGGGAAACACGCCGAAGGCGCCGGTCCACAACTTCAGCATGTTCGCGTAGAGCAATCCGCTGCTGTCATCGCCACCGACGCAGAACTCAATCAGCCGCCACCATCCGCCGCGGACGTTATTCCATGACGACGCTTCATCGATCCAGATGCTCGGGACCGACAAGCGGTGTGCCATGACCAACAGTGAAGCGACGAACAAGATCGCGCCGGAAATTGCTTCCCAGCGGTGTCGACGAATCCACGCCGCGAATGATCGGGTCGGTTCTCGGTCCCCGGGGCGTTCGTGGGATGAACTTGCCATCACGCAGCTCCGCGAGCCGCGAATCCGGATCGATCTCGCCGCTCTACCAAGTCCGCTCGATGAAGAGCGTGTCGATCTCCCCCGTGATGAAATTGTTGTGCCGGAAGATCTCGCGGTGCAGCGGAATCGTCGTCTTGACCGGATCGATCTCGAATTCGTCGAGGCACCGCCGCATGCATGCGATCGCCTCGTCGCGCGTCGGCTTGTGTACGATCAACTTGCCGATCAGTGAATCGTAGTACGGCGGAATCGTGTACCCGGCGTAGCAGTGCGAATCGAGCCGAACGCCCGGCCCGCCGGGCGGGCGGAATCGCTCGATCCGCCCGGGGCTCGGCCGGAAACCCTGCGACGGGTCCTCGGCGTTGATCCGCGCTTCGATCGCGCAGCCGTCCTGTCGTACGTCTCGCTGCTTGATCGTCAACTTCTGGCCCGCGGCGATCCGGATCATCCACGCAATCAGATCGATCCCCGTTACGAGCTCGGTGACCGGATGCTCCACCTGAATTCGCGTATTCACTTCAATGAAGTAGAAATTCTCTTTCTTGTCGACAAGGAACTCGACCGTGCCAGCAGAAAAGTACCCGGCAGACTTCGCCAGCCGCACGGCCGCCGCGCAAAGCGCTTCACGCGTCGAAGACTTGATCGACGGCGACGGCGACTCCTCGATCAGTTTCTGGTGCCGCCGCTGCATCGTGCAGTCGCGCTCCCAGAGATGGATCATGTTTCCGTGCCGGTCGCCCAGAATCTGCACCTCGACGTGACGCGGATGCTCGATCACCTTCTCGATGTAAATCCGCCCATCCTTGAACGCCCCGGCCGCCTCGGCCCGCGCGCTGTGCAGCGAGGCCCGCAACGTGGCCTGGTTGTTGGCAATTCGCATTCCGCGCCCGCCGCCGCCCGCCGTCGCCTTGATGAGTACCGGGTAGCCGATCTCGTTGGCGATTCGCGCTGCTTCCTCGTCGTCCTCGACGATGTCCCCGCTGCCCGGCACGCACGGCACTTTGCACTTTCGCGCCAGTTTTTTTGCCGCCGCTTTGTCCCCGAGCTGCCGGATCGACTCGGCCGTTGGTCCGATGAACTCGATCTTTGACGACCGGCACTGCTCGGCGAACGCCGCGCTCTCCGCGAGGAATCCGTAGCCGGGGTGAATGGCGTCGACGTTTGCCACCTCGGCGGCCGCGATGATCCGGTCGGCCATCAGGTAGCTCTCGCGCGGAGATGGCGGCCCGATGCAGACCACCTTGTTCGCCAGCTTCAAATATCCGGCGTCGCGGTCCGCCTCCGAGCAGACTACCACCGTCTCGATGTCGAGTTCGCGGCACGCCCGGATGATCCGCAGGGCGATCTCACCGCGATTGGCTATGAGAATGCGCGAAAACATGCGCCCGTCCGCTTCCTACTCGCCGCGGCGATTCCGTTCGACAGACATTACCGGGCTGAAACCTGAAACATGGGCTGGCCGTATTCGACCGGCTGGCCGTTGTTGACCAGCACCCGCTCGACGATCCCGCTCACTTCGGCCTTGATCTCGTTGAAGACCTTCATGGCCTCGATGATGCAGACGACTGTGTCCGGCTCGACGCGGCTGCCGACCGTGACGAAGGGCGGCGAATCCGGATCGGGCGTCGAATAAAAGGTCCCGACCATCGGCGACTTGATCGCATGCCCCGCGCTTTCGGGTGCCGCCGGAGCTGGCTCAGCCGGCCGCGCGACCTGCGTATGAGCGGTCGCCGGGGCATGAGCAACCGCGGTGGGAATCGTATGCGTCAGGCCGGCGTTCACCATGGGTGGCACGCCGGGCTTGTGTCGACGGATGACAATTCGGTCTTCCCCGTCGCGGAGCATGATCTCCGTCAGGTCGTTGGCGACCATCAGCTCCGTCAGGGCCTTGATCTGTTCGAGGTCCATTCCGTGCTCGACTCTGGCGCCGCCGGCCGCATGCGTTCAACGCGACCGAACCGTCCGGCGGCGGGGGGCATGGTACGTCGCTTCGCGCCGATCGGTCAAGCGAGTTGGCCGGTGCGTACTCCCGCCAGCCACGGCGCAATGACGCGGCGTATGAATATCGGGCTTACTGTTGAAACATGATTTCCGACGTAGGCAAGGCGCACCCACGCCGGCCGCCACGAAATGTCGTCGAAGCCGCGCGCCGGCGTTCGCCATCCGGTCAGCCCGCACGACGGCGCGAATCGTCGATCCGACGTACCGAAGACCGACGTGCCTAACCCAAGAAAAAACAGATCGCCCGGGCCGCCCACCGATGCCAGCCCGCCGCGACAGCCTTCCGCCGCGCGCGACGGGTCGTATCCGGGCGATATTGCCGCGGCCAACAGCACGGCCCGATCGATTGCTTCCGTCGCACCAAGTCGCTCCAGCGCCCGCACGACGATCCAACACCCGCCCGACTGGGCCAGCAGCGCCACCCGTGTACTCCCGTGGCGCACACGATGCTCGCGAATCATGCCCACGAGTTCGCCCGCGCAGCGTTCCTGGTGCTCGCGATTCATGAGGTTCTTCAGCGCCCGCACGATCGGCGGCCCCGCGTTCCATTTGTAAACCACCACGGCCCCGCGCCAGCCACTCTTCAGGATGCCCGTCGCCATCGCCCGCGCGTAGAGACTCGGCCCCTCGACCCCGCCGAGAACGACTATCAAGCCGCGTCGCCGCCGCCGTGGCGAGTCCCAGCGATGCGTCGGGCCGACGCCGAAGATCATCCCCGGCCATGTCGAGATGGCACAGATGAACGGCTCCAGCACCCCCAATAGCCACGCGAACAGCAGCCAGAGGAACGAGTATTGTCGAGCTGCCATCGCACCACCCGCCGCCGCGGCGACTCAGTCGATCGGAACGCCGTTGACTCCCGTCAGCCAGGGGGCCACGACATGCCGAATGAACGCCGGACTCACTGCCGTAATATGATTGCCGACGTAGCCAAATCGAAGCCAATCCGGCCGCCACCGCACATCCGCGAAGCCCTCGGCTTCGCGACGCCAACCAAGCAGGCCGGCCGATGGGCCGAAGTGTCGGTCCGAAGTTCCAAACGTCGTCGTGCCGAGTCCGAGGAAGAAGAAGTCGCCGGGGCCGCCGATCGAGACCATTCCGCCGCGACAGCCCCTTGCCGCCCGCGCCGGGTCATATCCCGGCCAGATTGACGGCCCGAGCAAGACCGCCCGATTGATCGCGTCCGCTCCCTCCAGCTCCTCGAGAGTTCGCACCGCGATCCAGCAGCCGCCCGATTGAGCAAGTATCGAAATCGGCGTGTCGCCGAATCGCGCTCGCTGGTCCCGGATCAGCTCCAGCAATCCCGCCGCGGACCGACGATGGTGTCGGCCATGCATCAGGTTCGGAAAGACCCGAAACAGCGGAATGCCGGCGTTCCAGCGATAGACATGAACCGCGCCGCGCCAGCCGCTCCTCAGGATTCCCGTGGCCATCGCCCGTGCGTAGAGACTCGGCCCCTCGACTCCGCCAAGAATGATGATCAATCCGCGCTTTCGCCGTCGCGGAGTATCCCAGCGCCGCCGACCGCCGACGCCAATGACCGTCAGCGCGACGATGATCGGATCGAGCGGCGCCAGCAGCCAGGCGACCAACAACCAGAGAGGTGAATAGTTCCGGTTGGCCGGAATGAAGTTGCAGGAGATTGGTGTTGCGGGACCGGCCACAAGCCGTCTACGCGCGCTCGAGGTACTCGCCGGTGCGCGTGTCGATGCGCAGCATCTCACCATTTACGATAAACGGCGGGACGCGGACCTTCAGCCCCGTCTCAAGGACCGCATCCTTTTGTTGATTCGTAGCCGTAGCACCCTTGACGACCGGCGATGTTTCCTTCACGGCCAGCTCGACGACGTTCGGCAATTCGCCGCCCACAATCACGCCGTCCATCATCAACAGCTTGCAACGCTCGTTTCCCTTCAGGTACAGCTCTGCGTCCGGGATGAGATCGACCGAGACAGTGACCTGATCGAACGTATTGACGTCCATGAAAACGTAGTTGTCACCTTCGCGATAGAGGTATTCGTACTCGCTGCCCTCGACGCGCGGGGTCTCCAGCTTGTCATCGGTGCTGAAGCGGGCGTCGATCACCGAGCCGGTCTTGAAGTTTTTGAGCTTCGCCGCGACGTAGCTCCGCCAGTTGCCCTTCGAGACAATCTGGAAATCATGTACGGTGAAGAGCTGGCCCTCATGTTCGACGACCAGACCCTTCCGCATATCAACGGCTTTTATCATACGTCACCTGTCGAATCGTAAAATCGGCTTCTGCGTCGGAATTCCTGCCCGAAGCGGACCGTCTATACTGACGCCGAATCGTGGCCGCGTCAAGCCGGGTCTTGTCGCCGCGGCCTGGAACTCGGGAGCACGTTATCGTGGCGCCATCGCACGCATCACGACAGACAAAGACGGGTCTGCCTGAACCGGATGCCCGCGCATCGCGCGACTGGCCCTATGTCCTGCTAGTCGTCCTGATAACGCTGGCCGCGTTCGCGCCGGCGATCCAGCACGAATTCGTGAACTGGGATGACCAGCTCAACTTCGAGCACAACCCGCACGCCCGCGGCCTCTCGGCCGCGAATCTCAGCTGGATGTTCACAACCTTCCATCTGGGACCCTATCAACCGCTGAGTTGGCTCTCGCTCGCCGTCGAATCAGCGCTCTGGGCTCCCGGATCTGCCATTCACCATCTCTTCAACATGATCTATCACATCCTCGCCGCCGTAGCCCTCTACTTCGTCGCGGCAAGACTCCTGTCGGTCGCGTCCGGCTTGCCGCGCGACGATAATCGTTGCCGGATCGCCGCCACTGCCGCCTCACTGTTTTTCGCCATCAGCCCGCTCCGAGCCGAATCCGTCGCCTGGGCCTCTGAACGCCGCGACGTGCTCTCAGGCTTTCTGATCGCCGCGACGGTGCTGCTCTACCTCCGCTCATGCGATCCACCCGAGCGTCGCGGCCGCCATGTCGCAGCGATCGTTGTTTACGCCTTCTCGCTATTGGCAAAGGCCGGCGGCATGACGTTGCCGATCGTCTTGCTCATGCTCGACGTGTACCCCCTGCGTCGCTTCAGCGGCCACCGTCGTCGAGTGCTTATTGAAAAGACGCCGTTCGTTGCATTCGCGGTGATCGCCGCCGCGCTCGCATGGTATGGCCAGCATCAACTCGCCGCCTTTAAGTCGCTCGCCGAGGTAGACCTTCTGTCGCGACTTCTCATTGCGTCATTCGGGGCGTGGTTCTACGTCGCGAAAATGCTGCTCCCGTTTGATCTTCACCCGCTTTACTCACTTCCCGCCGCTGCCTCGCTGCGCCAGCCCGCCTTCATCGCCGCGCTCGCCGGGTGCATCCTGCTCACGATCGTCTCGATTTTTCAGTGGCGACGACGGCCGTGGATTGCCGTAGCATGGTTCTCGTTCCTCGCACTTCTCGCCCCCGTCTCCGGACTTGCTCAGGCCGGGCCGCAGCTTGTCGCCGATCGCTATTCCTATCTGCCGGGCATGGTGCTGGCCGTCGTTCTCGGCGGTCTCGTCGCGTGGATCGGACGTCGCTTCGCCGCCCCCGGAGCGCCTCGCCCTATCTGGACCATCGCGCTCACGTCGCTCGGCGTTGCCCTCGGACTTCTCGCGGTTCTGACCAGCGCGCAGGTTCGCTGGTGGCAGAATTCGCTCACACTCTGGCAGCGCGTTCTGGCGTACGAGCCCGCGAACAAGTTCGCGCGAGCCAACATGGCCGCCGCGCTCGTCCGGCGCGGCGACCTCAACGCCGCCCTCGCTGCGTACGAATCCGCCGCCCAGGATTTTCCGGACGATCCGTCGATGACGCTCAGTCTCTCGTCGCTGCTCTTGCAGGTCGGCCGTACGAATGAAGCGCTGGAAATCGCTCGCCGCGCCGTGGAACTGGATGGTGGATCCGCCGACGCACGCAGGACGCTCGGTGCCGCTCTCCTCGCCGCTGGCCAGGGCGACGCCGCTGCCCGCGAACTCCAGCAGGCCGTGCAGTTCGGATCCCCGAATGCCGGGACACAGCTGATGCTCGCCGACGCGCTCATCCGCAGCCGACATCCCGTCGAGGCCGGTGCCGCCATCGAGCGCGCCGTGAAGCTCGAGCCCGACAACCCGGCCGTCTTTGAGGAAGCGTCGCGACTCTACGCCTGTGGACTTCAACTCCGCGGCGCGATCGACGCCGCTCGCTACGGCTTGAAATTGGCCCCAAACAGCCGCTCGCTTCAACTCCGCCTTGCGTGGCTGCTCGCCACTTCGATGGACGACGGACTTCGCGATGGCAACGCCGCGCTCAGGATCGTCGAGCCCCTCGCCGCGGCCCCCGGCGGACAAGACTGCCGTACTCTCCTGACGCTCGGCGCCGCCCTCGGCGAAGTCGGCCGCTTTGACGACGCCCGAAAGGTGTTGACTGAAGTGCAGCGCCTCTGTTCAGGCGATCCAGCCATACTGACCAAGTGCCGGCTGGTGGACATGATGTTCGCGTCCCATGAACGATTTCAAGACATCGAAGCCCCGGCCATCCGCTGATATTCAAGCAACGGCCGCGAAGCTATTATTCGCGAAATGAACGCTGATACGTTTGTTTGGTTTCGACGCGAAGATCATGCCGGCTTGGTCCGTCGGCTGCTGGCCTGCCTCATTGATGCGGCAATCATCACGGCAGTGCTGATGACGCCTCTGATCCTGCTTCAAAAGGAGCAATCCGGCGGCGAACAAACCACTGCGGCGCGGACCGTCGGTGCGTCGGTCGTCATGCTGTTTGGATTGTTTGTTTCGTTGCTGGTCGCGGCGCCCTATCACTTGCTGCTGCGGCGCACGCGCCGCGGAACGATCGGCTATCGGCTCACCGGCGTCCGTCTTGTGACCATGACCGATGCGATTCCGTCATGGCTGACGCTCGTCCGGCGGCTTGCCCTCTCGCTCGTCTTCCCACTCGTACTCTATGCACTATTGACGGCGGTCCTCGCGGCCCGCGGTCAGATCGACACTCCGAAACACAAGCAGGTTTCACCCCCTGGACAGACGGTCGGCAGTGCGATCATGTTCTCGATCTTTTCCGTCATCATTTTCGGAAACTATTGGATGATCATCCGCGATCCGCGCCGCCAGGCCCTGCACGACAAGTGGTCACGCACCTGGGTCGTCCGCTCAAGCGCCCGGCCGGCCGGAGTCGGAACGCCGATCGAACGTGCCTGGATCCTGGGTCCTCTCGTACTCAGCTATTGGGATGTCGACCCGGCGCCGGAACCAGCAACCGTCGCTACCGCGTGAGGCAAATGCCGATTTCGTTCGTCAAAATGCACGGTCTCGGCAACGACTATGTGTACGTCGACTGCTTCGCCCAGCCCGCGACTGGCCGCGACTGGCCGTCGCTCTGTCGCGCGATCAGCGACCGTCATCGAGGAATCGGCAGCGACGGCCTGATACTCATTGCGCGACCAACGCCCGGTGCGGCCGCGGACGTCCGCATGGAGATGTACAACGCCGATGGCTCGCGCGGTGAGATGTGCGGCAACGGCATCCGCTGTGTCGCGAAGTATTCCGCGAGTCGCGGGCTCGTTCGCGGCGACACCGGCGACGCCACGCGAATTCGCATCGAAACCGATTGCGGCATTTCAAGCATTGAAGTTCGCGGCGCACGTTCACGCGTCTCGACGGTCCGCGTCGAAGTCGGCCGGCCGGTCCTGTTTCCGGGGGAAATCCCGGTGAACGCCGCCGGGGATCGGTGCATCCGCCAGCCGCTCAATGTCGCGGCGGAGCGCCTGATGATGACCTGCGTTTCGATGGGCAACCCTCACTGCGTGATCTTTGTGGACGACGTTGCGGCAATCGAACTCAGCCGTCTCGGCCCGCTGATCGAGCGCCATCCGGCGTTCCCCAATCGCGTCAATGCTCACTTCGTCGAGGTACGCACACGTCGCGAGGTGACCATGCGCACATGGGAGCGCGGCGCCGGCGCAACCCAGGCCTGCGGCAGTGGCGCGTGCGCAGTGGCGGTCGCCGGCATCCTCGAACACCGCCTCGATCGCCGCGTGACGTGCCACTTGCCCGGCGGCGACTTGGAGATCGAGTGGGCCACCGACGATGCCCCGGTATTCATGACAGGCCCCGCCGAGGAAGTTTTTTCAGGTGAGTGGCCTGACGCGGGTTCGGAGAGAAAATGAGTGACCCCGTCATCCATCGCATCGGCATCGGCACCGACCTCCACCGCATGGAGTCGGGCCGCCGCCTCATTCTCGGTGGAGTCGACATCCCCTTCGACAAAGGCCTCGCCGGCCACAGCGACGCCGATGTCGTCCTGCATGCCGTCGTCGACGCGATTTGCGGCGCGGCCGGCCTGCCCGACATCGGCGAACAGTTTCCCGATACCGACCCGGCCTACCGCGCTGCCGACAGCACGAAGCTCCTCGCCTCCGCCCTGCAACGTGTCCACGCCCTCGGCTACGATGTCGCCTGCGTGGATGTCGTCATCCAAGCCGAGCGGCCGAAGTTGTCGCCGCACAAGGAACCGATCCGCCGCCGCCTCGCCGAATTGCTGCGGGTGGATGCCGCCCGCGTGTCGATCAAAGCCAAGACGAATGAGGGGCTTGACGCCGTCGGTCGAGGCGAAGCCATCTCCGCCACCGTCGTCGCCGGCCTGACCCAGAGGGAGCTGCCAACCGCATGACGCTGCGGGTTTACAACACGCTCAGTCGCGAGAAGGAACTTTTCGAGCCGGTTGTTCCCGGCAAGGTCGGAATGTATCTGTGTGGCCCGACGGTCTACAAGCCGTCGCACATCGGCCACGCCGTCGGCCCGGTCATCTTCGACGTCGTCAAGCGTTACCTCAGCTACAAGGGCTACCAGGTCCGCTGGGTCGTGAACATCACCGACGTCGAAGACAAGATCATCGCCGAGGCCCACGCCCAGGGACGCGACGTCATGGACCTGGCCCGCGACATCGAACGCCAGTACATCGACGGGCTGAGTCGTCTCGGCGTCCGCTCGATCGACGCCCTGCCCCGCGCCAGCGATTACATCCCCGGCATGGTCGAGCACATCGCGGCGCTCGTCGAAAAGGGCTACGCCTACGCGGTCGACGGCGACGTCTACTTCAACGTCGAACGCGATCAGGACTATGGCAAGCTCTCCAAGCGCCGTCCCGACGAGCAGCTCTCCGGAACTCGCGACGGCCTTGTGGACAAAGGCAAGCGCGGCCCCGGCGATTTCGCCCTCTGGAAGGCCGCGAAGCCCGACGAACCTCCGGCCGTCAAGTTCGATTCGCCCTGGGGCGCCGGCCGCCCGGGCTGGCACATCGAGTGCTCGGTCATGAGCGCCAAGCTCCTCGGCGAGACGTTCGACATACATGGCGGCGGCATGGATCTGCTCTTCCCGCACCACGAAAACGAGATTGCACAGTCCGAGTCCCTGACCGGAAAGCCCCTCGCCAAGTACTGGATGCACAACGGCCTCACGCGCTTCAACACCAAGAAGATCTCCAAATCCGACGGGCAGATGCAGCGCGTCATGACCGACTTGCTGATCAGCAACCTGCTGCTGAAGTACCCCGCTGAGCTGTTGCGATTCTTGATCCTCTCGTCGCACTACCGGGCGCCGATCGATTTCTCACCGGAAACCATCGACGCCGCCCGCAAGGGTCTCTCTACTTTTCACCGGCTCTTCGAGCGCATCGAGCGCGTTACCGGTGCGAGCCCGTTCCAGCCCGTCGGCCGCATCGAGCAGGTCCGCGACAAGGCGACCGGGCCCGCCGACGCCGCCTTTATTGACGAGATCCTGGGCGAGCAAGTCCGCTTCCTCGAATCCATGGATGACGACTTCAACACCGCCGGCGCCATTGGCGTCCTCTTCGATCTCGCCGGGCGGATCAATCGGTTCATCGAGCAGAGTCGCCTCGACGTCACCCGCGATGACCGCGTCGGAGCCCTCGTGGCCGGCGCAAGCGGTACTCTCATGCTCGTGGGTCGCCTGCTTGGCCTCTTCGAGCAGCCGCCGCAAACGCAGTCCGTCGGCGGCGACGAGCTGACCGGCGATCTCGTCGAGCTGCTGATCGACGTCCGCGCCATGTCGCGCAAGGCGAAGCAGTTCGAAATCGGCGATACCATCCGCAAGAGACTCGATGACCTCGGCGTGATTCTCGAAGACCGCGCCGACGGCACTTCCTGGCGGCGCAAGTAGAGCCGCGCGCGCCGCCGGAGCCCGCCATGCACATCCTCGGCATCGATCCCGGCCTGCAGCGCTGCGGCTACGCCGTCATCGCTGGAACCGACAAGCGCATCCTCGACGCCGGCATCATCGCTACGACGCCGCGCGCGAAGCTGCCCGAGCGCCTGCATGAACTCGAACAAGGCCTCGACGAGCTCTTTGCCGCCCACGAGATCGCCCGCGTCGCTGTCGAAGACCTCTACGCCCATTACAAGCACCCGCGCACCGCGATCCTCATGGGCCACGCCCGCGGCGTCGTCCTGCTCGCCGGGGCCCGGCGCGGCGTTCCGGTCGAATCCATCGGCGCCACCCAGATCAAGAAAGCCCTCACCGGCAACGGCCACGCCGGCAAACGCCAGGTCCAGCGGGCGATCATGCTCACGGTTGGCCTGACGAAAATGCCCGAACCCCCCGACGTCGCCGATGCCATCGCTGTCGGTCTGGCCGCCGCGCTCAACAACCACGCCAACCGCTGAAAATCCCCGCCAATCCGCGAATTTCGATTTTTGGTGAACTTTTCGATCTGCTCGCGATACCAATATGCTGCCGCCGCCGGTCTACTCCGGCCGCGGGGAGTGTCATGGTCGCGCAACGCTCACAGCTCGAAGTGCTCTACGAAGCTCACGCACCCGAGTTGCTGCGTTTCCTCCGCCGCCAGGCGTTCGACACCGCCGAAGCCGAAGACCTGCTGCAAGAGACTTTCGTCCAGGCCGCCCGGCACGAATCCCGCCTCACCGACGCTGTCTCGCCAAGGGCGTGGCTCTTCGCCGTCGCCCGCAACGTCACCGGCTCGATCCGACGCCGCATCCTGCGTCTCCGCCGCCGACCACTCGCCGACGATCTGGCCGCCCCGGCTGAAGCTGACGCCGATCCACGCGTCGAACAGATGCGCAGCGCCCTTGCCCGCCTCGCGCCGCCACTCCGCGAGACGCTCGAACTTCGACTGAACGCCGACCTGAGCTACGCCGAAATCGCCGAAGTCCTGAATGTCCCCATCGGCACCGTCCGCTCGCGCCTCAGCAACGCCGTTCGGCAGCTCACCGATCTCATGGATGTCTCGAATGCGGAGGACCCGGCCCGATGAAACCGCAAACCCTCAATCAATTCATCGTCGATCGCGCCGCCGAGCAGATGGACGCAGACGTCGCCGAACTCCTCGATGCCTACCTTGCGCATGACGCTCCCGCCGCGCGCCGCCTGGGCGAGTATCGCGACACGGTCTCGCTCGCCGCCCGAGTTCTTCGCGGTGATACACGATCCGCCGCCGTGCCGCCGTTTCCCGCCGCCCGCATCGCCGCGGCGAACCACCGCCGCCGCGCCGCCGGCTGGCTTCGTCCCATGGCCCTCGCCGCAGGCCTCGCGCTGGCATTCCTTACCGGGATGAAGTGGAATCGCCCCCCGCAACCGTTTGACGCGCCGGCCCTCGTCGCGGCCGTCGGGCCCAACAACAGTTTCTGGGCGGCCGAAAACATGCGTGCCGCCATGACCGATCGTCAGTCCGTCGAATCAAACAAAGTCCGCTGGTCCTCGCCCCTGCGATGGCCGCAAACCGGAGGTCAATCATGAGATCTGCATACCGCCGAAAAATCCTGTTCGCCGTTTCGTTGGCCGCTCTGGCCGGCTGCATCCCCGAGAAGCGAGTGGTCTGGTCGCCTGACGGCACGCGCGCCGCAGTTATCGCCGCCGATGGTCTGCACCTATGCTCGCCCGACGGCGCACTCAGCAAGCCCCTCCTGGCGGGCGCTCGCCGCGTCGCCTGGTTCCCGGATAACAAGCGCCTGCTCGTCCTCCACACCACCAAGGCCAAGACCTGGGCCGACGTTGAGAAGTTGATCACCCCCGCGCAGCGCGATTCCGTCGCCGTTTCCGCCAAGGAACTTCGCGAGCAGGTCCTCGCCTTCAACGGCCCGTGGGACAAGTTCAAGCCCCGCTTCACCCAGCCGCTCACCGGTGGCGAGCAGGCCGCCGCGCTGATCTACCTCCGCGACAAGCTCGGTGACGGCCTCGCCAAGCACGTGGGCACCACCTGGAAGGAATTCGAGCAGATGGAGCTCGACGTCTGGAATGCCCAGGTCTTCGACGTCGGTGCTGACTCGATCATGCCCGGCAAGAACCTCGTTGTCTCGATCGACGAGCTTCAATCCCCCTCCGTCGCCCCGAGCGCAAAGCTGGCTGCATTCGCCCGCCCCCGCGGTGCAGGTGACAATCCCGCCTACGAACTCGTCGTGATCGCGACCGACGCCGCCTCCAATGCGCCCATCCTCGTCGCCGCGAAGAACGTCTCCCTTAACTACGACTGGAGCCCCGACAGCCGCTCTCTCGCGTACATCTACACCGCCAGTTCCAACGACGAAGACCGCTCGGCGATTCAACTCGGCGCACTTGCCACCATCGACATCGCCGACGCCTCCGGCAAGCTCCTTGTCGAGCCGGCCAAGCAGGACGACCGCGCCGGACTGCTCTTCCAACAGTTTCTCACCGTCCGTTGGCTGAAAGATGGCCGGCTGCTTTTCTCCTCGTATGAAACATCGCTTCCGGCGACCACCCGCGACATGCCGCAGCAGTGGACACTCTTCGCCATCGACCCACGAATGTCTGCCAGCGTCCTGCGAGTGCTGCCGCGCGACGTCGCCTTCCAACTCCAGAAAGAGCTGCCCTGGTTCGACGTCAGTCCCGACGGCCGCCGCGTTCTCCTGCCCGGTACTGCCGGTCGCGTCGCGCTCTTCGACCTCGCAACCTCAGAATCGACCGAGATCGTCACCGACAACGATCCGGACGGCGATCTCCGCACGCTTCCGGTCTGGCGCAACAACGACGAGGCCTGTGTCGCCGTTCCGCCCGGCTCCTCAATGGGCACGGCCAGCCGCTGCGAAATCATCCTCTGGAAAGACCCGAAGCAAGCAAGAATGCTGAGCAAGAACTGGCCGGCCGAAGCCACCGAGAATTGGCTGACACCCAAGCCCCGCCGCCAGGTCGGTGGCTGACCACGCTCAGCCGATACGAGCGGCGCGGGTCGTCGCATGGCACGAAGGTGGCCGGGGACCGCTACAGATACGCGCGGATGCCCTCGGCAAGTCTATGAATATTCGGTGAAAATTGCTCCGGCGGTATCAGCGGCATCGCCGGTGTGCGGTTGGCGTCGTACAGTACGGGTTGTCCGTTGACCATCGCATAATCAAACTTGCCGAAGTCGAACCCCATTTCGGCCCGCATCCGCCGCAGCTCTTCCGGCACGTCGCCGGCCGGCCCGCGCCCCGCGATGTTGGCCGACTTCACGATCGGTTCCGGGCCGTAGCAGAACGAGTGCGTTTCCCGATCCCCCAAAAAGATCCACACTCGCAGGTAGTACATTCCATCCTTCGTCTCCGGCTGGAAACGCTCGACTACCAGTTCCCGGTTGCTCCACACCCCGCGCGGCACCGCCGACGCGGACTCGTAAACCCGGTAGTCCATCGAGGGCATCCACGACCGCCGGGTCCACGGCATCCAGTCGCGCAGTTGCTTGCCGAGGCGTGCTCGTAGAGTCCCCTCCGATGCCATCCGCGCCTCGGGCTGCCCGCCGTGATTGCGGTCCGTCTTCACGACCACCGGCCCGGCGTATCCGTCCCCCGGCGCCACGATCGCCCGGCTGATCCGCCGTTTCGAGATGTCAGTCACCCTGCCATTAATTACCTGCGGAAACCTCGTTGCCCACGCGACGTACTCGGGCGGCGTGACGGTGAGATCGACGTGCAGAACCGCCAGATCGGCGTCGACGTGCTGTTCGGGCCCCGCGAGGACGCTGACTCGATGCCCCTCGCGCCGCCACAACTCGCTAAACGCGTGGGCGAAGTACCCCCATCGTTCAAAGAGGTCGTTCTGGTGAACCAGGACCGCGATGCGCGCCATTCCCCGATGATATCAAATCGACTCAGCCAAGCCGGGACGCCCGTGCGCCGACCGGGCCTTGACGGTATCTGGCGGCGTGGACTTGAACGCGCAGTGGCACGCCGGCAACTCTATGGTGTAGTCAACTGCGAGGGCTAAAGGTCTTCGTATTCAGAAACGATCGGCCGCGTCTGTGCCGCTTTGCTGGCACAACGGTCTGCGGCTCTGAAGAGATTGCGCGCCGACCCGACCGGTTCGTTATCAGCGATTATCAGCTGTTATCAGCAAAACCATTGATGCAGCCGAATTCTGGCCGCTACGCATCGGACCCGTTCCAAGCGTCACTCCATGCCAGCACAACGCCCGGTCTTCTTGCGCCGGGTCTGCCGGCTTTATCACAGCGGTGGGTCCCCAAGTCCCCGCATCATTTTCGTGTCTGGCGACTCGCGGGACCGGATAGGAAGTACGTCGGCGAGGATCAGGGTGATGTCGTCCAGCTTCGCGGGGTCAATCTTGCTGGCTTCGAGGTGACGAGTGACCGCGGCGACAAAATTTTCCGGAGAGTGCTTCGCAGCCGCGAGAATCGGAGCGGCGACGTCACGCGGCTGGCCGTCCTTCTGGATGGGTGCAAACAGGACTGACTCAAGGCCGTCACTGAAAACGAGCAATCGATGCCCGGGACAGAGTTGGACTTCCCGCTCCGCGAATTCCTGATTCGGAAAGATTCCCACCAGGCAGCCATCCCCGTTGATGTCGGTCGCGCCTCCGTCGGGGTCGAACAGGATGGGCGGCGGGTGGCCGCCGGAGGCGTAGCGAAGGCGCATCGACGCGGTGTCGATGACGCCGTACCAGGCGGTGATGAACTGGGAATCGGGGAGCTGCTGTGCGGCGAGGGACTCGTTCAGCCGGCGGAGGACGTTGCCCGGCTGCATGAGCTGCGTGGCCCAGGCCGGCTCACCGTCGGAGCGACTCATCTGGATCGCGTTCTTGATCATCATGGTGAGCAGCCCGGCCGCGACGCCGTGGCCGACGGCATCGGCGACATAGAGGCCGATGTGGTGGGCATCCAGTCGGAACACATCAAACGTATCGCCGCTGACCCAGCCGCAAGGACGGAAGAGCGTATGGAAGCGAACGGGCCCGTCATTCGGGAGCTCGCGCGGCAGAAAGTCGCGCTGCAGCCGTGAGGCGAGGCGAAGTTCGTGATTGATATCGTCGAAGTGACGCTCGAGCTGATCGCCGAGGTATTCCATCGTTGTCAGTTCGAGGTCGAGCTGCCGCAGCACGGGCCGCAGGTGCGAGAGTGCGAGGCAAACGCCGCGCAGGACGTCGCGCGAGGCGTTCGGCGGAACGCAGACCACTCCGATGACGAAGCCGGAAAATGCCCAGGGTCGGTCGGTAATCACGGCAGCACCGATGCGGTGGCGGCGAAGGTGCGTCAGCAGCTTGTCGAAATGCGTGCCCTGCCCGTCTCCATTCGCGTAAGCCGGGTGCGGGTCGTCGATCAGGATCGCGACATCGATTTGCTTGAGGACCGCAGGATCGTCAAATGAATCGACGGCCAGCGGGACGACTTCGCACCACTCATTGGCGCCGACGAGATCGCTGACAATTCGCGGGTCGGTCGCGCCGAATCCAACAAGCGCAGCATGCACGATTGCTGGGGCGGATTGTGGTTGCAACGCGGCGGGACTGGCGGGCGACTCGAAGAGTTGCGGTGCTGAAGCGATTATTTGCGTCATAGCAATTCAATGCTTGTGTTACCGGACCGCGCTGGATCGGTCGTTCATTCTCGGGCCCGCCGGCCTCGCGCGGCGCGGCTCCGTATGAGTAGGGTCGGCGGGTCAGGGGTTGGAGTTGAGAACCGACGGCGGAAAATCGACGTGGTCGCCGCTGGTAATCTTTCGGGCGGCAAGCTCGCCCGAGCGCAGTTCGAGTGCGTACTTGGCGGGCTCGATGGAGGAATACGTGGATTCGTCGAGGGCCTTCATCGTGAGCGTTCGGACGATCGTGCCGTCGCTGCGGATGTAGGCGATGTCGAGCGGAATGATGGTGTTCCGCATCCAGAAGCCGAGGACCTGATCGTAGGGGAAGATAAAGAGCATCCCGCGGTTGTTGGGAAGCTCGGCTTCCGTGACGTTCATGAGCCCGCGTGAAGTTTCCTGCGGGGTGCGAGCGAGCCAGACGGTGTAGGTCTGCTTCTGGCCGGCGTGATTGGTGATGGTGACGTTGGCCGACGTCATGCCGGCGAGGTTGTTTTTTTCGGAGGAGCCGCGCGGGAGACTCTCGTTGCACTCGGGAAAGAGGAGCAGGAAAGGCGGCATGAGAAGGAGCATCCAGTTGCGTCGTCGCGACATGGAGAGGGAGTTTAGCGTGAGGTCGAGCGGTCGGCGAACGCGGCGCTGGGGCATCGTGGCGGATATGATGGACTCGTGGACGGCCATAGTCTGGATGTGTTGGAGTATGGGCGGATTCGGCAATTGCTTGCCGAACACGCCTGTTGTTCGCTCGGGCGCGAGTTGGCGGGAACGATTGAGCCGTCGGGGGACGCCGCGAGGATCGAACGGCGTCTGGAGGAACTGAGGCAGTTTCGCACGCTGGTCGCGGCCCGGGGGATGCTGCCGTTTGGGGGGATCAGCGATGTGCGGCCGCTGGTCCGAAAGGCGGTCCCGCCGGTCAAGCTGGAGCCGGAGGACTTCTCGTCGCTGGCCGATGCACTGCGCGGAGTGGCTGGGCTGCGGAAGTATTTCGCGGAATTGCCGGAGGGCATGGCGGCGGTCGCAGGATTAGCGGGGCGGATCGGAGACTTCTCGACGCTGGCGGATCGTATCGGGCTGGTGATTGACCCTCGCGGCAAGGTGCGTGACGAGGCAACGCCGCGGCTGGCCCGGATTCGGGCCCGGTGCGAAGAGTTGCGGCGCGAGACGCGAGAGCTGTTCGAGCACCTGCTGCGGCAATCGTCCCTGACAAAACTGTTGCAGTATCCGGCGGCGACGTTTCACGGCGATCGGATGGTCCTGCCGCTCAAGAGTGACCATCGCGGGCGTATTCCGGGGATTATCCATCGCAGCAGCGACTCGGGGCAGACGCTGTTCATCGAACCGACCCAGGCGGTGGCGCTGAACAACTCAATCATCCAACTCGTTCAGGATGAGAATGCCGAGATCGGACGCATTCTGTGGGAGCTGACTCACCTCGTGCATCTGAATCAGGCCGGGCTGCTGGCAACACTGGATGCGGTCGCAGTCGTCGACCTGATCGTCGCGAAGCTGCGGATGGCACAGCGGTTCGGGATGGCGATTCCAGAAATCAGCGAGGAGCGGCAACTGAAGTTGCGCGGGGCGCGGCATCCGATCCTCATGACGATGACCGGAAAACAAGTCGTGCCGATCGATGTCCGGTTGGGCGAAGACTTTGACGTCCTGATCGTGACGGGGCCGAACACGGGCGGAAAGACGGCCGCGCTGAAGACGGTGGGCTTGCTGGTGCTCATGGCCCAAAGCGGGCTGCCGATTCCGGCCGCCGAGGGCTCGACGCTGCCGGTGTTTGACCAGGTGCTCGTGGACATCGGGGATGAGCAGAGTTTGCAGCAGTCGCTCAGCACATTCAGTTCGCATCTGGCGCGGGTGCTGGACGTGCTGCGGAGCGGCACGCGCGACACACTGGTGTTGTTGGATGAACTGGGCGCGGGAACCGATCCGGACGACGGCGCGGCCCTGGGTCGGGCCGTGATCGACAAACTGCTGGAAACGGGCTGCCTGACGATGATTACCACGCATCTCGGCGCACTGAAAGCAGTGGGGTACGAGCATCCGCGCGTGGACAACGCATCGGTGCGGTTCGACTATGAGACGTTGCAACCCAGTTATGAATTGAAAATCGGAGAGCCGGGCAACAGCAGCGCGCTGATCGTCGCGGCTCGGCTGGGCATGCCGACGGAGTTGATCTCGGCGGCGCAGCGCTACTTGAGCGAGCGGGACCGCGTGCTGGCGCGGGCAATTGCGGGGACGATCGAATCACGGCGGGCAGCGGAAGACGCGCGAAAGTCGGCCGAGGCGGCCGAACGAGAGTTCGGCGAGCGCAGCGCCCAAGTGACCGAGCAAAAGCGCAAGCTCGAGGAAGAGCAGCGGCGGTTCGCGAAGTGGGTGGAGCGGATCAACGCGTTGCGCGCGGGAGACGAAGTTTACGTGCGAAAGTTCGCCCGCAAAGGGCGAGTCGTCCGCGTGCGTCTGGACAAGCAACTGGTCGAGGTGTCGGTCGGGGCGCTGCAGGCGGAGGTTCCGCTAACCGAGGTCGAGTTGGGGGAGTGAAGCAAATGCGGCGATGGGTCGCCTTCGTGTTGAGTCTGTTGGCGGCTTCCGCGGTTGGGTGCGGATCCGCGCCGGTGGAGAGACGTTCGATGGGCGACGTAGTGTCAGAGGGCGAAGGCCGCGTGTCGAATGTGTTCGTCTTGCGCTTGAAGTCAGGGGCGGACCTAAAGGGGGCGCTGACGAAGTATGCGGCCGAGCGCGGCGTGAGAGCCGGCATGATTGTGACGTGCGTGGGGAGTCTGGCGAAGGCGGCGCTGCGGTATGCGGGAAAGTCGGAGGCGAGCGTCGTTGAGGGAGACTTGGAAATCGTGTCCATGACCGGGACGCTCGGACTTGACGGGATGCACATTCATCTGGCGGTCAGCGATCCGGAGGGCCGGACGTTCGGCGGCCACCTGGTGGAGGGGTCGATCGTACGCACAACCTCTGAGATCGCGATCGCCGAGATCGAGGGTCTTCGATTCGAGCGCGAGGCCGATCCGCAGACGGGATACCGCGAATTGCGGGTTGAACCGAGCAAGTAAGACCGGCTGTCGTGATTGGCGATCGGCTACCGCGCGTACTCCACGGCCCGGATTTCGCGAAGCAGCGTGACCTTGACCTCGCCGGGATAGGTCATGTCGGACTCGATTTTCTTTGCGATCTCGCGGGCGATGCGCATGGCGTTCGAGTCGTCGACGGAATGCGCATCGACGATCACGCGGACCTCGCGGCCGGCCTGGATGGCGAACGCCTGCGAGACACCTTGGAAGCCCTTGGCGATGAGTTCCAAGTCCTCCATGCGCTTGATGTAGCGCTCCATCGACTCGCGGCGGCCGCCGGGGCGCGAGGCGCTCATGGCGTCGGCCGACGTGACGATCGGCGTGTAAGGCGTCGTGGCCGGCACGTCGCCGTGGTGACCGGCGACGGCGTTCAACACTTCTTCGGGTTCGTTGAACTTGCGGCAGATCTCGGCCCCGATCGCGGGGTGGCCACCCTCGACTTCGTGGTCGACGGCCTTGCCGATGTCGTGCAAAAGCCCTGCGCGACGCGCGAGAGCCCCGTTGAGGCCGATCTCATCAGCGATGATCTGCGACATGTAGGCAACTTCGATGGAGTGTCGCAGGACGTTCTGGCCGTAGCTGGTGCGGTAGTGCAGTCGGCCGAGCAGATCGAGGAGTTTGCGATTGAGACCAGGGACGTTTGCTTCGAGACTGGCCTTCTTGCCGATCTCGAGGATTTCGCGTTCGACCTCCTGTTTGATCTCGTTG
This sequence comes from uncultured Planctomycetaceae bacterium, assembly GCA_964581285.1. Lineage (GTDB taxonomy): Bacteria > Planctomycetota > Phycisphaerae > UBA1845 > UTPLA1 > SpSt-539. The sequence goes on along the minus strand of CAZONT010000025.1, from coordinate 2,581 downwards.
ACGATCTCTTCGATTCGCGTCGGGTGGATGCGCCCATCCTCGATGAGCTTGGAGAGGGCCCGGCGGGCGACCTCGCGCCGGACAGGGTCGAAGCCGCTGACAACGACGACGCCGGGGGTGTCATCGACGATGACGTCAACGCCGGTGGCGCGTTCGAAGGCACGGATGTTACGGCCTTCGCGGCCGATGACGCGGCCCTTCATCTCGTCATTAGGAATGTCGACGGTCGAGACGGTGGCTGACGCGGTGTGATCGGCGGCATAGCGCTGCAGGGCCGTAATGACGATCTCGCGGGTCTTGTTCTGAGCCTCGTCCTGCGCCCGGGTGACGGCTTGCTCGATCATTTGCGAGGTTTCGGTAGCGAGGTCGTGCTCTAACTGCCGGAAGAGGGCGGCTTTGGCGTCGTCGCGGGACATGCCCGAAATGCGCAAAAGCTGGGCTTTCTGCTCCTTGATGACCTCGTCCACCTGGGCCTTCTGGGCTTCGACGTTTTTCGTGGCTTCGCGAAGGCGGCCTTCTCCGGATTCGACCGCCTTCTCCTTGGAGATCAGCGTCTCCATCTTGAGGTTGAGCAGGTCGTCGCGTTTGTCGAGACGTTTCTCGACGTCGCGGAGTTCCTCGCGGGCGGCGGAGGTCTTCTTGTCGAATTCCTGTTGCTCCCGGAGGAAACGGGCCTTCGCCTCGACCTCCGCTGCACGGACGACTTCCTCGGCCTTACGCTTGCCTTCCTCGACCTTCTTGCGAGACTCCTCGGCGGCCAGAAGCAGGTTGCGCCGGCCCAGGAGCCTGAGTGCGAAGTAGCAGAGGATCGCGCCGGCGGTAGAGCCCGCGAGCACGGTGAAGGCGTAGGCCGAGACCTCTGACAGAATCAGAAGTCCCATAGACTGTTACCTTTCTTGCGTAGTTGTTAATTGCCATGATTCATCCGGGCGGGGCGATCTCCACGCAGCGCCGACAGGCGATGCGTTTGCACAAGCGCCGCGCACCATCCGTTAGAGATGAGTCGAATGAAGTCGTCGCGGGATATGGGGCGGCCGAGGTGGCCGATTACCGGCGCAAACTGACGACCCGTGCCGAGGTCGCTCGATGGACCTCAAGACTTGGAAACTCGCCTCGTCGTAATCGTCGAACTGCCGAGCGGGATAATAGCTGTATGAATCTGATGATAAGCCCGCCTGGCGACCTCCGATCGGACAAGCCTATGCGAGGCTGCGTTTTCCAGTATTAGTTAACCGTGCCAACGGGTCGTCGCAGTGCGATTTTGGATTAGCAAGGTCAGCGGTACATCCGCTGTAAGCGATTCCACAACGACGCCTCATTCGTCTCACCCCTCGCCCGAGCCGATCGGGCGTTGGGAAACGAATCTCCTTTCAAAGAGGCCGGCAGCATGCGTCAGCGACGCGACTGTCGGCCTCGAAACGAGTAAGAACTCCGGGGCGCACACAAGCGTCCCAACATCGTCTAGTATATTGGTTTATGCTTGGGCGTCAATCCGATTTCGAGTCGGATTCGCTCGGAACCTTCGTTCCGGACTGGAGTTGTACGGCAAAGCGGAAGCAAAGGAAGCGGCTCGTGGCTACGCTTCGTGTGAAACGTGTGTCGGGCAGGAACGTCTAAGTTCGGTGAGATGATGCGACTAACCGGTTATCTGACGTTGGTTCTCGCGACCGTTGGGGCGGCGTTCGGCGCGGTCGGCGAAGGGCCGATCGTCAATCAGGACCATTTGAAGGCCCGGCTGATTTCGGAAGGAAACGGTGTCCGGCCGGGCGGCAGCTTGCCGATCGCGGTTCGGTTTGAGATTGAGAAAGAGTGGCACATCTATTGGCGGGACGGCGGTTCAACGGGCCTGCCGACAACGGTTGAGTTCAAGATTCCGGCCGGGTGGCGCGTTAGTCCGCTGCGATTCCCGACTCCGATCGGGCACGCCGAAGAGTTTGGAGAAAAGTCATTCATTCTCGAGGGCACTCCCGTGCTGCTGACCGAGCTGCACGCGCCGGCTGACGCAAAGCCGGGGACGAGGGTGCTGGTCGAAGCCGATGCATCATGGCTGGTGTGCAAGCAGGTATGCGTGAAGGGGGATGCGAAACTCACATTGGAAGTGCCGATCGTCGCGGCCGATGCGAAGATCGAGTCGGTCAATGCCGACGTGTTCAAGAAGGCGCGGCGGGCGTTGCCGGTTCCGGCGGCGGATTCAAAGTACGTCAAGATTCGGGTCGAGCCGGGACCAGGGGCAATCAAGCCTGGGGCGAAGTTCGATCTGAAGATCGTGCTGGAGGTGGCGAAGGGCTACCACATTCAATCGGCGCAGCCGATGGGAGACGGGATCGTCGCGACCGAACTGTTCCTGGCGCCTCCGGCCGGAATCGTCCTGGAGTCTCCCAGGTTTCCGAAGGGAGTCGAGCGAAACGTTCCATCGGTTGGGACCGTGAGTGAGTATTCCGGCTCGGTCGCGATCGTGGTGCCGACCGAGGTGGAAAAAGACATCGCAAAGTCGCCGGCTCGACTCGTGGGAGTCGTGCGGTACCAGGCGTGCGACGAAAAGGGAGTTTGCTTTCCACCGACGGCGGTGGAGTTCAGCGAG
>CAZONT010000024.1:17649-32249 GCA_964581285.1 uncultured Planctomycetaceae bacterium | reverse complement strand
CCCTAGCCCAGACCACCAAGCCCGCCGACCGCGTCGATGAGCTCTTCATCTCCGGCGACCTAAAGTCCGCCGAGGCCGGTTTGGAAAAGCTCGTCAAGGCCGACCCAAAGGACGACCACGCCCGCTTCGGTCTCGGCACCGTTCAGGTCCTCCGCGCCGTCGAAGGCCTGTTCCAGACGCTCCATTCTTACGGCTTCATGCAAACCTCCCCGGCCGGCCTGGATGTCATGCCGCGATCGCTGTTCTCCCCAACCGAGTCGCCGAAGGCCGTCTCCGCCGCCGACGTTCGACGCCTGCTCGTCACCTGGACCGAGCAGCTTGGCCGCGCTGAGAAGACGCTTTCAGCGATCAAGAGCCCTGACGTCAAGATGCCGCTCCACTTCGGCCTCATCCGCCTCGACCTCAACGGCGACGGAAAGAGCGAGGACGGCGAAGCGCTCTGGCGAGTCTTCGGCGCGGTCTCAGGCGACCGGGTCGAAGTCGACGACGCGACGTCGTTTGTCGTCGGCCTTGACGCGGCCGACGCCGAATGGCTGCGCGGCTATTGCCACCTGCTGATGGCCATGAGCGAGTTCATGCTCGCCCACGACGGCGGCGATTTGTTTGACCACACGGCCCAGCTCTTCTTCCCGAAAGCAAAAACGCCCTTTCCCTTCCTCTGCGAGGGAAAGCACGTCTTCGATGCTTACGGCATCGACATCGCCGACGCCGTCGCGTTCATACACCTGATCAACCTGCCCGTCAGCGAGTCGCCCCGGATGAAGGCGGCCCTGGAGCACCTTCAGGCCATGACCGACCAGAGCCGCAAGATGTGGAAGCTGGCGATGGCCGAGACCGACGACGATCACGAGTGGATTCCAAACCCCAAGCAGCACAGCGTCCTGCCCGGCGTTCGCGTGACGCTCGAAATGGTCGACGGCTGGAAGGTCTTCCTTGATGAAGTCGATGCGATCCTCGCCGGCAAGAAGCTGATCCCATTCTGGCGCGGCAGCGGCGAGCAGGGCGTCAACGTCCGTCGCTTCTTCACCGAGCCGACCCGTTTCGATCTCGTCCTCTGGGTTCAGGGTTCCGCCGCCGCGCCCTACTTGGAAAAAGGCCCGCAAACCAAGAGCGAAACCTGGGAGGGCCTCATGCGCTTGTTCCGGGGCAACTTCATCGGCTTCGCGATCTGGTTCAATTGAAATGACGGCGCGGGAGCTACAATTCGCTCGTGGACGAGTCGCCCCCGCACACCGACGACGCCGCGCTGGCCGATATCGATCTCTACTGCCTCAACTGCGGCTACAACCTCCGCGGTCACACGGGCGACCCGCGCCGCTGCCCCGAGTGCGGCGAAAACAATCCGGTCGGCGAGTTACTGCTGCCGGCCGAACTGATTCGCGCTCAGTTCGAGAAAATGGAAACGGGACCGGTGATGTGCGTCGTCGGCGTGCTCATCGGAATACCCGTGGCGCTCGCGATCCTGTGGTCGACCATACGACTCGGCCGGCTGGGCTTCCTGAACGCCTTCACAGGAGTAATCCTTCTGATGTGCGCGGCACTTTGGTGGTCAGGCGCGGCCCGTTTTCGCAAATCGTGCCTCGACAAGCCCGCTTGGACGGACGTGCTTCTGCGGTTTCACGTCCTCGCCGTCGGGCTTTCGCTGCTGATCCTGCTCGCGACGCCGTTCGGGGCGCTGCTTCTCGTCGCGCCCCTCTGCTCGCTGTTCGGGATCTCGTCCCGGAGTTTCGAAACCACGGGCTGGATCGCGCTCATGCCGGTGAGTCTCGCCGCGCTCTACTTCGGATATGTGCGTTTCTATCCGGCGCTTCGCGCGTCGATGGACGAGCTGCAGCGCGAGGTCGCCGTCACGATCGCGCGCGATGTCCGCCGTCGCCAGATACGTACGGAGCAGTGAGAAGTGGGGGGGGTGTCAGTCCGATGCCGCGCTGTCGTCGTCGGCCTTCTTCTCGTCCGACTTTGCGGGCTTTTCGTCGTCGGTCTTCTTCGCAGGCTTCGACTCAAGGGTCACGGATACGGCCAGCCGCATCGTCTCGGCGACCTTCTTGCCGACGGCCGGATCACTGATGCCGTAGTCCGACAGCTTGACCGGAAAGTTCGCCTTGATCGCCAGCGTGTCCTTCGTCCCGCCTTCCTTCTTGTCCTTCACATAGACAAACGTGACCGGGATCGACATCGCCTTTTCCTGGCCATGAATCTTCATCGTGCCCTTGAGCGACGCCTTCACGCTCGACGACGACGCCTTGACCTTCTCGATCCCCTCGACCGTGAAAACCGCGTCCGGATACTGCGTCGCATCGATCCACCGCGCCCCCAGCATGTGCTTGTTCCGCCCGCCGATGCCCGTGTCGATGCTCTTGAACGGCACCGCAAACTCGCCTGTCGCCGCGTCCAGCTTGCTCGGATCGAGTGTCAGCGACCCGCTCATCTCCTTGCCCGCCCCCTTGAACGTCTCGCCCGGCGCCTTCGACGTAAACGTCACGCTCGGCTTGCCTTTCTTCGAGACTTCAAACGTCGCCTCACCGGCCCGGGCATCCTTGAACCCCTCGCCAAAGGCCGGGAGCGAAATCAGTGCAACAACGCTGGCAACGAAATACACGGTTCGATTCATCGATTGGTTTCCAGGGTTTCAGGCTCGCAACGCGCTCATGATAAGTCTTCGGGAGTCGCGCGTCCAAATCGCTCGCGCCGCCGCACAAAAAGCGCCGCCGCAATCGCGATCAACCCGCCTGCCACAACGAGCGGAAGCGCCGCATCGAGCAATCCAAGGACGAACATGGGCTGTACTTCTGGCACCGTCGTTTCCTCGCCCGCCTCGGAAAATCGCCGCTGGATTTCCGCCTCCTGCTCGTCGACGGGAACCGGCGTCGTCTCGACAACAACACGTGTCTTGGTCAAGAGATACTGCGGGGCACGTGCGGCACGGCTGGCGCGATATCCGGTCGTCAGCGACAAGCCCACCACGGCGACGGAGTACAGCAGCCATGCGAAGACGATCCGTCGCAGCGGTCGAGGTCGGTCAGTCATCGATGGGTCGATTGTATAGGGGAGCGCGACTGATGCATCAGGGACAGGCCGTCGAGAGCAGGCCGACAAATCCGCGGATGTCGTCGCCGTTGGCGGCCAGATCGCCGTTGATGTCTGCTGCGAGAATCGGACACCCGGGGTATGCGGCCGTGTATCCACTCGGGCTGACCAGCGCCAGAACAAATGCGGCCACATCGGCGAGCTCGCGATCTCCGTCACAGTCGAGATCGCCGCCGCACGTCGGAATTCGCTCGAACGCCCCCAGGTCGCTCGCCGCGCCAACCACCGTCCGGGCAACGCTCGTCTGATGCTTCACATACTGTCGAACGACTGGCGACTCCGCCGCCAACAGCGCCGTGGCCGCATCGACGCAAACCGACGCCACCGTCAATGAGAAGTCCTGCGTTCCGGCATTCGTGAACCCCGGCGACGACGTCAGTATCTGCGAGCCGTCGTCGTTGATCGTCCCCGTCACGCCGCCGAACGACCCGACCCACCCCGGTTTCATCCAGTTGCGACGCAGGTCGAGCGCGCCGGCGCTGTCCAGCATCGCCAGCCCGTTCCCCGCCGTTGTGACGAACAGAATGTTGTTTCGCGCGTCGCAATGCTCTTCGTTCGTCGAGAGCCGCATCAGCGTCGTCGAATCGGTCCGTGTCGAGACCACCGTATTTTGATAGAAATAAAGATCGCCCTTGCGATAGTCGGCCGTGGTGCCGCTGTCACCGCCATAGTGAACGATCTGCTTGTTACCCGCTCCGGCCGGCTCGATCAGGATATTGCCGTACACATCGGTCCGGTGATAAGCCGGGTCCGCGACGATGAGCGAACTGTCCTCCCCATCGACCAGGTCGAGCTGCCGGTTGCCGCCTTCGATCCAGTTGTATCGCACGACGAGTCCCGCCGAGCGATCCTTGAGATTGTTGCCGCCTGCCCCGCTCAGGAGAGGCCCGAACCGGTTGTACTGATAGACCATCCCGATCGCCGCCGTGTAGGTGTTATGTTCGAAGATGCTGCCCGAGTTGCCGTTGGAATGGATGTAGTTGCCCTCGATCAGGATACTCCGCGACACATTCGTCCCACTCGACGAGACGAAGATCCCGTTCCCGCTGTCACGGGTGATGCAGCCCCGGATCGTGATGTTCTCCCCCAGCTCGACATGAATCGCCGCGCCGTTCATCGAGTAAGTCTGCACCGATCCATCGTCGGCCGTGAACGTGTTCGGCGGCCGCGCCCCGCGAATGTCCAATCCTTCGATGACGATCCACCGCGCAACCATGTTGTTCGGCGTGTTCGATCCGCCCACCTTGACTACCGACCGCCCCTCGTTCCAGTAATTGAGCGGCGCCGGAGTCAGCGCGTTCTCGCCATCGATGATCGGCAATTGTCCCGACGGCCCTGCCACCCCCCGTACGCTGATCGGCAGGGCGGCGGTCCCCTGACGCCCGATGACGAATTTTTCCCGGTAGGGCGTCGCTCGCCAGTGAATCCAAACCGTATCCCCCGGCTGCAGGGTCGCCCACGGCGCAGCCGCGATGGTTGTCAGCGGCTGTCCATCCCCGACGTGGTAGTCCGCGGCCTGAATTGTGCAAAGAGAAGAGAAGGCCGCCAATATCAGCACGAAGCGTTGGATTCGCATGGAAACCTCCACCCGCCCCGTACCTTTGGGAGTGTAGCATCGTGTTCCGAAAAGCGCGTGCGAATTGACGACGCATTGCGGCGTCTCTACTCTGGACCGCATCGATTTGTTGGCCGGGTACCCACTATGACCGCCTCCCTCATCCTTTCTCGCATCGAACAATCCGTCGGCATCGTCACGCTCAATCGCCCGGACGTGCTCAATGCCCTTTCGCTCGAACTCATGGCCCAGCTCGTCGAGGCCCTCGAGAATCTCGACGCCGACCCCTACGTCCGCTGCATCGTCCTGCACGGCTCCGACCGCGCCTTCGCCGCCGGTGCTGACATCAACGACATGGCCGACGCCTCGGTCGTCATGATGTACGAGCGCAATCAATTCGCCCGCTGGGAGCGAATCAAGCGCATCCGCAAGCCGATCGTCGCGGCCGTCTCCGGCTTCTGCCTCGGTGGCGGCTGCGAACTCGCCATGCACTGCGACATCATCATTGCCGCCGAATCCGCCCGCTTCGGCCAGCCCGAAATCAACATCGGCATCATACCGGGCGCAGGTGGGACGCAGCGGCTGACGCGCGCCGTCGGTAAGTTCCGCGCGATGGAATTGATCCTCACCGGTCGCCACATGTCGGCCCGCGAGGCCCACGACGCCGGCCTCGTCACGCGCGTCGTCCCGAACGAAGTGTGCCTGCAAGAGGCGATCGCTCTCGCCCGCGAAATCGCGATCAAGTCTCCAATCGCCGTGCGTCTCGCAAAGGAGGCCGTCCTCAAAGCCCAGGAACTCTCGCTCGCCGAAGGGCTCGAATACGAACGCAAGCTCTTCTACATGCTCTTCGCGACTCACGACCAGAAGGAAGGCATGAAGGCCTTCCAGGAAAAGCGCCCGCCAAAGTATGAAGGCCGTTGAGCCCGCCTCGCTTTGCAATCCCGCCGAATTTCCCCCAAAATAAGCCCATGGAGGTCCTGCTCATCAATGACGACGCCGGCGTGCGCACGCTGACGCTGAACCGCCCCGACGCCCTTAATTCGTTCAATGAGGAGTTGAAGCAGGCCCTCCTCGACTGCCTGAAAAAAACCGAACGCGACCGCTCCGTCCGTTGCCTTGTCATCACGGGTGCGGGCCGGGCCTTCTCGGCCGGCCAGGACCTCAAGGAGACGCAGGACAAAGCCGCCGCCGGCAAGGAAATGGACTTCGCCGCCGAGCTCCGACGCAACTACAACCCCATCATCCTCAAAATCCGGTCGATCGAAATCCCCGTGATCGCTTCGATCAACGGCGTCGCGGCCGGCGCCGGTTGGAGCTTGGCGCTCGCGTGCGATCTTCGGATCGCCAGCAAATCCGCCAAATTCGCCGGGGCATTCTCCAAGATCGGCCTGATCCCCGATTCGGGCATGACGTTCACGCTGCCGCGGCTCGCCGGCCACGCCCGTGCGATGGAAATCGCCCTGCTCGGCGACCCGATCACGGCCGAGCAGGCATTGCAATGGAATCTCGTCAATCATGTCGTTGAGCCGGATGAACTTGCCGTCCGAACGCGCGAGCTTGCCCAGACGCTTGCCCGCGGAGCGACAAAGGGACTGGGCCTGATCAAACGCGCCATGAATGCCGGCCTTATCAACGATCTCGATTCTCAGCTAAACTACGAAGCGGACCTGCAGGGCGTAGCCGGCAGGACGCGGGACCATCGCGAGGGCGTCGCCGCCTTCGTTGCAAAGCGGGCTCCGGAGTTCAAAGGTGAGTAGCGACGCATCACACGCACCCAATAAGGATCGGATCGTCGGGGTTGTTGGGGCTGGCACAATGGGGGCCGGCATTGCGCAGACCATTGCCCACGCCGGCTTCGTCGTCGAAACCCTTGACGCCAACCCCGATCTCGTCCGCAAGGCGTACGCCGCGGTCAAGGAACGCCTCGACCGCCAGGTCGAAAAAAAGAAGCTTCCGCATCACGAGCGCGACGAGACACTCGCACGGCTGCGCGTCGCTTCCGGCTACGACGTCTTCAGGAATGCGGAGTTGGTGATCGAAGCCGTGCCTGAGGACGTCGGACTCAAGCGCCGCATTCTCGGTGAAATCGCCGCGGTCGTGTCGCCCCGCGCGGTAATCGCAACCAATACGTCTTCGATTTCAATCGCGAAGCTCGCCGACGGGCTGCCGAGTCCGAACCGCTTCCTCGGCATGCACTTCTTCAATCCAGCCCCGGTGATGAAGCTCATCGAGCTGGTCTCCGGACCGCAAACCGACCAGCAGACAATGGTCCTCGGCGTCGCCTTCACAAACGCCTTCAACAAGACGCCCATCAAGGTCAAAGACAGCCCCGGCTTCGTCGTCAATCGCGTCGCCCGCCCGTTCTACCTCGAATCGCTCGCAATGCTCGAGTCGGGCGTTGCCGACGTTCAGACGATCGATGCCGCCGTCCGCGATGTCGGCCGCTTCCCGATGGGCCCGTTTCAACTGCTCGACCTCATCGGCCTCGATGTCAATCTCGCGGTTACGAAGACGGTGCACGAGGGCTTCAATAAGCCCGCCCGTTTCGCTCCGAGCTCCATCCAGGCCAAGCTCGTCGAGCAGGGCCGCCTCGGCCGCAAATCCGGCCGCGGCTTTTACGACTATTCGAGCGAGCCGCCCACACGATCCTACGAAACTCCGGTCCGTCGTATCGACGGCTGGAAGCCCGGCGCGGCACTCGTCGCCTTTGCGCAGACCCTTGGCAAACCCGCCGATTGGGCCATGTATCTCTACGCTCGGATCATTGTCGCGATCATCAACGAGGCGGCCCTCGCCGCCGAGACGATTGCGCTGCCCCGCGAGGTTGATCTCGGAATGAAGCTCGGACTCAACTACCCCGAAGGTCCGATGGAAATCGCCGACTTCATCGGCCTCGACGTCGTCCGCGACCTGATGGCCGAGTTTGCGAAGGACGACAAGTCAGGTCGCTACGAGCCCGCGCCGCTGCTGCTCGAGCGAATCAAGGTCGGCAAGCTCGGCGAGAAAACCGCACACGGCTTCTTGCGCCATTCCCTTTAGGCGGAACGCATGCGTCGCGCCGCCATCATCGACTGCCTTCGCACTCCAATCGGCCGCTACCGTGGCGCGCTCGCTCCGATCCGGCCGGACGATCTCGGCGCGCTGGTCATCAAGTCCCTGGTAGCCCGCACCGGGATCGATCCCGTACTAATCGACGACGTCTACTGGGGCGCCGCCAATCAAGCCGGCGAGGACAATCGCAACGCAGCCCGCATGGCCGTCCTGCTTGCAGGCCTGCCCGACTCCGTCCCGGGCTGTACGGTAAATCGCCTCTGCGCCAGCGGATTGGAGGCGCTCGCTCTGAGCGCCCGCCTGATCGAAGCCGGCGCGGGCGATGTCTTCATCGCCGGCGGCGCCGAATCGATGAGCCGGGCCCCGCTCGTCCTGCCAAAGCCCGACGAGCCCTGGGTCCGCGGCAACCAGACCCTGTACGACACTACGCTCGGCTGGCGCATGACCAACCCGAAGCTGGCTGCCCTGCACCATCCCTATTCGATGGGTGAGACTGCGGAGAATGTCGCCGAGAAATACAAGCTCTCACGCGAAGTGCAGGATCGCTTCGCCCTCGCGAGCCAGCAGAAGTGCGCCGCTGCCATGCAGTCCGGCCGCTTCGACGACGAAATCATCGGCGTGCCGCTCCCCGGCCCGAAGAAAGGGGAGACGCTGATCTTCGATCGCGACGAGCATCCGCGCCCCGACACCACGCTTGAAGCACTCGCCAAGCTCAAGCCCGCCTTCCGCGAAAACGGCACCGTTACGGCCGGCAACAGCAGCGGCCTGAACGACGGCGCCGCCGCGCTGCTGCTCGTCGAGGTCGAAACCGCCAAGCGCTTTGGCCTTAAGCCGCTTGCGCTCGTGGGGCCGTCAGCGTCCGCCGGCGTTGATCCCGCCTGCATGGGCCTCGGTCCGATCCCCGCGACGAAGAAAGCCCTGGGTCGTGCCGGCTGGAAGCCCGCCGATCTCGACCTCATCGAACTCAACGAGGCCTTCGCCAGCCAGTCGCTCGCCTGCATTCGCGACCTCGGGCTCGACCCGCAGCGTGTGAACGTCAACGGCGGCGCCATCGCCCTCGGCCACCCGCTCGGCTGCTCGGGTGCGCGACTGGCGACCGCCCTCGTTCATGAAATGCGCCGCCGTAATGCACGCCGCGGTCTTGGAACGCTCTGCGTCGGCGTCGGGCAGGGCTTGTCCGTGCTGTTTGAGAGCCCATGATCCGTCTTACGTCGGCCATACTTTCGCTGTTGGCGATGCTTGTGGCCGGGTGCATGCCCCAGACAATCCGGTTCAAAGACGAGAGCTCCGCCGCGACAAAGCCCTCGTCGCTCGACTACGCCAACTACGCACTCGTTCTATCCCGTTCCGTACGAACCGACGGCGTCGATTACGCCGCGATTCTGGCCGATCCGGCCCCGCTTCAACACTTCCTCGCCCGCATCGCTGACATCGGTCCGAGGACAACGCCGGACATGTTTCCCCGTGCATCCGATCGGATCGCCTACGACATCAACGCTCACAACGCCTGCATTCTCCTCGCCGTTATCGCTCAGGCCCGCGACGGTCGCGTTCCGGAAATTCCTCCCCGCGATCTCTCGACCGGCTTCCGATTTGAGGTCGATGGCCGGCTTCAGACCCCCGCCGACCTCGCGCGCTCCGCGATGAAGGAATCGGACAACGACTGGCGCGTCGGACTTGCCCTCTGCGGCGGCCGTCGAAGCGATCCGCCCCTGGCGCCGCGGCCGTTCATTGGCGAGGTCTTGAACTATCAGCTGACGAAAAACGTCGACGATGGTCTCACCACCCACTCGGTTCTCTGGGTCGACGCAGGCATGCAGAATCTCTACGTGAACCGCGTCTTGTATGACGCCCGCGGCCGTCTCGTTGACGCCTACCAGAAGCGGACCGGCGCGCGCGACGCCACGCTGCTCAACGTGCTTCTCGATCTCGCCTCGCGTGACCGATATCCGCTGCTGAACTCGGCCGTTGGCTACCCCATTCGACCGCTGCAGTCGAATCCCACCGTCAATGCGTCGTCCGCCGCGCAGACCTCGCCGGCCGGCGTCTTCTCGCGACTGTTCGGTATCTAGTTTCGCAACGCCCGCGGCCGGCGGATCGACATCTCCGCGCGCTTCTTGCCCGCCCGGCTTTCCGCGACCTTCAGTGCCCGCTTGACGTCCGAAACCTTGAATACTCCCAACGTGCGTCCGCCCGGCGCTCCTGCCGTCAGGTAGGCATACTTGATGCTGATATGCTCCGCTCCGAACTTCGCACAGAGATCGGCCATGGCGCCGGGACGGTTCGGCAGCTCAACCATCAACACCTCCGACTCGGTCATCGGGATGTTCAGCGCCCGCAGCGCGGCCCGCGCCCGGTCCGCGTCATCGCACACAAATCGGAACACACCGTGCTCAACCGAATCCATCAACGTCAACGCCGAGATATTCACTTTCGCCTGGGCGAGCTTGTCTGTCACCTGTACCAGGACGCCGGGCTTGTCCACGAGAAATACCGAGAACTGCGTTGCAACGCGCATAGCTTGTTCCTTTAGCTGTAGGTGGCCGATGTGCTCGACGGCCGGCAGCCGAAGCGTGCCGGACGTCGCTCCAATTATACCCCGTCCGATTAGGCGCTGTCCCGCGTCACGACCGGATAGTTTTCACGCTCGCCACGCCCGCGCAGTGGATAGTCCTTCCGCAGCGGATGCGCCTCGAAGGCGTCCCAGGTGAGGATTCGTCGCAGGTCCGGATGCCCGTCGAATCGCACACCGAACATGTCGAACACTTCGCGCTCGAGCCACTCGGCGCCCGGCCAGATCCCCGTAGCGCTCGGCACCGCCGGTGTCGGATCGTTCACGAAGCACTTGAGCCACATGCGATGGTTCAGTTCGACCGACAAGAGCGAGTAGACCACTCCGTAGCGGTCGTCGGCGTCGGGAAAGTTGAGATAGTCCACGCATGTCAGGTCGCAGAGCTGATCGAAGCGGCAACGCGGATCGTCCCGCAGAAACGTCAGAACCGAAACCAGGCGGTCCGCCGGAACGCGGACGAACATCTGCCGGCCGGCCTCTTCGCCGCGTGTCAGCAGCGGCGCGGGCTTGAAATCGATGTCGCCGAACCGCTGCTTCAAGACGTCGATGATCTCGATTTGTGTTGCCATGCGCGTGCCTATTTCTTCGTGCCGCCCGATTGGGTCTCGCCGACCTGGTATAGCGGCTCGGCGACTAATTGCAGCCCGCGGCCGCGCTCGGCGCTGCTCCGCACGCCTTCGCGATCGACCATCCGCTGGATCGCCATGATGCCTTCGATGAGCGTCTCAGGCCGCGGCGGACAGCCGGGCACGTACACATCCACTGGCAGAAACTGGTCGACGCCCTGCACGACGGCGTACGTGTCGAACACGCCGCCGGTCGAAGCGCACGCGCCCATCGATATCACCCACTTTGGCTCGCACATCTGCTGGTATATTCGCTGCAGGACCGGCATCATCTTGATGGCAACTCGCCCGGCACAGATCAGGAGATCGCTCTGCCGGGGGCTGAAGCGCATGACCTCGGCGCCGAATCGGGCGATGTCGTACCGGCTGGCGCCGGTCGCCATTAGCTCGATGCCGCAGCACGCCGTCGCGAACGGCAGCGGCCACAGCGAATTCTTCCGAGCCCAGTTTACGCCCTGTTTCCGGAAGAAGCCGACGAGATTGTCGAGGCGCGTAGTCAGCATGTCGTTGTCCGACATGCTGTGCGGATCATGCTCGTGCTTCTGCATTCCCTTGCTCCGACCGTCCGCTAGTCCCAGCGGAAGATGCCCTTCCGCCACGCGTACACGTATCCGACCAGCAGGATGCCGACGAAGATCGCCATCTCGACGAAGAGAAACGTGCGGAGTCCGGCCAGTTCCCCACCCGGTCCCGTCGAGCGGAAGAAGGCCAGTGCCCACGGGTACATGAAGATCAGTTCGACGTCGAACAGCAGAAACAACATGGCGACGAGGTAGAAGCGAACATTGAAACGCCCGCGTGCGTCGCCAATCGGCACCATGCCCGATTCGTACGTGCTGTCCTTCACGTTGCCATGCTTGTGCCACTTCAGCGGCACGTGCGAAAGCAGCATGATGACAATCGCCAAGCCGATCGCGATCAGCACGACGAGTACGATGGGTCCGAATCCGCTGTCGATCATTCTCGTCGCCGCTTCCCGCACGTCGCGGCGGCGGTGTGCCGCTCGCGCGAACCCGTGAAATCTTTCACGAATAGTCTTTCACAACCGACGTCCGGCGTCAATCGCCGCCGAATTTGCATTGTAAATGGCTCCAGACCAATGCGTTAGGTGCAGACGCCGGACCGCCACCGGAGCTGTTCCGCCGCCCGTCCCCTTCGGATACATTTCGCCGAGGAGTCGGAAGATGTTGCCCAAGCTCACGCCAGCACAGCGCCGCGTCCTCGGCGTCCTCATCGAAAAATCGATGACCACGCCCGGACAGTATCCGCTCACGATGAATTCCCTGCTCACCGGCTGCAATCAGCTCACTTGCCGCGATCCGGTGCTAACCCTTTCAGAAGGCGACGTCGCCAAGGCCGTCTTCGAACTTCAGCAATGGCAGCTCGTCGCCCAGGCCCCGCCCGACCGGACAGCCCGCGCCAATCGCTTTGTTCACAACGTGGAGCAGCGATTTGGCTTTGGTGCTCGCGAGCGAGCGTTGATGGCCGAGCTGCTGCTTCGCGGGCCGCAGACCATAGGAGAACTCAAGGGCAACGCCTCGCGGATGACGCCGCTCGAGGACCTGCATTACGTCAGCGAATTGCTCGGGGCGCTGGCCGGCCGCGAACCGCCCTTCGTTCGCGAGCTCCCGCGCCAACCCGGCAAGAGCGTTGTCCGCTACGACCACCTGTTCTATCCGGACGACGAACCCCGCGAATATTCGATGCCAGCCCCACGGATTGAGATTGTTGCACCGTCCGCCGCCGGTTCACTCGAGGAACGAGTCGCCAGGCTCGAATCGGATCTCACGGCGCTACGCGAGCTGTTGGCAAAACTGGAGAGGTCTTCCCCGGGCCATTGAGCGTCGGATTAGACTCGCGCGCGAGTGCCGCACCGCCGCAGGTTTGCCAGTCCGATGATGCCGATCAGCAGTGCCGTCGCCGGCTCGGGAACAATGCGAACCGACGCGGGAACAAACTCGACCGCGGCAAATCGGCCCGGTTCGATCGAGAATCCTTCGGCCGGATCTTCGGCGTTGAACCAACCGCGAATCTCGGCCTCGCCTTCGGCATCGGCGACGAACGTCATCGTTGCCAGCCGCTTGTTGATTCCGACAATCCCTAGTGGGAACGCAAGCCCCGCCAGTCCATCACCATCGGGCGCCATTGCCGCAAACCACATCGAGTCGATTTTCGGAAGCCCCTTTTGAGATAGTGCCTCCGACGGTCGCACGCCTACATCGATTCCCCAGCTGATAATCGGCGAATTGAAATCCGCTACGACATCGACGTTGAACGCGTCGCCGACCCGCACCGGCGAATCCGGTACAACAAAGCGTACCACAACATCGACCGCCTCAAATGCGGCCGACGCCGCCGGCGTGCACGCCGCTACCGCTATCACTGCCAGCCACCAACTGCGCTTCATGTTTGCCGTACCGCTCCTGATGCCCGTGGGGCCATTATACCAGAACGCGATCCATCGGCGCACCGCGTCACACGCCCGGTGTTCATCAATTCCCGCGCATATCCGGGCATGCATCATAAGAACAGTGCCGCCGTGGGAATCAACTCCCACGGCGGCACTCGGTTATAGCTCTATTTCCCGCCGGCCGCCCCGCTGGAACGCCGGCGTTCGACTACTTCAACGGTGACGTAGGCCCCGTCGGACGAAGGCCCGGTGTCTGCCCACCGATCGGACGCGATTGCGGCGTCGGGCCGGTGGGTTCGTCTCCTGGACGCACGCCGTTCATGTACGCCGACACGTCCGCCTGATCCAGCCAGCCGTCGCGGTCCAGGTCGGCCCGGATCAGCTCGGCCATGCCTTGCTTTTGCAGTTCCTCGACCGAAATCCGCGTGACCGGCGCGTCACCTTGGCCGCCGGGGGCCGTGAGCGAAGCGCCGTTGCAGTTCAGATCGCGAACCGACAGGAAGTTCAACGTGACGAAGCCGAAATCGGCCGATCCAACCATGCCATCGCCGTCGGCGTCGGCGTTCCTCGGCATGTATCCGCAGAGCGTATTGGCCGGTTGGATCGTGAGATCCTGCGTCGTAAAGATGCCGAAGTCGAGAATGTCGATGAAACGGTCATCGTTGAAGTTTCCGCCGATCAGCTTCGAGCTGCCGATGAAGTCGGCCGTGTACTGTCCACTGAGATTAGTCGGCACTGAGCCGATGGTCTCGCGGAGTGTGTGCTTGCGGTCACGGGCCGTGATGCATGTGTAAGGCCCGGCATTGCACGGGACCGAGAGTGTAACGGGTGCGGCATTCCCACCGGTAAACCCGATCTCGGCAGTCGCCGTGTGGGCCAGTGTCAAGCCATTCCACAGCTCGAACGTGATGCATCGTGTGTACGACCCGCCCACCATCACGCCGCCTCCGAGTTCGACGTCGACGACCAGCTCGTTCATGCCGTCGTTGGTGACGGTAAACGTGCAGGAATCGTTGATGTTGCCGCACTCATCCTCGGCATACATCGTCACCGTGTGGGTCCCGGGACCAAACGTCGAACCGCTCGGCGGATCAAACGTAATGGTCGCCGCGCCGCAGTTGTCTGACGCTGAGCCGGAGTAGGTCACCGCAGCGGAATTGCACCCACCCGCGACGGGATGGACGGTGATGTCCCCCGGGCATGACGTGATCGTCGGTGCGGTAGTGTCCTGCACGGTGATGACCTGCGTGCAGACTGTGGAATGCCCGCAGTCGTCGCTCGCCGTCCAGGTGCGGGTGA
>CAZONT010000024.1:0-17549 GCA_964581285.1 uncultured Planctomycetaceae bacterium | reverse complement strand
GCGTGTACGAATCCGGACACGCGCCGTCGTCCCGCACCTCGCCGTTGTAGACCACTGTGACGTCGTCATCGCAATTGTCGCTGGCCGTCAGAGTCGGCACGGCTGGAACCGCATCGCACTCCACCGTGGCGTCCGGCGGACAGCTGTCGAAGGTCGGTGCCACGGTGTCCTGCACCGTGATGACCTGCGTGCAAACCGTGGAATGGCCGCAGTCGTCGCTCGCGGTCCAGGTGCGGGTGAGCGTGTACGAATCCGGACACGCGCCGTCGTCCCGCACCTCGCCGTTGTAGACCACCGTGACGTCGTCGTCGCAATTGTCACTGGCCGTCAGGGTCGGCACGGTCGGAACCGCATCGCACTCCACCGTGACGTCCGGCGGACAGTTGTCGAAGGTCGGTGCAATGGTGTCCTGCACCGTGATGACCTGCGTGCATGTGGAAGCGTTTCCGCAATTGTCGGTGGCGGTCCAAGTGCGTGTCAGGGAGTAGGAATCCGGGCAGGAGCCATCGGTCCGCACTTCCCCATCGTACGTCACGGTAACGCCGGTATCGCAATTGTCCGTCGCCGTCACAGTCGGCGCCGCTGGCACCGCGTTGCATTCCACCGTTACGTCTGGCGGACAGTTGTCAAAGGTTGGCGCATTGGTGTCCTGAACGGTGATAACCTGCGTGCAGGTCGAATCATTGCCGCAGTCATCAGTCGCGGTCCAGGTGCGGGTCAGAGTGTACGAATCCGGACACGAACCGTCGGTTCGCACTTCGCCGTTGTAGACCACCACAACACTGGTGTCGCAGGTGTCCGTCGCCGTCAGGGTGGGCACGGCCGGAACCGCGTCGCACTCCACCGTCGCATTTGCCGGGCAGTTGGTGAACGTCGGATCTGTATGATCAATCGAAATGGGACCCAGGTTTGAAGGCGGATCGTTGACCGTGACTTCGTCGCCATTGTCGTCCGTCAGCAAGTTAAGAGCGCCATTCGGACCGGTCGCGCGGAACGAGACGAGATTGGCCGTCGCGCAAACCTCGGAAACGACGTTGAACGTAATGCGCGCCATCGGGCCCGACGTCGCACCGGCGGTCGGCGGGTCGGTGCTCGGGATGCCGACCGCCAGATTGATCTGTCCCGCTGCCGGAGTCGCGAAATAGATACGATTCGTCCACGGCGCCACGCCCACCGGATTCGGCGAATCCGGTGCGAGCGACAGGTACGCAGTGTTGTACGCCAGGAAGAACTGCCCGCCGACGATCTTCGCCCCCGGGGTCGAATGGACCAGATTCGAAAGGTTGACATCAACAATCAGTTGAGAGCCATTCACGCACGACGCGCTCGTCGACAGCGACAGGTCGGCCGTGTTGCTGGCCCCTCGCGGTCCCGGCTGCTCGGATACAGGAGCCTGCACGGGCTTCCCCGCCTTCGCCGCCTTGGCCGGCCCCTTCGCCGTCGGCGCCGGGCCCGCGCCCAACGCGACGATCAAACCGAGCGCTGCCACCGTCGTACAACAAATCATCCCGACACCTGTGCGAGCTACGTGTGCCTTCATTTGGCCCTCTCCTTCGTCGACCCGAACTCCGGCCAGATCGCCGCTCAAAGACCGTAACCGCACCGCGCACCCGCATTCAGCGGTCGTGCACGAGGCCGTCGGTCGCGCAGCGCGTGCCCGAAGCACTCCTTCAGTTGACTTCCCCCGACGAAGAACCGTTCCCCGTCGGCCGGGCGATTCGAGTGCTTCCCCCATCTGGCAGGAAAGCCCCATCACCCCTATTTCCTTCTCTTGCATCCAGCTATTCGCCGGCGCTATTTTCCTTGCACACCGTTCGACGGCACGAAGCCGCCTTCGATCGGCGACACCTGTCCCGGCGCAACCTGTATCGGCCGTCCCGGTCGCGGACCCGCCGGGGTCGGCGGATTGCTCGGCCGCACGCCCTGCATCCACAGCATCACATCTTGCTGGTCCAGCCATCCGTCGTGGTTCAGATCAGACCTCGCAAGGTCGCTCAGCCCCTGCTGCCGAAGCTCGGCCACCGAAATACGCGAGATCGGCTGTTCGTCAGCGATCAGTGAATTCGGGTTACTGCCGCAGTTCCCGTCGCGCACCGCCAGGAAATTATTCGAGATAAATGCGAAATCGATGCTCTCGACCGCACCGTCTCCGTTGACGTCGGCATGTCGCGTTGCCGGCGGCATCATCGAACACGTCGTGCTCGCACCGACATTCGACATGTCCTGCGTGGTGAAGATGCCGAAGTCGATGATGTCAACAAAACGACTGTCGTTGAGGTTTCCGCCGATGAGCGCCTTGCCGTTGCCGGCCGTGAAGCTCGCGACGTAGGGCGGAGACGACAACACGATCGTCCGCCTCAACGTGTGCAGCCGGTCTCGGGCCGTGACGCACGTGTAGCCCGCTGCCTGGCACGGCGCCGCGAGCGTCACCGTCCCGGACGACCCGCTCGTAAACGTCATCAGCTCGTTGGTTACGTAAATTGGCGCAACGTTATTCAGGCTCGTATTCCAGAACTCAAACGTGATGCATCGCGTGAAGGGTCCTGCCTCCACCACGCCACCGCCCAACTCGACCGTGACATCAATGTTGGTGCTCGGGATGATCGTAATGATCACCTCGGCCGCCGAGTCGGTGCACGGCGGATTGCTGATCGTCCATCGCAGCGTGATCGGCCCGGCCCCGCCCGTATGCGTAAATGTAGCGTTCGGCGTCGTGTCGCTCGGGTTGAAGGTCCCGCTCCCAGCGCCAACGATCGACCACGCTCCGCTACCAACCAGTGGAGCATTTCCACCCAGGCCGGCCGTCGTCCCGCCGCTGCAGATGCTCTGCGGTCCGCCTACGGTCGCCGTCGTTGGGCTGGTGTTGACCGTCACGGTTATCTCGGCACAGGTCGACTCGCCGCAATCGTTTTCCCATCGCACGTAATAGGTCGTCGTCGCCGTCGGTGCGTCGATCACAAGCGGGCTGCCGGTGCCGATCTCGTTGCCACCGCACTTGTCGTCAAACCAGCGCAAGGTCGTTCCCGATCCGCCGGTCGCCGTCAGCGTGATGTCCTTCGGCGCATCGTTCGTGCAGAAGCTGCTCGGATCGGCGCTGGCGCTGTCCGGTGCGACCGGCTGCGCGTTGACAACGACCGTCGTACACGCCGTATTGCTGCATCCGTTCTTGTCCGTCACCGTCACGCAGTATTCACCCGCGACAGCCGGCGAGACCGTCGGGTTTTGGTCGGCTGATGTGAAACTGCTGGGTCCCGTCCATGCGTAGGTTTCCATGTCGTCCGGCAACGCCCCGAGATGTACGTCGCTGCCGCTGCACACGGGCCCGTCATTCGACGCCGACGCCGCCGCGCTGGTGTTGACCGTCACGGTCACTTCGGCACATGTCGACTCGCCGCAATCGTTCTCCCATCGCACGTAATAAGTCGTCGTCGCCGTCGGTGCGGCGATCACCAGCGGACTGCCGGTGCCGATCTCGTTGCCGCCGCACGCGTCGTCGAACCAGTGCAGCGTCGCTCCCGATCCGCCCGTCGCCGTCAGCGTAATGTCCTTCGGCGCATCGTTCGTGCAGAAGCTGACTGGATCGGCGCTGGCGCTGTCCGGTGCAGCCGGCTGCGCCCCGATCGTGATTGTCACCTCGGCGAACGACGCCGCGCACGGCGGATTGCTGATCGTCCACCGCAGTACGATCGGCCCGGCGCCCGTGGCGTGGGTGAACGTCGCATTCGGATCGGAAGCGTTCGGATTGAACGTCCCCGTCCCGCCGCTCTCCACCGTCCAGGCTCCGGTCGCCGGTGGCGTTGGCGTGTTACCGCCCAGGCCCGTCGTGGTGCCGAGACTGCAAATGGTCTGAGGCCCGCCGACGCTGGCCGACGGCTGCTCACGGATGGTAATGGTCACCTCGGCGAATGAGGTCGTGCAGGGCGCATTGCTGATCGTCCATCGCACGACGATCGGCCCCGCGCCAGTCGCATGCGTAAACGTCGCGTTTGGCGTTGTGTTGTTCGGATTGAATGTCCCCGTCCCGCCGCTCTCGACCGACCACGCGCCGGTGCCGACCGTCGGCGTGTTCCCACCGAGGTCGGCCGTTGTGCCGAGGGTGCAAATGGTCTGCGGCCCGCCGACGGTCGCCGTCGAGGGGTTCTGGTTGATCGTGATCGTCACCGTGGCGCTCGACGCCGTGCATGGCGCATTGCTGATCGTCCATCGCACGACGATCGGGCCAGTCCCCGTCCCGTGCGTAAACGTCGCATTCGGCATCGTGTTGTTCGGATTGAAAGTCCCCGTTCCCCCGCTGTCGATCGACCAAGCACCCGTCCCGACGCTCGGCGTGTTTCCGCCCAGCCCGGCTGTCGTGCCGAGGGCACAGATGGTCTGCGGCCCGCCGACGGTCGCCGTCGAGGGGTTCTGGTTGATCGTGATCGTCACGTCGGCCGTCGATGCGGTGCAGGGTGCGTTCGAGATCGTCCAGCGCAGCACGACCGGCCCGGCCCCGCCCGTGTGCGTAAACGTCGCATTCGGCGTCGTGTTGTTCGGGTTGAATGTCCCCGTCCCGCCGCTCACGACCGACCACGCTCCGGTTCCCACGCTCGGCGTGTTCCCACCCAGCCCCGTGGCCGTACCGAGCGCACAAATCGTCTGCGGCCCGCCAACCGTCGCGGTGGTGGGGGCCTGGTTGATTGTGATCGTCACCGTGGCACTTGATGCCGCGCAGGGCGGATTGCTGATGGTCCAGCGCAGGACGACCGGCCCGGCGCCGGTGGCGTGCGTAAAGGTTGCATTAGGCGTCGCAGCGCTCGGATTGAATGATCCGGTTCCGCCGCTATCGATCGACCATGCGCCAGTGCCCACGCTCGGCGGATTGCCGCCCAAGCCCGAGGTCGTTCCGAGCGCGCAGATGGTTTGGTTGCCGCCGACCGTCGCGGTGGTCGGGTTCGCGGTCAGCGTCAATGTCGCATCCGATATCGCCGCTGCGCACGGCGAGTTTCCGTTCACCGTCAGGCGCATCGTCCGCGTTCCCGCCGTCACGTCGGCCGCGGTGGGGTTATACGTCGCCGTCAGCGTGTTTCCGTTCGTGAATGTGCCGGTTCCGTCGGGCGTCGACCAGCTTACGCTTGACTGATTGGTCGCGCTACCGCTCAGCGAAACTGCGCTGGTTGCGCACGTGCTATACGGCCCGCCGGCGCTGGCCGTCGGCTTGGCGACGACCGTCAGCGTGGCGGCCGTGCTGGTCTTGGTGCAGCTCCCGCTCGTGACGACGACGTCGTAGGAGCCGGCGTTGGCCGCCGCGACCGGATTGATCGTCAGCGTCGCCGAAGTCGCGCCGGAGATGCCGCCGCCGTTCGACAACGGCACCGTGTTCCGCCGCCACTGATAAGACAGCCCTGTGCCACTCGCCACGACGGTGAACGAGGCGGAGCCATCTTCGCACGCCGTCGCATTTGTCGGATTCGTATTGATGATCGGACAGGCAAGAGGCTTGGCCACGAGCGACCAGCGCGTCAGTGTGCCAGTGTCCGAACTGGCGTGATCGGAGACAGTCAGCGTCCAGGTTCCGTTGACGTTCGTGCCGTTGAGCGTTGCCAACGACGTCAGATCGGGCTTCCAGCTCCCGGTGACGTTTGCCGTACCGGGATCGGCCACCGGCGGCGTGTCGTATGTCGACGAGGCGGAATCGTCGAGCACGAACGGCACCGTTCCCGCCGCGTTTCCGAAGTTGTTTGCCGAAAAACCGTTGGTGGTCTGAGGCTGACCCGGTCGGTTGACGAGCGTGACGGTCGCTGAGCCACCTGGCGCGATGAGCCGCACCATGATGTCGCCCTGGAACGTGTGGATGATATTGAGTTCGACGTCGATGTCACCGATCGGATACGAGTCACCGATGACGAGCGTGCTGTTTACGCCCGTCGCGTTGTTGTCCGTGATCGCCAGCCCGGGACTGTGAGTCCGGGTGTACGTCGTCGCAGTGCCCGCGCCGCAACCGATATTGTCGCCCTGGTAGCAGCCGCTTTGCGCACTGCAAGTGAATGACGAGAGTGTTCGACACGTACCGTTCGGCAAACAGCACGCTCCGGTCGGCCTGACGGTCACGCTGCTCGCAAGCGTCGCTATTAGTCCAGGGTTTGTCGTGCTGCACGTGTCTCCGTCATGCGCGCGAAACGCGACGGAGTAGGTGCCGGGCGTCGAAAGCGCCGTAATTGTGAAATTCTCGGTAAACGTCCCCGCGCTCGCATGGTCGCCGGTATTGACGCAGTTATCCAGCGGATCGCTGATACTCGAACCCATTTCCCACGTGGTGGAGTCCCAATCGTCATTCGAACCGCTTCCGATCGTCGTCACGTTCACCGAGACCGCGATCGACTCGCCCGGATCGACCGTTACCGACGCACCGCCGACCGTCAGATTTCCCGAGGCGTCGAACTGCCAGGAGGTACCACTATTCAGCGAGACCGAATTTACCCTCCGGCTGTTGACGATGATTGAGTTGGTGAGCGTAAATGTGGGACTCAATGTGCCATTGCATTGATTATTGCTTGACGATGCGAAAAACGTGACGCTGTATACGCCTGGGGTGCTAGGAGCCGTGATGCTGAATGTCTCTGAAGCCGTCTCGTTGGTATGGTTACCAGTGTTCACACAAGCGCCGGTTCCCCCGGTTGTGTCCCATCGTGTGCTTCCCCACTGCGTGCCGCCATTGCTAGTCGCGTTGACCGACGCGGAGATTGTTGCCCCCGGTTCCACAATGACGCTGGAGCCACCGTTGAGCGTAGCTGAGTTGATTACGAGTGCTGCCTCTGCGAACGACGACATTCCCAACAACGCAAGTAGAACGACGCAGTAGTTCGGCAACCAACTCAATCGCTGCATCTTGAACCCCTCGCGCCCCGATCGCCCGAACGAACGAACTGCAAACGCAGAATCATTCCCCCGAGTGGTTCTGTCCGAAAGCCCCAACATCCGCGATCCCCTGCCGAGACGGGCAATGGGCCTACGACTGCGTTATGCGATTCGCGGCCCCAGTATTCCCTTGACAAGCCTCCCCGAGACTTGTCCTCTCCTCCACCCGATCAAACTAACCGAATCGAGCGTCCCGAGTCAAGCAATCGTGCCCGCCTTCAAGCACCGCGCGCTCCAGGCGCGAAGCTGTCCGAATAACGCGGCGCTGCTCGATCGTCGATTTTCCTCGCGCATCCCACGCCGACTTTGATTCTTGGGGTTTTCCCCAGCACGCTGCGCAGAACGGAGAAAGAAAGCCCGCTACTGCGTCGCAAGGCGCAAGAGCGGGCTCATCGCGATCGCGCTCGACCCGGTGCCGCGACGCGCATATCAAAAGACTATTGGCGTGACTAGTGCGCCGCTCCGAGGCAGTTTGGCCTCGGCGTATCAGTCTCAATCGCTGCATCTGCGACGCTCTTCAGCGTCAATGGCGGCATGGCGTCCGTATCATCGTCGACGCGCGCAGCGTCGATGGCGGGCATGGCAATGCTCAAGTCGAACTTTGGGGTCGAGTAGCAGTAGTAAGGCGAGCATGCTGGGGAACTCGCCACGACCGCGAGCGCCGAGCACATTGCCGCTACCACGCAGATGAGCTTCATCAAGACTCTCCGTCGGCGAAGACGCGATACCATCGACGCGGCCGTGACCGCGGGTCCAGCAAATCACCCGAACGGGTGATACCTATATAGATAGGAGGATGCGAACGCACCGGAAACTAGCCGCAGACCCGTCCGATATCATTCGTGCAGGTGAGTCCGCAACCGGGTCGGACGCTCGGCCCGGCTCGCGTTCCCGCCCAGCAATCACCGGCGCTTTGGACTGCCGGACGCTCGCGTTGCTTTTGCCGTCGCCGCGCGTCCCCGCCGCTCCCGCACCCGAATCGACTTGTTGTCGTGCTCGGTCTTTCCCGCCATGGAGTAGTTTCGATCCTGTCGCGCCTGGTTCACCGCCAGCTTCTGCTTGTAGAGGTCGAGCACGTCGTGCGCGTCGAGCCCCAGGCACTGCGCCATGCTGATCCAGAAAAACAGCAGGTCGATCACCTCCACCCGCGCGTTTTGCAGGTCGTGCAGCTTGAACCGCTCGCCGCGCTTCGCCTCGGCGCACCAATGTTTCCAGAACGTACAGTTGCGCAGTTCTTCCAACTCGTTCGACGCCGCGTCGATGTAGTTGTTCAGCCACTGCCCGGCCGTCTGCGGGTCGAAGCGGCGGTGCAGCGCCTCCGCGTCGAACCCGATCCGTCGATTCAGAGCCGCCTGGTGCTCAAACATCTCCTGCAGCATGGATCACGCCTTCTTCGCAAAATAGTCCGTGTTGATCTGAATGAACTTCGCCCAATCGGCCGGTAACTCGTCCTGCGGGAAGATCGCCCGCACCGGACACTCATCGACGCACAGCCCGCAATCGATGCATGTCGCCGGGTCGATGTAGAGCTGCTTCACCGTCGCGTAGGCACGCTCGTCCTTCGTCGGGTGAATGCAGTCGACCGGGCACACTGCCACGCAGGCCGTGTCCTTCACCGTGATGCACGGCTCGGCGATGATATGCGTCATCGATGGCGTCCTCGCCGCAGGCGCGGCCGCCTACTATAGACGCACGGTGAGCGGCGCCGCAATTTGAAACGCTTCAGAACGGGGGACAGCGGGTCGCCAGCGGAAGGGGGGTCAGGTAAGTCCGATGGCCGGCTCCGCCCGCGGGCTTGGAGGCACCGGCTTCGTTCGTGCCAGCACGACCGTCTCATCGGCCGACACCATCTCGTACTCGGTCGACCGCCACACGATGCGTCGCGTGCGGGCCGACGAAAGCAGCAGGCCCAGGTGCAACATGCCGACGGGCGCAATGGCAACGACGTCCCACATGAAATCGCGCCAATTGATGCTCGGCCAGCTCAGCACCTGTCGTACGGCAAGTTGCCGCAAGACCGACTTTGCTGAAGCCAGCAACAGGATCACGAGGTAGCCGGAGATTGCGGTCCACATTAACTCCGGCATCTGATGCATGTAGGCGTAGACCGCAAGCCCCGCGACGCCGGTCGCGCCGAGGATGAAATTGCTCGCCAGCGCCAGGCCCGCTCGCCACAAGGCCGGCGCACAGACGCGCGTGATGATCAATTGCCGCCGTGCGAACGTGAGGAAGCCGTGCATCGTCGTGCTGTCGAGGCAGGGGATGATGCACTGCGGCACAAACCGGATCCGCAGCCGCGCGTCGCGGATCGCCCGCGTCACCTGGTAGTCGTCCGACAGCGCTCGCTGCCATCGCGCCGCGATGCCGAGCGATTCAAATGTCTCGCGTCGAATCGACGTCGAGCCGCCCCAGCAGAAGTTCAGGCGATCTTCATGGAGGAAAGTCACTGAAGCCGCGTTCCACGCCGAGCGAATCCCGCTCGCCATGCTGCCATTCGTCGTGTACCAGCGGAAGCCCGTTCCGGCCCCGACGCCCTCCTCCGCCAGCGGCGCAATCAGGTGCGCCAACCAGTCCCGATGCGGCACGGCGTCCGAGTCGAGGAAGACGTACACTTCTCGATCGGCCCCGACCACATTCAGCGCGGCAAGCAGGTTATGGATCTTCTGCGAGCGATTCTCGGCCCGGCCGGCCACGACGCGTCGCCAGCGGTGGTTCTGCCAGTTGCTCGCCCAGCGGCCAACGGCGGCGTACGCCGGGTCTTCGACCGACTCAAACGCAAAGATGACTTCGTAATCGGCGTAGTCTTGTGCCGCAAGCGCGGCGACCGTATCCGAGAGGCGGTCGTCGAGGCCGCAGCAGGGCAGAAAGATGCTCGCCCGCGGGGAATATCCACTGACGCGCGGATTGTTCCGCGTCGCCTGACGCACGAAACGGTAGAACCGCGTCCCTGCGATCAGCGACCAGATTCCCTGCAGCGTAGCCAGCGCCCACAGCAGCGCGACGACGACCAACAAAAACATCAAATCCATAGACCCTTCACGGCCTCGATGCCGATCGCCGTCCTGCTTCGAGCGAACCTCAACCGGCCATATTATTGGCCACAGCCGGGTTACGCCTCGGTCGGCCGAATACTAATTGATCGGCTGACGCGTCGGCAACGTCCACCGTTATGCGAAACTGCCGCCCATGCGCTCCAAGCGCTGAGCCGATGCGGGAGTCGGCCTGTCGAGGCAATTCGCAGCGAGGAAGGGCAGTCGATCGGGTGCGCGGGCCATTTTCACGCCGCGCCACCGATCGTGAGTCCCTGATACTAGCACCACGCGACCGATGTCTCAACGGTGCCGCGCAGATTCGAGGGGTTCAATTCGTAATATTTTATCAGTTCAGGGCTTAGCGGGCTGAGAACCCGTTGGGGGGGCCTTCGCCGGCTCGTTCGGGTGCTTCGTGGCGTTTCGCTCGTGCGTCGGCTTGGCCGTCGGTCCCGCAGGAGCTACCGTCGTCGGCTTCTCGACCGGCGTTCCAGGCGTCGAAACCTTCGCCAAGTTCTCGAGCGAGGCGATTTGCGCGGACGTTACGCCTTCCCGCTGGGCCTTGCTCGGAATCTGGTCAAGGCGCTGGCGAAGGTCGCTGAAGATGTCCTGGATCGGCCGCTCGAGTTCGGCCTGCTGTTCTCGCAATTCGATCGCGCGAGCCGTCGCCGTTGGCGTATTCGACGCCTCTTTCAACTGCGACTCGACTGCGTCAAACTCCTTCTTGTGGCCGTTTCGGTACCCCGTCGCACGGCCGCGGCAGTCCTGGAGAATCGCGTACCCGGCGTTCCGCTGCTCCGGCGTGAGCTGATACACCTCGATGAATTGATTCACGTAGAGCTGCCACAGCTCTTCCGTCTTGCGAACATAGACTTCCGGCCCGTCGCTCAGCCGATGGCCCTGTGGGTCATTTCCCTTCGCGACGGCGGACGGAGGCCGCGGCGACAAGTCCTTGGGGCTATACTGGCCGTCGGACCACTTCGTAATCAGCCCGTCCATCTGCGTAAAAGTGCCCTGCATCTGGGCCAGATCGAAGTCGTGGATCTTCTTCTGCGTGTCGTTGAGTATGTCGCCCCATTCCTTGTTGCCGTCGAGAATGTCCTTCTTCGCTCGTTCAAACAGCGGCCGAGCCTTCTCCGCCCACGCCTTGTAGTTCTCCGGCGTCGCCTTTCGCTTGTCGATGTTCATCTCGATCGACTCGCGGATCAGTTGCCGCAGCTCAGCTTCGTGGTCTTTGAGGAACGACTTCGTCTTCGTCGTCAGCAGCTTCCGCGTGTATTCCGTTTGCTCGGGATTGAGGTTGTACCGCCGGACCAGCGTCTGGACCGCATCCTCCATCATCCGATCGGCGTTCCAGAGTCCTGGATTCGTCGGATCGGTCAGCGGCGTGCTCTCCGCCGGCTTCGACGTCGCCGGCGATCGACCGGCCGCGCCGGCCTGAGCCAGCGCCGTACCGCCCGATCCCAGTGAACAGATCAGCGCGACGAACACCCAACGGCCACAATTCGTCATCAATGCATTCCTTGTAGTCATTTGTTGTACGGCGAGGTCCTTTCTTGCCGTCTTTTACCACAGTGTACGACTTGGGTTGCAGGCTTGCCAGAGTCCATATCGGACGAACGCTGCGCCTGATCGATACATCGGTAGGGCGGCTTGGCTTGTGGTACCTGCACCGCACCATTTTTCGACTCACCAACGTAATGCGTTGACGGTCTGAAATGGCGGTGCTAGAAGCAGTTAGTGTCGGTAGTCCGATTCTGCGCGACCCCCCGTGCCCGAACCGGCATCCGACCCCCACGTTCTCAGGATGCCTCGAATGGTCGCGCCCCGGCCCACTCCATCTCGCAATCGGCTCCGCCGCCAGCTCCCCGTCTGCGTGCTGATCTCCATGCTTTCAGTCATTGCGGCTGATCAATCTCGTGTGATTGCGGCACAAGCCGCCTCCATTTCGTCATCTCAGCCCGCCACCCAATCGCAGGCCGTACTCGAACGCCTCATTGCGGATAATTTGCGACTCCTGACGGGCAACAACGAGCCGTCAGCCCGCGTTGTCGGCGCGCGCGAGCTGCTCCGGATGGAGTCACCCGCCGCCTGGGATCGACTCGCCGCTGTCCTCCGCAACTACTCCGACCCCGCCGCACAGGCGGCCGTCTGCCAAAGCGTCATCGAGTCTCCCATTCGACGCGCCGTCCTCGTCGAGCCGCTTTTTGAGCTTCTCGGCGCCGAGCAGCCAGCCATGCGACGCGGCGCTGCCGTCGCTCTCTCTCGCTGCATCGCCCCGGCCGCCATCGATCGCCTTCGTGCGCTTTCCTCGCAACGCTCTGCGCCCCTCGCCCGTCGTCTGGGCGCGATCGAAGCACTCGGTGCCATGGGCGACGAGAAAGCTGCCGTCGCCGCCCTCATGAACCTCCTGACGGATCCGAATGCGGAGATTGTCGCCGCCGCGCTTGACAAGATTGACGACAGCAGCGACGTCGATCTGGTCGACGTTGCCGCCGCTCGCGCCTGGTGGGATGAGAATCGAAACCTCGACCCTGTCGCGTGGCTCAAGCGACGCAACGAGCAACTCCGCGCCCGAATCGATCGCGCGGCTTTCGGCACCGGACTCCTCACAGCCCGGCTCCTGACGGCTCAGCGTAACGCTTACTACACCACCCCGGACGCCGACAAGGACAAGCTCGTTCTCGAATTCCTCAATGACCCGCTCGCCGAGATTCGCGGAATCGGCGTCGAGCTGATCGACGCGCGCATCACCGACCGCAAGACCGTCGCTCCCGAGATCACGACGCGCGTCGAGGCCCTTGTCGCCGACGTAAACCCGCAGATACGTCGCGGCGCCGTCGCTGTCCTGGGGGACTTGCGCGACAAGTCGCGGGTACCGGCGCTGCTCACCGCTCTCAAGGGCGAGCCCGCGAGCCAGGTCCGCGCCGCCATCGTCTCGGCCCTCGGACGAATCGGCGGATCCGCCGCCACATCCGCGGTACAGGCTGCCCTCGACGACTCCTCACCACAGGTACAGGCCGAGGCGGCGCTGGCGCTCGCCAGTCTGGCCGAGCCCGGCGTTGCTCCCGCAGAAGTCGTGCGTGCCGCCGCCGACACCCTCGATGCCCACTACCGGAAACTCCTCGACGCCGGCCGGCCCATCACCGCCGCTTCGCCCTCTGACGCTGTTCTGGACACCGCCGCGCGCGACTTCGACCTGAAACGCGAGGCCTGCCTCAACGCCATGTCTCGCGTCGCCGATCCGCGATTCCGCCCCCAATTCCTCGACGCCGTCGAATCGTCAAACGTCCGCCTTGGGCCTTCATCCGCTGCGGTTCGCCGCGCCGGGATTCGCGGACTCGTCGCGACCGACGATGGCACAGCGTCGGCCCGACTTCGCCGCCTGCTCGATGATGCCGATCCCTCGGTGCGCACCGCGGCGGCCGAAGCGATCGGAAAATGTCTCACGACGGACGATGATCTAACCGCACTGCTCGTCCGACTTGACTCATCTCGCGAACCGGAGGAATCGACGCGGCTCAAGGCCTGGGAAAGTCTCCGCTCGCTCCTGAAGCGCCGTCCGGTCGAGCAGCAGCTTGTCTGGGCCGATCGTCTCGCGGGCCCCGCCGATCGTCCGGCCCTCGAGCGATCCGTCGAATTGCTGGCCCAGGCGGAGCGTCGACTCGTCGATCCGTCGGTTCGCCAGCCAAACGGATCGACTTCTGCGCCGGTCAACGGCCGGTCCCCGGATGAGACGCCCGCCGTCGTCCGACGCGCCGAGGTGCTCGAACGTTTGGCCAATGCAAATCTCGCCCTCGATCGACCGGCCGTCGCCGCCTCGTACTTCGAGCAGGCAGCCCAGGCGGTGGCCGCCGACGGCCGCTCGACGTCCGCCCCGGCCGAGCGCCAGGACGAACTCGATCGTGCCCGCCGTCTGATGACCCGCGCCGTCGAAGCGCTTCTCATCGCGCGACGGTATGACGCATTGCCTCAGTTTGTCGAGCGAAATCGCTCCGGACCCGGCGACGCGGGACTGCTCAACCACGACGAGATAGCAGACCGAATCGAGGCTGCCGTCAGCGAGCGGCTCGACGCGTCGAGCGCCGCCAGTGCCCCTGAGCTCGCCCGGGCCCTCGACCAGATTCTCGATGCGGACCCGCTCTTCACTCCCCAGGTGCATCGGCGGCTCGAGGTTCTCAAAAAGCGTCTCCGTGGCAATCCGACGACGTCAAGCGGCCCCGCCGATGAAGATTTCGAGCCCTAGACCCGGCTACGCCGCCCGGGCCTCTTTGATCAGCCCGGCCCGCGTGTTACCTTACCAATTGCGAACCCCCTCGCGACAGGAGCAGCAGCGGATGTTTCCCAATCAACCCGTCCCCGTCTCGTGCCTCGTCCTCGGACCGATCATCACGTTCCTGAACATCTTCGCATACACCGTCGGGCAGTTTCTCGATACGCTCGGCCTCGGCAGTTTCTCCGGCGCCATCTCCAGCTTGGCGACTTCAATCGCGACCTTCGCGCAGTGTCCGACATGAAACCCAGTCCAATCGGCCACGCGCCCTCGGACGAGTCTCTGTGAGCGACGCGCAAGTTTCGCCCCGGGCTCATCGCGCCAATTCGCTTGGTCCGTGGTCCCGGCTGCGGGCCAACGGTCCGCGGATTGTCCTCGCCATTGGGTTGCTCGGCGTCTGCCTCGTCGTCGGACGGCATGTCGCACACGACATCCCGCGTCTGGAGCAATGGATCGCCGGCCTCGGGCCCTGGGCGCCGTGGGTCTTCACGATCCTGGTTATTGTTCTGACGTCGTTCTTCATTCCAGACACCATCTTTGCGCTCGCCGCGGGCGTCATGTTCGGACTCTGGCAAGGCACCCTGATTATCTGCGCCTCCGGCATCATCGGCGCGATTCTCAATTTCCTGTTCGCGCGTCGCTTTCTTTCGGGTTGGGTCACGCGCTGGCTGACGAATTACCCAAAGCTCGCCGCGATTGCGTCGGTCGCCGACCGTGAGGGGCTTCGATTTCACCTGCTGCTTCGGCTGACGCCCGTCAATCCGACCACGCTCAGCTACCTGCTCGGAGCCGCCAGCCGTGTCAGTCTGGCGACATTCTCCATCGCCGCCCTCGGCCACATTCCGGGCTATTTTGTGGAAGTCTACTTTGGTTACGTCGCCGCCCACCTCACGAAGTACGCCGGCGGCGTGAAGCATCATTCGACAGCGGAATTGGTCGTAAACGTCGTCGGCCTTGTGCTGAGCGTCGCCGTGATGGTTTACGTCACCCAGCGCGCCCGATTGGCGATCCAACGCGTCGAGCTCCGCGACGGCGGCGCAATTGCAGGGCAAGCATCGTAAGCGGCGCGCCAGCCGTCATCCCCGCCCCACAGGCCCCGCCGCACCCGCCGCAGCCCTGTGGAGCGATCAGATTCGGATTTTCCGGGCATTCGTCGATGCAGTCCGGCGTCCCATCCGCGTCTGTGTCGACGTCGGCGACGCCGCACCCGCAGAGGCCCGGATCGAACTTCCCCGGGTCGATTGGACATCCATCGCACACATCCCCACGTCCATCGCTGTCAGCATCGAACGCGTCGTTATTGAACGCTTCCGGGCAGTTGTCGCACGCATCCCCGAAGAAATCGCCATCCGTGTTCGTCTGGTCAGGGTTCACGACGCCCGGACAGTTGTCGCACGCATCGCCGACACCGTCGCCGTCCGCGTCTTCCTGGCCGGCGTTCGACGCATCGGGACAGTTGTCCTCCGCATTCGGAAGGCCGTCTTCGTCTGGGTCGGCATAGACGGCCCCATCCACCAGCAGCACAAATCGATAGTCGCTGTCCGGCCCGAACACCTCGCCGTGCCGGATGCGAATGAAATACGTGCCCGTGGCGGGTAGCGTGAGTGTGCCGGCCGCATTGGCCGGATTGGAGCCAAGGTTATCAACGGTGTTGGGGTCCGTCAGCAGTGAGGTCCCGTTCGTGTCGAGGATCGCAAGTTCCGTGTCCGTGTTGTCTCCGTCCTTGTCGGGGTTGTCGTCGACGATCACCGCCACCTTCGCCCCCTGATTCGCACGGAACTCGTACAGGTCATCATCGCCGCTGCCGCTCGCGACCGTCCCGGTCGTAATCGCGGAACGGATGATCTGCGCCGCCGGCGCCGTGTCATTCGGCTCCATCTCGGCCAGAGCCTCGTTCGGGCTCACCACGGCTTGGTGAAGCTTGTAAGACGATATGGTGCTGTCGTTTCCCTCCTCGGCGACCAGGAAAAACACGCCTCCATCTTGGAGAACTTTGATTCCCGCGACGGCCGCACTATTCACCGGTCCGCTGTCTTCGTCGCTGCCGTTGAGCGTATTGGCGTCGTTCGCCAGCAGGAGCAGGAATGAATCATTGCTCGGCGCGGCCCCGTTCGCGTCCACGAACGCGAAGATCAAGTCGTCCTTGGCGACGCCGTTCACTTCAAAAAAATCGACATCACCGGGAGCCGAGATCGACCCCACGCCGGATTCTCCGGCGAGCAGGAGATTTGCCGTCGCCGCCGACCCGTTCGGCTCTGCCTCGTTTCGCTCTGCCCCTGTCGCCGGCGAGAGCAACAGCAGAACGGTCAGGCCCGCGAGTGCGCGCGCAACGAAAGACAAGCCGTGTCGCGACCGCGCTGACGGGCTGTACCATGACGCGCCCTCCCAAGTTTGACGATGCGGCAAATGAGTTGCGAGGATGAGCCGTGAATCCCTTCGGCTCCGGAACAGTCTAATCGCGCCGCCGCTTGAAAGACAATAATTCAATCAGTCGCGTCAGCGCTCCGCGCCTGCAACGGCCGCTTTCGGCACGTGCCGCGACTTGAACTCCGGCGCTTCCTTGATACACGTCCCCAGGATCCCGACTGACTTGCCCAGAGTTCGCAGCGCTCCGCTGATGTACTCCGCCGACTCCGTCCCCACGTCCGGCCAGCCCGCCTCGTTCGGCTTCAGTTTCTCCCAGTTGGCGAACAGCCGTCCCCATTCGCTCCGTAGCACTTCGCGCATCTGCCGGTTCGCGTGCCGCGGATACCAGTACGAATCGTGATAGATCACGCTCGCGATGTACGCCCACGGAGCGAGCCACGTCTTGAGCGACCATTCCATCGCGGTCTTCAGTTTGCCCCAGTAAATCTTGTGCTGCATCCGGCTGGCGAATGTCATCTTCTTGAACGGTCCGTCGAAATGCCAGTTTTCCGCCGCCGCCTCCGCGTCGCCTACGATCTCGATCTTTGACGGATCGCCGCAGCCCAGTCCGAGGTCGTGCGCCAAGCGGATGAACTTGATCTTCATCGGATCGAGCCCCATCAGCTTCGCTGCCACAGCGTCGATCGCCACCTGGTCCGACGACGCCAGCAATACGTTCTTCACGTACGGCGTCATGCACCGAGGCCCCGGTCCGTCGCCGGCGAACGTCCCGTCCATGACCGCGAACACCCCGCGATGAATCTTCTTCTGGATCATCAGCAGGTCGACGAGCGTCTCGTGGATGACCGGGTGAGTCCAATGCCGATGCTCGTTTAACAAACCGCCGAACGCATTTTTCATCGCGCCGGTCGTCGTCGTGAAGATGTGCGTTTTGACCGTCGGCAGGTGAATGATGTTCTCGCCGATGAACCGCCGCGGAATCCGGA
>CAZONT010000023.1:0-32409 GCA_964581285.1 uncultured Planctomycetaceae bacterium | reverse complement strand
CGGGCGGGACGGGCGGGCGGCCGGTGAGGGCGGTGAACTCGCGGAGGATGTCGGCGAAGCTGGGGCCGGCGAAGAGGACGAAGCGGAACTGCGTCGCGTCGCTGGCGAAGAGGACTCTGTCGCGCATGGTTGAATTGAAGTCGATGGTGCCACGTTCGTCGGTGTCGAGCCAGAGGCCGTAGCCGCGGGTCGACATGAAAAATGGAACGGGTTTGTACGAGGCAGTGCCTTTGGGTTCGGGGTGGTCGATGCTCGCGATGGGGACGATGTAGCCCTTCTGGTTCAGGGCGTGGAAGCGCTCGCCGGTGGCGTAGTAATTGCTATTGTCGTAGATCGGGAGGACGAGCCGCTTGGCCGGCTTGCGCGGCGTGATTTTGACTTCGACGGCGCGGGGCGAGAGTTGTTTGACTTCGATAAACGGAGGCACGTCGAGATAGATGGGCCCGATCTGAGTTGAGGAGACGACGCGGCCATCGGGTCCGAGCACTACGAGCGTGACGCGGCCTTCGTCGCGATTGACCGCGAGCTTAGCCGGACCGGTGTCGAGGATTTCGCGCGTGAGGATCTGGACGGAGTTGTTGTTGCGATCTCGAAGCCGGGCGAGCGGGTCGGGAAGCCAGCGGGAATTTCCGGCGGCGTCTTCGGTTACGAACTGATAGGTGACGACATCCGTATCGATCGAGAAGGTCCTGCGCCAAATCTTGTCAGGGCCGCGTTCGAGGGCAAAGTCTGGATGGGTGACGCGGCCGGCGCGGTTTTCGGCCCAGTCGTTGAAGTCGGCGGCGAGGGAGACGCGGGTGGCGGTCGGGGCGTCGAGTTCGAAGAGGATTCCGCCCGGAGCGACGCGCGGTCCGGGGGCGGGTTGGGTCGAAGGCGGGGGGACGGCGAATGAAAGAAGGGCCAGGAGTGGGAGAATGGGGGCAGGCATCGAAGTGGCGATTCTGGGGCGGACCGCGGGGAGGGGCAAGGGAGGCCTCGAAAGAGGCAAAAAAATAGACTTGCGTAGTGATAATTGTTTGCGGTACTATGCTTTATGAGCGTTGAGGGGGTATTGAGCACGTGGCTGCCGGCACCAATTAGCTTGCAGCACCAGTCATCGGCGGCCGGACCGCGTTTTGGCTGCGAGTCAGAACGCAACGTCCCGTGGCATGATGGGATAGCGAAACATGCAGACGATCACGAAGAAGGATTTGATCGATCGCATCGCGGAGCAGTGCGACAACAAGCGGGTGCTGGTGAAAAAGGTCATCCAGTGTTTTCTCGATGAAATCATTGAGGAATTGGGCCGCGGCAACCGGTTGGAGTTCCGCGACTTCGGTGTGTTCGAGAGCAAAGTGCGGGCGGCGCGCGTGGCTCAGAACCCCAAGACGCTGGAGCGCGTGCACGTCGATGAGAAGCGCACGGTGAAGTTCAAGGTTGGGCGGCTGATGAAGTTGCGCTTGCAGTCGGCGTCGTCCGGGGCGGCGCAGGGGCCGTCGAGCCACTCGGCCGCGGGCGGGCCGTCGGCCTGAGTTCCGGGTCGGTCGATCCAGAGCAAACATACGAACAAAAAGCGATCTTGCAGCCGGGGCGGGCATCCTCTACACTCCCATTGAGAATGAGTCTCAATTGCAAGCCAGAATGCGTGATTAACTCGGCCGGCGAGTGCAGTCTCGCGGACGCCGGGTGTTCGCGCCTGGTGCAAATCTCGTCGCACAGTGACTGCGGTGCGGCGACGCGGCTGCGCGAGCTGGGATTCTCGGAGGGACGCGTCGTGCATATCGTCGCGGGCGTCGATCCGCTCATCTGTGCCGTCGGTCGTGCACGCGTGGCACTGGCGCGACGGCTGGCCGATTCCATCGTGGTCCGGCCGCTTCATGTCTGAAAGTCCGATCGACAATTTGAGCGCCTGCGCGGCGCCGCGAAGCCTGGCCGAGATGCGGCCGGGTGACGGCGGGCGGGTGGAATCCGTCGGCGGCGAGCCGGATATTCGGCGACGGCTGCTGGAGATGGGGCTGACGCCGGGCGCGACAGTTCGGGTGGTTCGGATGGCGCCGCTGGGCGACCCGATCGAGCTTGCGGTGCGCGGGTACCGGCTGAGCGTTCGACGAACCGAGGCGCGGTGGGTCATGGTTCAGATGGAATCGCCGGCGAAGTCGACGGGGGCGAGTGGAGCAAGCGCCGCCGGGAGCCGCTGATGGCGTCCGGCTTCGTCATCGCGGTGGATGCGCTGCCGCGGCGGATCGCGGTCGCGGGCAATCCCAACTCGGGGAAGTCGACTCTCTTCAATGCGCTGACGGGGCTGCGCCAGCACGTCGGAAACTATCCGGGCGTGACGGTCGAGCGACGCGAGGGGGAGGTCGCGCTCGACGGGCGGCGGGCGACGCTGCTGGATTTGCCGGGGATCTACAGTCTTTCGGTGCGGTCTCCGGATGAGGCGGTGGCGCGGGACGCCCTGCTGGGGCGAATCGCATCGGTCGAGGCGCCGGAGGCGGTGCTGGTGGTCGTCGATGCGGGGAATCTCGAACGAAATCTCTACCTCGCGACGCAGATCATCGAGCTGGGACTGCCGGTGGTGATCGCGTGCAACATGATGGACGCGGCGCTGGAGCGCGGCGACCGCATCGACGTGGAGGGATTGTCACGCGAACTGGGCGTACCGGTCGTGGCGACGATCGGGATACGCCGCACGGGGATCGAGACCCTGCGCGAGGCGCTGCGGTCGCCCCCGACGAACACCGGGGCGGTGCGCTGCCCGACGCCGGCGGTCCTGGAAGCGGCGATCGCGCGGGTGGCGGACGCGCTGCAGCGGGCGGGCGTGTGCGCGGCGTCGGCGGCGCGCGGACTGGCGCTGCTGATCCTGTCGGATTCGTCGGCGGGGATGGAATCGGACTCGATCCCGGCGAGCGTGCGATCGGTCGTCGGCGACGAACTGCAGCAGCTTGCGGCGGCCGGGATGCGCGACGTCGGCGGCGCGATCGCGGAGGCGCGGTACGAGTGGATCGGGGCGATTGTCGCGAACGTCGTGACGCACGAGGCCGGGCACGGCGCGACGCACGCGACGCGCAGCGACCGGATCGACCGGATCCTGACGCACAAGTTTTTCGGAACGGTGATTTTCACGGGCGTGATGTTCGTCATGTTCCTGGCGATTTTCTGGTGGGCGGAGCCGCTGATGCGGCTGATCGAGCTGGGGCAGCAGGCGCTGCAGAGCGGCGTTCACGCGGTGCTTCCGGCCGGGCCGCTGGCGGACCTGCTGGCGGATGGCGTGATCGGCGGAGCGGGCGCGGTGGTGGTGTTCCTGCCGCAGATCTGCATCCTGTTTCTGTTCATCGCGATCCTGGAAGACTCGGGGTACATGGCGCGCGCGGCATTCCTGATGGATCGGCTGATGAGCGCGGCGGGGCTGCACGGCAAGAGCTTCATTCCGCTGCTGTCGAGCTACGCGTGCGCGGTGCCGGGGATCATGTCGACGCGGACGATTGAGAACCCGCGCGACCGGCTGGCGACGATCCTGGTGGCGCCGTTGATGAGCTGCTCGGCGCGGCTGCCGGTCTACCTGACGGTCATCGCGGCGGTGTTCACCGGAAGCGTGTGGATCAAGGCGGGAGTGATCTTCGGAATGTACGCGCTGGGAACGGCGGCGGCGCTGGGCATGGCGGCGCTGTTCAAGAAGACGCTGCTGCGCGGGCCGACGCCGACATTCATCATGGAACTGCCGCCCTACCACCTGCCGCGGCCGCTGCCGATCGTGCGGGCCATGTGGGACCGGAGCAAGCTGTTCTTGACGCGGGCGGGGACGACGATCCTGGCGGTGTGCGTGGTCCTGTGGGCGCTGGCGTATTTTCCGCGCGACACGCAGGCACTGGCGCGGGCCGCGCAGGAGCGGGCGGCGCTGGGGCCGAGCGCCGAGGCGGCCCAACTGCGCGGGATCGACGATCGGCTGTCGGCGGAGCAACTGCGCCAGTCGTACATCGGGCGGATGGGGCACGCGGTAGAGCCGGTGCTTTCGCCACTGGGCTTTGACTGGCGGGTGGGCGTGGGCGTGCTGGCGAGCTTTGCGGCGCGCGAGGTTTTCGTGAGCACGATGGGAGTCGTCTTCAACGCGGGCGAGGAGGACGAAGCGACGCTGCGCGAGCGGATGCGCGGGGCGACGTGGGAGAGCGGGCCGAACTCAGGACGAGCACTGTTCACGCCGCTGGCCGGTGTGTCGCTGATGGTGTTTTACGTACTGTGCTGCCAGTGCGCGAGCACGCTGGCGGTCGTGCGACGCGAAACGAATTCCTGGCGGTGGCCGGCGTTCATGTTCCTATACATGACCGGCCTTGCGTATGTTGCGGCGCTTGGCGTGTACCAGGTCGGGCGCGTGTTGTTTATCGGAACGTGACGGTTGTCGCCGATGGCGGTTGGCAAGGTTTATCCGACGAAGGTCGGCCCGTGGCCGATGTTTAACTTTCACCGGCGCGGCGGTGCTTGAGCCGGCGTGTCGAAACCGATACGGGATGTGCTATAAAGGGGCCGCATGAACGAGTTTCGCGATCTGTACACATGGCTCGCCGGCAACAAGCCGCACCACACGGTGCGCGTGAGCCGGCTTCCGGACCCGAACTTCGAGAGCGACGGCCGGGCGATGGTGTCGTTCAGCACGAACAACTACCTCGGGCTGGCGACGCATCCACGGCTGCTCGCAGCGGCGCGGCGCGGGCTGGAGCGGTACGGCGTTGGCAACTGCGAGTCGCGATTGCTGGGCGGCGACCTCGACGCCTATCACGAACTGGAGCAGAAGCTCGCGAAGCTGAAGGGCAAGCCGTCGGCGCTGCTTTTCGCGACGGGATACCTGACGAACGTCGGGGTGCTGTCGGCGCTGCCGCGGTTGTCGATCATCGCGCGGTTCTACGGATTCCGCCCGAAGCGGCGCTACTCGTACGCTTACCTGAGCGACGAGTTCAACCACATGTCGATCCGCGAGGGCATCCGGCTTTCGGGTGTCGAGAAGATCGCATACCGGCATTGCGACATGAATCACCTGGAGGAGTGCCTGAAGGCGTGCGACGCGGACATGAAGGTCATCGTGTCGGACGGCGTCTTCAGCCAGGACGGGGATATCGCGCCATTGCCGGAGATGGTGGCCCTGGCCGAGCGG
Source organism: uncultured Planctomycetaceae bacterium (assembly GCA_964581285.1). Lineage (GTDB taxonomy): Bacteria > Planctomycetota > Phycisphaerae > UBA1845 > UTPLA1 > SpSt-539. The sequence continues at coordinate 27,287 of CAZONT010000023.1, read as the reverse complement.
TATGACGCGCTGGTCTACCTCGACGACGCCCATGGGACGGGCGTGCTGGGGGCGAACGGCGGCGGATCGACGGAGCACTACGGGATCCAGAGTCCGCGCATCCTGAGCATGGGGACGCTGAGCAAGGCGTACGGAGCGATCGGCGGATTCCTGGCGGCCGACCAGCAGCTCGTCGATCTGCTGCGATTGGGATCGAGCGCATATTCATTCACGTCGACGATTCCGCCGGACCAGACGCTGGCGATCTGCGAGGCGATCGACGTCGTGCGCGAACATCCGGAGCTGCGGGAGCAGATGTGGAGCAACCAGCGGTACTTCCTCGGCGCGATGGATCGGCTGGGGTTCCGACTGATGGCGCGGACGACCCCGATCGTGCCGGTGTGGGTCGGGGACGAAGGCGAGTGCGAGCGGCTGTCGGACTCGCTGGCGCGACGCGGGTACCACGTCGATTCGATCGTATTTCCGGCGGTATCGAAGGGGCATGCGCGGCTGCGGTTCATCATGAACGCGCATCACACGCGGGCTCAGATCGACGGGGTGGTGTCGTCGATGGCCGAACTGCGCGAGCGGCCGGTCGCGGCCACCGCCAAGGCGGCGTCGTAGCGCACGGCCGCCTCATCGCGGTTCATTCGGGGACCTGAATCGTCTTTGCGGTGGCCGATTCGAGCAGTCCGCCGGCGGCCTGCACCACGCGGCTATCCTTGCGGAGGCGAATCCAGCCGACGACGCCCAGCTTGTCGGGGTTCCAGTCCTTTGCGAGGGGCTCGTGGGGGAAGCCGATCGGGACCACGCCGTCGTCGGGGCGGATCTCGACGTCGTCGAGGAGGCGGCGGACGACAAAGTTCTGCTCGAGGGTCTGGCCCTTGTTCTCGCCGGCCTCCACCTTGGTCTGCAATCCCATTTCGATGATGGCGAATTGAGCGACGGCGGCTTCGGTGCCGAGAATGCCGGCGCGGAATTTCGTTGCCTGGGCGAGGATTTCGAGGGAGCGCTTATCCATGGCCATCTCGACCTGGATGCCGAGCTTGAAGGCGGCCGGCCGGGAACTGCATTCTTCGAGCGCATCGAGCAGGAATTCGCCGCGGAGCTTCGTGTCGGCGCCGTTGAGGAAGAGCTGCGGGGTGGTGGGCTCATTATGTTCGCGGGACTCGGCCATCAGCTTGTGACGCTCGTTGAACTCGGGGCGAGTGAAGCTGTCGGTCCAGCCGAGGTGCGGCCAGTAGCTGACGTGGAAGGCGAGCGGGCAAACGCGGTCGAAGTCGAGCCGCTCCGCCTTGAGCTTGTTGAGGAACTTTTCGGCCGGGGGGCAGCCGTTGCATTCCTGCGAGGTGTAGAGCTCGAGGAGCGCGACCTGATGTTTCTCGGATTGGAAGGTCCAGGCGCGGACGGTGCGAGTCTTCGAGACCTCCGGGGCGGCCGGCGCGGGGACCTTGGCCGGCGCCGGGCTCTGAGCGGCGGAGAATCCCGGAAGGAGGAAGAGACCGCCCGAAACGGCCGTGGCAGCACTGAAAAACGCGATGAGGCGCAATTTCTGCATGTTGTCGATTCCTCGCAGATGGCCGGCATTACCGGCGGGCCGAAACCGGCGGCGTCGCGGCTTGGCGCCGCTCTCGACGACATTCTATGCGGAGATCGGTCGGCGACCGCAAGCGCGGAACGGAAAGTCCATCGTCGCGGAGTCTCAAACCAAATCACATCGGAAACGCGAGAATCGCGGTCTTCGCGGGTATTGCGGAGGCCGGGAAAGCCGATAATCTTCCGACGGGATGCGACGGGTCCACTTGGCGCGGTAGCTGGAGCCCGTCCGGCAGTCGCCGGAATCGCATAACCGCATAGCTCGAAGGGCGACTCGTTTGCCGTCCCCAGCTCTGAGACTCACACGTCGAATCGTGGCCGGGTTGGTCGCCGTGACGATGATTTCGTCGGCGCTTCCGGCATCGGGACAGCTCAGTCTATCAACCGAATCGCGCAGCACGGCGTTCCTGCAGCAGCAGATGCAGCGCGACGAAGAGGCGCGGATCGGGGCGGAACGGGCGCTGCCGATGACGCAGCGGTTCGCGTTTGACTACGGCGGGTGGTTCGACTGGTACATCTTCACGTTCAATGACGGGGTCGAGAACCGGACGCAGTACACGTACAACGTGCGGCTGTGGGCGGCGATGCGGGCGGACGAGGGCATCCACGAAGGTTATGCCCGCATGTGGATGAGCTGGGTCGACTGGCCGCACGGCGGTTCGTACAACAACAACGACTCCGATTTCGTGGGACCGAACCTGGAGCGCGGGTGGTACCAGCTCGACGTCACGAAGGCGTTGAAGAAATACGGCGGGATCGACTCGCCGCTGTCGCTGCGGTTCAAGATCGGGCGCGACCTGGTGAACATCGGGACCGGGTACGCGATCTCGCTGCCGCTGGATCACGTGCAGGTGCAGGGAGACTGGCGGAACTTCCAGACGACGTTCATCGTCGGCCGGACGCCGTCGTCGACGCCGAACATCGATCAGAGCTACGCGGTGGCGGGGCAGAGCAACCGATGGTTCTACATCATCGAGGAGCGTTACAAGGGGCAGGTGCACGAGCCGTTCGTGTATGTCGCGATCCAGCGCGATGAGACGCGCGAGGCGCCAATCAACCTGCTGCAGAATTACACGTACGATTCGGAGTACGTGGGCTTTGGCTCGACCGGCCAGATCGTGCGGAACCTGAAGTACAACACCGAATGGGTGTTCGAGCGGGGCGACAACTACGGCGACCAGAAGTTCATTCCGAAGAACGAGATTTACGCGTGGGCGTTCGATCACGGCATCGAATACCTGTTCACGCACCCGATGCAGCCGCGCCTGTCGTTTGAGTACATGTTCGCGAGCGGCGATCCGACGCGGTACGGCAGCCCGACCAACTCGGTGGGCGGCGTGACCAAGGGACACCACGACAACAGCTTCGTCGGATTCGGGTTCCGCGATACGGGTCTGTCGTTCGCGCCGCGGCTTTCGAACATTCACATCTGGCGGTTCGGCGGCGCGTTCCTGCCGCTGCCCGAGGTCGAGTACCTGCGGAATCTCGAACTGGGAACCAACATCTTCATCTATGCGAAGAACCGGTCGAACGCGGCATCGAGCGATCCGCTGGCGACGGAGAACAGCGCGTACCTCGGCTGGGAAACCGACTACTACATGAACTATCGAATCACGAGCGACCTGGCCTGGACGGTGCGATTCGGGTCGTTCTTCCCCGGGTCCGCCTTCAAGGAAAACGACTGCCGGCCGTTCCTGTTCTCGGGAGTCACATGGTCGTTCTAAAGCGCCGACAAATGGGACTGGTCGTCGCATTGGCGATTGCGGCCGGGTGCAGCGCGCAGCGGACGCAGACTCCGGAAGTCGATCCGAACTCGCTCGGAGACGTGGAGTTCCAGGCGTACCTGGCGGAGACGCCGCTGGTGACGGTGGACGAGGCGTACCGGGCGATCCTGATCCTTGCGGACGGCGAGGACACGAGCAAGACATTCGAGGAGCGAAGCCAGAAGCTGGAGTCGCGCGATATCGCGCGGGCGGCGTGGAAGCTGCAGCCGGGCGAGTACATCAACAAGGGTACCGTCGCGTACATGGTGTACCGGATCTGCAAGATGAAGGGCGGCATCAACATGGTGGTGTTCGGGTCGTGGGGATTGGGCGACCGGCACTATGCACTGCGCGAATTGGTTTACAACAACCTGGCTGACGACACGTCGGAGTATGCGTTCATCCGCGGCGGCGAGTTGATCTCGATGCTGAGCAAGGCGGACGAATACATGCGGAAGCACAAGGTGTATGAGGGGACGCCGATCGAACTGCCGCCGGAGCCGGAACACGGCCAGGGCGAGCCGGAGTGGGTGCGCGAGGCGAATGCTGCCGCGACCCAACCCGCGGCGAACGATGCGGGTTCGGGCGGCCAGGCGGAACCGGCACCCGCGAATTCGCAGCCAAACGACGTGGGCACTCCCCAACCGGTTTCGCCGTAATTGGGTAGATTTGCCCAATCGGGCTGTTCACAGGCCAAGCGGGACGGTGCAGAGCGGGTTGGGCGTTAGATATCGGTCGAGGCGCTGGCACAAGTCATGCTACACTTGGGGGGTAAGCGGTGTGATCGCGGCTCTGCTGCGGCGACACCGAGCGGTTTGACGAGAAAGGCAATGACCATGATGAGCCTTGCACGAGTTCGACGGATTGCTGTTTCGGGGCTGGCGGTTGCCGGTTTCCTGATGTTGTGTACGGGTGCGACCCCGGAGCCGGCCGGTGTGCGGTTTCGGGTGATCCAGGTCGAGGGTGGTGCGCGATACTCCAAAGTCGGCACGAAAACGACTGACAGTGCGGGTTGGACGCAGGCGAAGGTCGGCGATCTGGTCGGCGGCGGGCTTCAGTTTCATGTGCCGCTGCGCTCTTCGATTCAGCTCGTGATGGAGCCGGCGGAACCGCCGACGATCATCATGCTTGAGCCGGGGACGCTGGCGAGCATCGACGAGCTGTTCAAGAAGGAAGCGACGCCGACCACGCGACTGGGTCTTGCGTACGGCGCGATCCGGGCGGGCGTGGCCGAAGGAACGGTCCGCAGCGACCTGGAAATCCGGTCTCCGAATGCGACGCTTTCGAAGCGCGGCACGTGGGGCTTCCGGATGTGGGTCGAGCGCGGCACGGGTCGCTGGCAGATGTCGCTGGCGGATCGCGGGCTTGTCGAGGCGATCCAGAATAACAGCAATCAGCGACGGCTGATCTTCCCGGGCCAGTCGGTCAATCAGCGGATGAGCTACTGGATTCAGTCGGCGCGGTTCAACGTGCCGGTGAGCGTGCCGGACGTGTTCGGCGTGAAGGGCGGCGATGCAAGCTTCCTGAACAACAACACGACGGGGTTCAATATCCTCGTGACGAACGGCGGAAACCAGAATTCGATCTATCCGTTCGGGCAGAGCGGCAACCTGAAGTCGCTGCAGCTCAACGCCGGCAACCTGTTCGGCCAGCAACAATCGGCCCTGACGAGCACGTCGGGTTTGCTGCTGGGCCAGGCGATCGCAAATCGTCTGAACCAGAACAACAACGTCACGAACCGTCCCGATGGCAACTTCGGGGTGGGATTTGGCCGGGTACCGCTGAACTTCGGGACGGCGCCGAGCGGGAAGCGACGCTAGACCGACGGCTCGGGCCGATTCGTTACGAGAACAATGGACGTCCGCGGCGGGAAACGTCGCGGACGTTTTGTTTGGCGGGCGCGGGTCGCATATGATTGGGTTGCGCACGGCAGGCCGCCTTACCGCGGCGGAGGAGCAGGGAGTGAAGTTGCCTCGCAAGCGCGGATTTACGCTGATCGAGCTGCTGGTGGTGATTTCGATCATCGCGCTGCTGATCTCGATTCTATTGCCGTCGCTGACGGCGGCGCGGCAAGAGGGGATTCGCCTGAAGTGCGTGGCAAACCTGCGTACGGTGAACGCGTACGGGCAGAATAATGCGATTTCGGATCCGCGGGGGATTGCGCACCCGATGGCCAAGTCGGGCGAAATCTACTGGCGCGGGCTGGGTGCGTGGGACTTCGGCGGCTCGGATGGGCTCTGTGGTGAGATGCGCTCCGACTTCGTGCCGCTGGATGCGAGTCTCGGGTCATTGATGCGGCCGTTCAATGCGGCCGTCGCGGGAGCGAACTTCGACCCGCGGATGGCGTTCAAGGAATACGTGTGTCCGGGCGACACCGGATACGCCGCGGTGCCGAACTACCGGCCGCAGTGGGTTTCGGCGGCACCGTGCACGGTGGATGAGCTGGACGAAGGCGTCATGTCGCCGGTCTGGCAGGGCTGGGGGACGAGCTTTCAGGGCGATTTTCTGTGGTATGGGGGCCCAAACGAGTACGGCAGTCCGACGGCGCGGCGGATCGGATCGTTCATGCGACCCCTGAGCACGGTTGTCAATGGATCGGAGACACTGCTGTTTTATGAAGGGCGATTTGCACAGGCGTTTCTGAGCACACGTGAAATCATCGATGCGGGCAATGGCGGCGTGGCTATCGACGTCGCGGGGTGGCACGGCAAGATGTGCGAGTTCAATGCGAGCATGCTGGATGGGCATGTTGAGAAGGTGAAACTGCGCAGCAGGGGCGACCAGGTGGACTTGCTGCTGAACTTCGATCCTCAGAAGTATCCCTATCGATCCGGCATGGCGCGCGGCAACGGCTGGCGGTACGACGCATTCCCGGGACGGTTGGTCGTCGAGCACACGACCGGAAACCCGTAACGATTTGCTGGAGTGAGACTTGGGAGCTTGGGGGCTCTGACCGGGCTTCCGGAGGTCTCACGGCCTGGAGTGGAACCCGGGAGACCGAAAAAAGTAGGGAAATAATTGGTAGGCACCCGGATACCCGATTATGATATTATGGTTAAGAGAAGAGGGGCCTGCGCGGCGTGCAGACGGTGGCCGCACATACGCACGCAATGATCGCAGCGACAGACGGAAATTGCGGCTCAATCCCGGCCGGCACCATTCGGGTGTCGCGGAGTTCACAGAAAAAGGAGTACGTCTCATGGCTAATCGTCGGACGTTGCGTGGCTTCACGCTGATTGAGCTGCTGGTGGTGATTTCGATCATCGCGCTGCTGATATCGATTCTATTGCCGTCACTGACGGCGGCGCGGCAGGAAGGCATTCGGCTGAAGTGCCTGGCGAACCTGAAGTCGATCAACGGAAGTGCACAGAATAATGCCGTGTCGGACAACACGGGCATCCTGCACATGATGTCGAAGTCGGGCGAGGATGCCTGGCGCGGGTTGGGCGCGTGGGACTTCGGCGGCAACGACGGTGCCTGCGGCGAGACGCGCAGCGATTGGGTTGGTCCCAGTCCGGCCGTCAAACCGTTAAGCGTGGGGACGCGACCTTACAATATTGCTTCGAGCGGCGGCGACCTCGGGCCGGGCTCGAAGTTCCCTGAATATGGATGCCCGGCGGACCAGGGCGTGGCCCAGATCGCGCCGAACTATGTTCCGTCGTTCTCGAGCCAGGATCTCTGCAGCGTTGACGAGGCGGACGAGGCGTTGAACGGCTCGATGTATCGGGCCATGGGGACCAGCTACCAGGGCGACTTCCTGCACTACGGCGGAACCGAGAATGGCCTGGCCGTGTCAAAGCGGATCGGGTCATTCATGAATCCGCAGAGCAAGATCAAGACAGGGTCGGAGTTGCTGCTGTTCTACGAGAGCCGACTCGGGCAGGCGTTCCTGTCGACGCAGGAGTGCATCGACGCGGGCACACTTGGCGACAACTCGGTGGCGGTCGACGTGGCCGGCTGGCATGGCCGGATTGGCGAGTTCAACGCGACGTTCTGCGATGGGTCGGGCCGGAAGGTCAAGTGCACGTCGAAGGGCGACATGATGGACATCGTGACGCAGGTCGACCCGAACGAGAATCCGTATCGAAACGGCATGCTCCGCGGAAACGGAACCGGCTGGCGATACGACAACTTCCCGTATTCGGATTACAACGAGTCGACTCTGTCAGACTGGGTAACTGAGCACGGCGTTTCGCCGTGCCCCGGCTGCCCGTAGTCTGAGTGACCCAAGGACCGCAGGAGTAATACAACATGGCTAAAGGGAGCAGCCGAACCGGAAGCGGAGACTCGGGAAATCGAAACAAGATGCTCCTGATCGTCTCGGTGGTCATCCTGGCGGTGGCCGGCGGATGGTTCTACATGAGCCAGCCGAAGGACCTGGACCAGCAGATGCGCGAGCAGGTGCAGGCGAAGGTTGCCGAGCACGCGCAACCGCAAGCCGCCGAGGGCGACAGCTCGGTAGCGACACCGTCGGAAGAAGCAACGGCCGACGGAAGCAAGGAAGACGGCGGCCAGCCGGCCGATCAACCCGCGGAGGAAACGCCGGCGGCGGCCAAGAAGCCGAAGAAAGCGAAGACCGGGGCCGTCTTCTAATCGGTCAGGAACACATTCAGTCAATCCATTGTCCGGGCCGGCGCGACGTGCGTTCGGCCCGGTTCTTTTTTTGTCCGTGGGATGATCGTTCGGACCGGCCCTCGCGTGGGCCGCGCCGAGCGCTCGAGCGGAGGGATTCCGATCGACGAATTCGCGGAGATTTGCGTTGAAGCGAGCAACGAGCGAATTATGATTTGACGAGACGGGGGCAGGCGGCGCACGCGAACATCAACCGCGACACACGCGGTTTGAATGCAGGTTGCGACTGAAGTCGCGACACCATCCCAAGCGGCCACCAACCGGTGGCCGCGAAGTCCAACCAGGAAAGGAGAGCATCCCATGACGGACCGTCGAGGCATGCGTGGCTTCACGCTTATCGAGCTTCTGGTGGTGATCTCGATCATTGCGCTGCTGATCGCGATCCTGTTTCCTTCGCTGACGGCTGCGCGACAGGAAGGCGGCCGGCTCAAGTGCCTGACGAGTTTGAAGACCGTCAACGGGCATGCACAGAACGGCGCGGTGTCGGACAACACCGGCATCCTGCACGCGCAGTCGAAGTCGGGCGAGCGCGGCTGGCTCGGCCTCGGCGCCTGGGACTTCGGCGGAAATGACGGCGCGTGTGGCGAGACTCGCAGCGATTGGACCGGTGGTGCGCCGCTCGGCGCGGAGACGCGGCCGTTCAACATCGCATCGGCGGGCGCGGACATCGGACCGAGTACGCGGTTTCCGGAGTACGCATGCCCCTCGGACCAGGGGGTCGCGCAGATTGCTCCGAACTATGTTCCCGCTTTCGCGTTCCAGACGCCGTGTGGCGTCGACGAGGCGGACGAGGTACTCAGTGCGTCGATGTACCGGGCCATGGGGAATAGTTTCCAGGGTGATTTTCTGTGGTTTGAAGGGCCGGTCGAACCCGGTGGTCGCACGGCGAAGCGGTTTGGATCGTTCATGCTGCCGCAGAGCAAGATCAAGGCGCCATCGGAACTGTTGCTGTTTTACGAGAGCCGGTTCGCGCAGGCGTTTCTTTCGACTCAGGAGACCATCGATGCGGGGACGGTGGGCGATGCCGCCGTCCCGGTCGATGTAGCCGGATGGCATGGTCGAGTGGGCGAATTCAGTGCTTCGTTTTGCGATGGATCGGTGCGGAAGGTCAAATGTTCGTCGAAGGGCGATATGCTGGACGTGCTGACGCGGGTGAATCCCGAGGAAGTACCTCCTCGGAGTGCCATGCTTCGCGGGGCCACGACCAACTGGCGCTATGACAACCTTCCGTATGCGGATTACAACGAGGACACGCTGTCGGACTGGGTGACGGAGCACATCGTGTCGCCGTGTCCGGGGTGCCCGTAGGCAAACCGCCGGGCGATTGTCCCCGCGGTCATCGGTCGCTCATCAACGCCGATTACACCGGGCCGACGCGAAACGCGTTCGGCCCGGTTCTCTTATTGGGGGGCGTGCGAGCGGTGATATAGTGGTCCGCCATGGTCGCGGCTGCGGGTGGAACGGCGATGAGTCTCAGTGGGTCGCGACGCGACTGGGGTCGCGGACTTGCGGTGGTAATCCTGTGGGGCGTGCTGGGGACAGCGACGCTTCTCGGATGTGCGTCGATTTCGGGAAGAGCGACGCTGCTTCAGTCGCGGGGGGCGCTGGCCGGCCTTGGCTCGGTGCTGACGGCGCCGATTGAGATGACCGCGTGGTCGGACCTCCGTTATTACTCGCTCACGATCGGATTGGCGGGCGTGCTCGTCGTGCTTGCCGCGCGGCCCCTGCAAATCGGGCGCGGGAGCCGGTGGTTTGAGTTGGCGGGGCTTGGTGTCCTGCTGGCGGCGATACTGTCGTCCCTTGTAAACGGGACCTGGGAGCTGTCGCGCGGATGGGTGCTCTGGTTCGCGAGCGGGATCGGCTGGGCGGCGATCGTTTCGCGGCTGTTCGTTGCGGAGGTGCAACTCGCACGGGGGATCGCAGCGGCCTCGGTCGTTGCATTGATCGGCGCGGCATTGACGCTCTGGCATCGAGAAGCGGTCGGAATCCGATATCTCCTGTGGCCGATCGGGCCGATCACGATCAGCGCGGCGCTGGGGGCGGCGTGGACGGCCGGTGCAATTGGATTCGCGGCGACGCGGGCTGGTGATGCGAGCCCGATCATGAAGCCGGCGATTGGTTCGCTTGCCTGGGCTGTGATCGTTGGCGGCACGGCCGTAGCGATGGTTGTCATCGCGGGACGGATGGCTGCGTGGGCCGGAATGGCGGCGGGAGTGGCGTGGGCCGTCGCGCTGCCGCTGCTGGGGATGACCCGCCAGCGTGGTTGGCTCGTGGGTATCGCGATCGCGGCGCTCGCGGGGGGCGGGTACCTGTTTCAGCGGTCGACCGGGGCGCGGCGCGACATTGGCGGGTCGCTGAGCGTGCGCGGGTATTACTGGAGGACGATCGGGTCGGCACTGCCGGATTCGTGGATGCTCGGGGTGGGACCGGACATGTTTGTGGCGCGGGCGGCGGCCGACCTGGCGCGGACGCGGAGCGAGATGCCGCGCGTTCTGCATGGGACGGTGGAACGGTCGGCGCACAGCGAGTGGTTGCAGGCGATCTACGAATTGGGAGTGCCCGGCGGAATTCTCTACCTTGGGCTGCCGATCGGGACGCTGTTCGCGGCGGCGCGGGCATTTCGAAAGATGCCGCCGGGACCGCGGAGAGCGATGCTCGCTGCGGTGTCGGCGGGACTGGTGGCGATCGTTGTCTGCGAGGCGGCGAGCATCAATCTGCGCTACGGGACGATGCCGGCGTGGTACTGGACGCTGATGGGGCTGACGCTGGCCGCTTCGCGCGAAGAGGGCGCGGCGGCGACGGTGCCGGCGTGGGCGCCACGGCCGCACGTGTTGCGGCTGGCGGCCGGCGGGGTGGCGGCGGCGCTGGCGCTGGTTGTCGTGAATGACGTGATCGCGGGGCATGCGCAGGCGCGGGCTCGCGATGAGATGACGCGAGGGCGGGCGGGTGAGGCGGCGGGCCTGCTGCGGATCGCGACGGGGCGATTGGGCGCGGAGCAGTGGCTGCGGACGCGATTCGAGCTGGGGGAGGCGCTGTCGGCGACGCCGGGTGAGGCGGCGAGCCGAGACACGGCTGTTACGACGTGGCGGGAGCTTGCCGCGGAGAGTCCCGGCTACCCCGGCGTCGGCGGACGGCTGGCGGCGGCGTTGCTCGGTGCGGGCAAAACGGACGACGCGTGGCGGGCGGCGCAATCGTTCGTGGATTCATACGAACCTTACGATGCGGCGACGAATTTGCTCCTCGCGGAGCGGTTCGAGACAGAGCCGCTGCGTCGGGTCGACCGGGTGCGGCACGCGCTGCGGTCGACGGGCGTCGATGAATCGCTGCAAGGCGCTATCGCAAGCTGGCTGGCGGCGGCGGCGACGCTCAGTGAGTGGGAGCGGCAGGTCCAGCGAGCGGAGCATGACGTCGAGGCGCAGCGGCCGGAAGAATGGGACGACCCGCTCGCGCCGGAGACTTTGCGGGTGGAGGCCGCGCGACGAATTGCGGCCGGTGACGCGGCCGGGGCGTATCGGCTTCAAGCGCTTGCGACACGCGGGTACCAGCAGCTGGCGGATGGAAGCAATCCCGACCGCCGGACGTCGGAGGCGGAGGCGGATGCGTGGGCGCGGGCGGCGGAGTACCTGTTTCAATCCGACCCGGTGCAGTATGCGGAAGCGTTTCGACTGGCGCGCGAGTCCGAGCGTCTGGCCGTGCTCGGCATCGGGCACGAGGAGCTGCGCGATCCGCCGCCGAATGGGGACTTCATCGGCGACGTGGTGGTTCCGACGGAGCAGCCGGCATGGATGCGACCCATCTGGCGGCTTTCGGCGAAGCTGGGCATGGCGGCCGGGGCGACGAAGAATCTGCACTTGCGAATCCTGTCGAGTCTGCCTGAAGATCGCTGGAATGCGGCGGCGGTGCAGGTTGAACAGGCGGAGCTCGCGCGGGAGCTGGTGAAGGCGTTTTCCGGATTGCCGGCGGAGCGGCGGCCGGCACGTTTCGAGTGGCTGGTGGAGACGGCGGGCGGCGTACCGAAAGGGCAGTGAATGGCGCGAATCACGTTTCACGGGGCGGCGCGGGAAGTCACGGGATCGATGCACATCCTTGAAGTCGACGGGAAGACCATCCTGCTCGACTGCGGGTTGTTTCAGGGCAAGCGGTCGGAGGCGGAGGCGAAGAATCGCACGTTTCCGATCGATCCGAAGACGATCGACATGGTGATCTTGTCGCATGCGCACATGGACCATACCGGGCGGCTGCCGCTGCTGGTGAAGCAGGGATTCACCGGGCCCATCTACGCGACGCCGGCGACGCGCGACCTGTCGGCGATCATGCTGGCGGATTCGGCGCACATCCAGGAGGAAGACGCCGAATACCTGAACAAGAAGCGGGCGCGGAATGGCGAGGGGCCGGTGCAGCCGCTCTATACGCACGATGACGCGACCGAGTGCATCACGATGTTTCACTCGATTCCGTATCGCAAGCCGTTCCAGGTGCTGCCGAGTCTGCGGGGGCGGTACTTTGATGCGGGGCACATGCTGGGTTCGACGTGGATGGAATTGACCATCACGGAGCCGGGCAAGGCGCCGGTCCGATTGATCTTCTCGGGCGACCTCGGGCGGTTTGGATCGCCGCTGCTGCGTGATCCGACGCTGCTGTCGGAGACGGATTACCTGATTTGCGAGAGCACGTACGGTGGGCGGCCGAGCCCGGCGGAGGTCGATCTGCTGGCGGCGCTGGCGAAGACGGTCAATGACACGGCGCAGCGGGGCGGGAAGGTGATCATCCCGGCGTTTTCAGTGGGGCGGACGCAGACGGTGGTGTACGAGTTGGCGCGGCTGATGCACGCCGGACGGATTCCACGCATGCCGGTGTTCATCGACAGCCCGCTGGCGATCAACGCGACGGAAATCTATCGCATGCACCCGGACTGCATGGACTGCGACGTGGTGAAGTTCACGCGCGAGGTGGGGAGCATCCTGGATGCGGCCAATTGCACGCTGGTGGAGACGGCGGAGGAGAGCAAGGGGCTGAACAACATCAAGACGCCGTGCGTGATCATCTCGGCCAGCGGGATGTGCGAGTCCGGGCGCATTTTGCATCACCTGAAGAACAACGTGACCAGTCCGAAGAACACGGTGCTGATCGTCGGGTTCCAGGGGGTGCATACGCTGGGGAGGCGGATTGTCGAGAAGCAGCCGGTGATCATGATTTTCAATCAGAAGTTCGAGCTGCGGGCGCAGGTGGTCGAGTTGGACGGATTCAGCGGGCACGCGCACCAGGATGAGATTTTGAAAATCGTCACGCCGGCCGCGAAGACGTGCCGGCAGGCGTTCCTGGTGCACGGCGAGCCGGACCAGATGGAGGTGCTCGCGCCGCTCATGAAACAGGCGGGGTTCCGTGACGTGCAGATGCCGGCGATGGGGCAGACGTTTCAACTGGGTGCGGCGTGACGCCACAACCCGGAGCGACAGTGGTGGATCATCCGGCGGCGGCTGATGCGTATGGGCGGACGCTGCTGGGGCAGATCGATCGGAAGTACCTGTCGCATCCGGCGGCGCGGATCGCGATCGTGATCGGGCTGGGGGCGGCGCTGATCGTGCCGAGCATCCAGGCGGTGGTGAAAATCCAGAAGGCCAGCCGGGGCTCGTGGCGGATGGCGGATACGCGGCGGTCGGCGCTGGGGCGCTGGCTGAGCGATGCGAAGGCGCTGTCGGCCGGGCAGGATCCGTATGGTGCGGGGCACTGGTTTCCCAATCCGCCGATCGTGCTGATGGCGCTGGTGCCGCTGTCAAAGCTGTCGCCGACGGCGGCGGCGGCAATCTGGGCTGCGGCGAAGATTGCGGCGGCGGTGGCGGCGGCTTGGATGGCGGTCGATGCGATGCGGCGGGCGGGGTACTTCGTGCCGTTCGGCGTGATGGTGATGACGGCGGTCTTCGCGACGAAGCCGATCATCGCGGACTTGCAGCATGGCAATATCAACATCTTCGTGCTGCTCGAGGTCGCGGCGGTGTGGTACCTGTTTGTTCGGGGGCGGGATGCGTGGGCGGGGATTGTGCTGGGACTGGCGATTGCGACGAAGGTGACGCCGGCTCTGCTGCTCGTCTACTTTCTTTACAAACGGTGCTGGAAGCTCTCGCTGGCGACACTGGTCGGGCTTGCTGTGTTTGGGATCGCGCTGCCGGGCGTCGCGCTCGGCTTCGAGCGGAATGCCGCCCTGTTGAAGTCGTGGTTCGACATGCTGATCGCGCCGTCGCTGCTGCACGGCTACGTGACGATCGAGGTGGCGAACCAGTCGCTGCCGGGCGTGTTGACGCGATGGATGCATGCGGCCGGGGCGGCGATGGAGTCGCTGTCGACGACGCAGAGCATCGAGTTTGGCGCGGAGGGGATGGAGCGGCCGGCAGCGACGACGGGCCGGCTGGTCATCAAGGCGGTGGTTGGGGCGGTCCTGCTGTCGCTGGCGTGGCTGTGTCGAGGACGGACGAAGGATCGGCGGCGGATCGAATTGTGGTTTGAGTTTGGGCTGGTGCTGCTGGCGATGCTGCTGCTGAGCGAGCGGACGTGGAAGCACCATCTGACGACGCTGGTGCTGATTTACCTGCCGGTGTGGCAGGTGCTGACGTGCCGCGATTGGAGCGACAAGTTTCGGGCTTGGTTTGTGGGCGGGCTGGTGGCACAGTGGATTCTGCTGACGGGGGCGGGTGGGTTGGACGCGGTATTCGGTGAAGCGGCGGAGGATTACATGCTGGGGGTGGGGACGGTTTGCTTTGGGCTCGTGCTCTGCTTTGTGCAGACGGCGGTGATGTTGCGGCGGGGCGAAGCCACCCGCGGGTATTAGGTAATCTCATCAACGTCGGCCTTCAGCTCATTCAATTCGTTTCGGAGGGAGCGAGCGAGCATCTTGTGACCGGTCAAGAAATCGCCGCGCTCGATGAGCAACTCACCCAAGCGTTGGTCGGAAATGGGTGATTCGGGAGCGAGCGATACCTCCCTACGGAACATGCGCTCTGCGTCATCCCATCGCCGGCAGCGCTGGTAGAAGCGGCCAGCCAAGCAGTATGCGGCGGCCCAGTCCGGTGCGAGCTCAACGGCGCGCAGATAGCGCCGCTCGGCACCCGGAAGGTCTTGGAGGTCCTCAAGGGCGGCGGCGGCGTAGAGATGTGCCCAAGGATCACTCGGATCGAGGCGGATGGAGTTGTTCAGAAGCGCCGTAGCCTCCTGCGGCCTGCCAGATCCGGCTGAGAGCAATCCGAGCTCGCGATGTGCGATGGCGTTGGATGGGTCGAGTTCGATAGCGCGGCGGAGAAGCGATTCGGGTTCCGCTGGAACGGCGCCAGCACCGTCCATGAGCGATATGGCGAGGTTTACCATTGCTTCGTCGAAAGTTGGATCGATCTCCAACGCACGGCGGAACGAATTGATTGCGTCGTGGTCGCGGCCCTGGCGCCGCTGGGCGACGCCGAGCAGGACGAATCGGTGCGACGCGGGCGCGAGGTCGAGGCTCTTCTGGAACAACTGCTCCGCCTCGGCGTAGCGACCTGCATGCAGGCAGGCCGTCGCGAGAACGGATATGGCGATGGCGCTGCCTAGGTCGAGTGATCGCGCGACTTCAAGACACTCAATGGCACGAAGAGGATCGCCGGACTGTTCGAGCATGGCACTCGCGCGCAGAAGCGGTGCAGGGCCGAGTGGATTCTCGGCAATTGCGCGTTCGAGGCGCGCCATGATTTCTGGATCGGGTGGTTCGGGCTTCATCTACGTGACGTGATCATACAAATCGACGGGGTCTTTGACGAAACGGGAGAGTCACCCAACAGGCTTGATGTGCTCGAAGGAGTTGCGGCAGGCGTTGCAGTAGTGGATGGAGCGGCAGAGGGTGGGGCCGAAGAGCGACTCCAGCGTGGTGTCGGTGGAGTTGCACAGGGGGCAGGGGACCGCGTGGAAATTGGATTCGACGAGCGGGCCACCGCAGGACTTGGTGGGCGGGGCGAGGCCGAAGTCTTTCAGCTTGCGACGGCCTTCGGGCGTGATGCGGTCGGTGGACCAGGGCGGGTCGTAGACGACGTCGATCTGCGCGTCGGGGAAACCGGCCAGACGCAGGGCTTCGGCGATAGCGCTGCGGATGAGATCGACGGCGGGGCAGCCGGCGAAGGTGGGCGTGAAGGCGACGCGGGCGCGGCCTTCGTCGAGCGAGACGCCGGCGATCATGCCCATGTCGATGACGGTGACGACGGGGATTTCGGGGTCGGCGACCGTCTTGAGGGCGCGCCAGATGCAGTCGAGTTCGGGGGTTGTCGCGGCGGCGTCGGATTGAGTTGCCATAGCCGTCACCAGGTTGCCTTCGGGTCGAGGCGGGCGACCTTCTGCATGTTTTCGATGAGGCGGACGAACTCGGGCTCGTGGCGGCCGGTGCGGCCGCCGTGGATGGGCTTCGCGTTGCGTGGGAGCGTGAGGCCGGCGCTTTCAAGCAGAAGGGTCGCGAGGTCTTCCTGCCAGAGTTTACACAGCGCGGATTCGGTCGGAGCGATTTTTGCTTCGGCGAGGGCGGCGTCGTGCGGCGTCGGCTCGAACATGCCGAGGGCGTGGCCGTAGGTGGCGTCGAGGGCGCGCTGCAGGCGACCGCGGCTGTCGTCGACGCGGGCGAGGTGTTTCATCAGGGTGCGGCCGTGCAGGACGTGGTACTTGATCTCGCCTCGGAGCTTGCGGGCGAGCTTGGCGAGGGGCTCGAAACTGCTGGTTTCGAGGGCGGTCATGCGAAGAGCGTCGGCCTCGGAGAAGAGAAACTGGCGGACGAGACTGACGGCCCAATCGCCTTCGGTGACCAACTGGTCGCGGACGGGGTTGTTGCAGAGTGAAGTCGGCGGCGGCTGGGCTTCCGGGAAGACTTCGAGGGCGACGAAGCTGCAGCAGCGGAAGTCGCGGGGCTCGCGGCGGAAAGCGAGCGAGTCGGGATCTGGTTCGCCCAACTCGTGAAGCATGGTGTAGAGGACGAGGGCGTGGCCAACCTTGTCCTGGGCCATCGATGCGAAGGCAATGTCTTCTTCGAGGATCGGACCGATGCCGGTCCACTCGGAGTTGCGGTGGCCGATGATGAGGGCGTCGTCGGCGAGGCGGTAGAGCAGGTCGACGACGGCGGGCTTGAGCTTGCGGTCAATCGCAGGTGCGGTTGCGGTGCTCATATCTCGCTCGCGTCTCCGACGGCCTTGGCACGCTTGGTGGTTTCGTAGCCGTAGGCCTCGCGGTAGCTCTTGTCGGTTCCGGGGCGAAACATATCGGCGTCGTCGTATTCGGTGGCGGAGATGGCCTCGGCGGGAACGACCCAGAGGTTCACGCAGGCCTGACGACGGGAGAACTGTTCCTTGGCGAGGACGATGGCGGTCTCAGCATCCGGAGCGTGGACCGCGCCGACGTGGACGTGCGGCTCGCCGCGGGCCTGCTGGTGGAAAACTTCAAAAATTCGCCACTGTGTTTCGGACATTTGTCACGCTACTGCGGCTGCCGTCGGAGGCAGCGGGACACGCCGGCCGGACGCGGCGGCTTCGAGTGCGTCGCGAACCCAGCGGCCGTTTTCGTGGGAGAGACGGCGGGTGGCGAGGCGCTGATCGCTGACCGGGCCGCGGCCATTGACCACGTTCTTGAACTCGGCCCAATCGGGCTCGGTGTAGGTCCAGATCTTCGACGATTCGTCGTATTTCAGGTTCCACTCTTTCGGAACGGTGAGGCCGAGGTTGAACAGCTTGGGCAGGTATTTTCGCAGGAACTCCTGGCGCTGCTCGTCGTTGGTCTTGAGCTTGATGCGCCAGCGCATGAGTTGGGCGGTGTGTTTCGATTCACGGTCGGAGGGGCCGTGGAACATCATGATGGGCTTCCACCAGCGATCGATGGCGTTTTGGAGCATGTCGCGCTGAAGCTTCGTGCCGGTGGCCATCGAGATGCACATGTCGTAGCCGTGGGTGAGGTGGAAGGCCTCCTCGTAGCAGATGCGCTTGAGGGCGCGGGCGTAGGGGCCGTAGGAGCCCTCGGCCATCATCTTCTGGTTGACGATGGCGGCGGCGTCGATGAGCCAGGCGATCACGCAGACGTCGGCCCAGGTTTCAGCGGGGTAGTGGAAGACGTTCGAATACTTGGCCTTGCCGCTGATCAGCTCGTCGAGCATCTCTTCGCGCGGCTTGCCGAGCGTTTCGGCGGCGCGGTAGAGGAGCTGGCCGTGGCCGACCTCGTCCTGGACCTTGGCGATGAGGGCGAGCTTGCGCTTGAGACTGGGGGCGTGGACGATCCAGGTGCCCTCGGGCAGCGCGCCGCAGATCTCGCTGTTGGCGTGGACGTGGATGAGGCGGATGAGCTGCTGGCGATAGTCCTGCGGCATCCAGTCGCCGGGCTCGACCTTGTCGCCGCGCTCGACGCGGGATTCGAAGGCGGCGAGGCGCTCTTCGTAGCCGGGGTCGCCGGGGCGATCGTTCTGCATGCTTGCGGCGGCGAGTTGAACCATGGTCGTCTCCTTCAGGTGGTGCGTCGGCGGAGGCCGTCGAAGATGAAGTCGGCCATCATCGTGGCGAGGGCCTCGGAGCTCATGCGACCTTCGGCGCGGAACCAGAGATAGACGTAGTTGAGGGCGGAGAGAATGAAGAGCGTGGCGTAGGCCTCATCGACGGGGGAGAGATAGCCCTCGCGGATGCCCTGGCGGACGAGGCCGCGGAACAACTCCTGATATTCGTCGCGGCGGGCGGTGAACTGTGAGCGGCGGACGTCGGTGAGGTGACGCCACTCGTTGGTGTAGACCGCGGCGGAGTCGAGGTCGGCGGTGATGACGCCGACGTGAGCGATGATTGCGTCGCGCAGCTTGCGCGGGGTGTCGCGGTCGGAGTCGATCACGGGCTTGAGAGTCTTGAAGAAGCGGTCGGCGGAACTGGAGACGATTTCCCAGAGCACGTCGTCTTTGCTGGCGATGTGGGCGTAGAGACTCCCACCTTGCAGGCCGACGGTCTCGGCGATGTCGCGGACGCTGGTGGCGAAGAAGCCGCGCTCGCGGAAGAGCTTGGCTGCCGCCTGGAGGATCTGATCTTTGCGAGGAATTGTTGTCGCGGGCACACGAACTCCTAACAAACGTTTGTTAGATTATTGTAAGTTCCCTGCCGATTGTCAACGTCTTTGCTGCTCGGACCAAGCGGCCTCGTAGCGGGCTTGGCGCTGACGCGCGGCGGCGGCGCGGTCAGGTCGTGACGACGCTTCGAACGCGCTGGCGGCCGTCTGAGCGACGCGCATGGCGTCCGCAAAGCGTTCAGCCGATGCGTAGGCGATGGCGAGGGTCTCCAGCGATTCGGCCGGCACGCTGTCGGACACGCGAGCATTCTGCTCGGCGAGAGCGATGGCCGTCGTCGGATCGCGGAGCGCGGGGTCGTCGACCGTAGCGAGGATGCGTGCGAGGGTGTCGCGCAGGCGCCAGGTACGCTCCGCCGGGGCGTGCGAGAGCCCGTCGCGCAGGCACTGAACCGCATCGGAAAACTTGCCCTGCCGGGCGAGCAGCTCTCCGAAGCGTGCGTACGGCGTTGGATTGTCGGGGCTGAGGGCGATGGCTCGGCGGAATGCGTCGGCGGCGGCAGCGGGATCGCCGGCGCGTTCGAGTGCGACGCCGAGGTCGGACCACACGGCTGCGGGATTGGGATGGGTTTCGAGCGCATGCGAAAGTTCGTCGGCTGCCTCGCGGTTGCGGCCGGCAGCGATGAGGAACTGTCCGAGATCGGCGCGGGCTTCGGCGAGGTTTGGGTTGATGGTGACGACACGGCGGTAGTCGGCGATGGCGTTGTCGACCTGTCCGCGGGTAATCCACGCCTTGCCGCGGCCGCAGAGTCCAACGAGCGAGTCGGGGTCGCGCTCGACGACGGCCTGCCAGAGGGAGAGGTCGTCGCGCCAGATGGGGATCTGCCGCCAGCATCCGAAGATGAGCGCCGCGACGAGGGCACAGGCCAGCGTTGGGCCGATCGGTTTGCCTGGCCAGCGCCGACGAAGCAGCGCGATGACGGAAGGCACGATGGCGGCGTAGACGCCGATGCAGGCGGCGTAGAGGTAGTGATCGGAGACGGAAGAGACGGCGAGATTGCCGTAGGGAGCGATTCCGATGATGGGCAGCAGCAGGATGACGAACCACGCGACGCCCCAACGCGCGATCGGGTTGAGCCGGTGTCGGGCGAGGAAGAGCGAAAGGGCCGCGAGAAGGACGATGCCGGCCGGCCACCAAGACCGGATTTCCACCGGATTGAGCAGCCAGCGGGAATGAAATGGCGCACACGCGATCGGAGCCAGGACGAGCCCGGCGTACCAGAGCAACGCGCGCGGCGCCGCGCAGAGCCGCTCGGCGAGCGAGGGCTGGAGCGCGTCGAGATAGCCGCGCTCGACGTGAGCAGAAAGCGCCGAGACTGCGATGGACAACAGGAGAAACGGCAGGATCGTCAGGGTGACGCGCCGTCCGGACCGTCGACAGACCCAAAGACCGGCGGCGGCGGCGGCCAGCGGCCAGACAACCCAGGCGGACTTACTGAGGACGGCGGCGGTGAAGAGGACAAATGCGGTCAGCAGCGAGACGGTCGAGGCGGTCCGAAAGTTGCGGATGATTTCGCGGAACGCGAGCAGAGCAAAGCACGTGGAGAGCAGGTTTTTCTGTTCGGCGATCCATGCGACGGACATGACCTGGAAGGGCGCGACGGCGAAAAGCAGTCCGACCAGACCGCTTGCACCCGGCGTCAGCCCCAGCTCAACGAGCAGGGCAACGACGAGTGCGGCGTTGAGCACGTGCAGCCCGACGCTGACGAGGTGATAGCCGATGGCGCGCGGGCCCCAAAGCTGATACTCAACCCAGTAAAGCGAATAGCTGAGCGGGTAGTACTGCGGCGTCTCCAGCGTCGTCCAGATCCGACCGAGACCGGAGAGCGAGCGGTTGAGCGGGTTGTTGTGGACGAAGGACGTATCGTCCCAAGTGGTGAAATCGTTGCGGAGCGAAGGGGCGTGCGCGAGAAGCGCGGCAAGGACGACCAGCAGTTGCCAGCCGCGGACAGCGCGGGTCTCAAGCAAAGTCGATCGGCTCACGTGGGCTGATTATGGCGGCGAGAGCGGGCGCTGACGACTCGCGGGCGCGGTAGCCCGAGGGGCACCCGGCTGCGGGCTTCGCAAGGCGGGGGGCGGCGACGCGAGCATGTGGTCGAAGAGGTTGCGGAACATGCGGCGGACGGCGGGATAGCCCGGACTCGAGTTCAACATGGCCGTGCAGAGGCCCATCGATCCGGACGAAAAGACCTGGCCACCCTTGCCATTGGGGAATCCGTAGGCGGGCGAGTCTTCGTAGAAGATTGCCCCGGCTACGTCGAAGGGCTGCGGGGCCGGGCCCGGAAAGCCGTTTCGCTGTGTTAATTTTCCGGCGAGCAGGATGTCGACCACGGGCGGCGAGGCAAAACCGATGAAGTCGGTTTCGCCGGCGGCCAGGTTCTGGCCGACAACCTGGCCGTTTTGCAGTCCTGTTCCGTCAAAAATCCAGTGCGCGGCGTTCCGAACGGTGTAATTGGTCTGGAGGTAATAGCCGGAGTAGTTGGTAAACGAGATTCCCTGCAGCGCCTCGCCGGGGCGGTTCATGAAATGCTCACGCCAGTAAGTCGTGACGAGTTCGTCATTCACGCCGTACATCGGGTCATCGGGAATCGCCGTGCTCTTGAAGCCGATCATGGTATGTCCGTCGTCTTCGTAGCGGACTTGCCACCACAGGTCATTGGCGGAGAAAAAGACCAGGTGTCCGCCGCGCTGGTGATGCGCGAGGATCGCGTCGTAGAAGGCGCGAGAGTTGTATTCCATGTGTGCGGAAAAAACGACGATGTCATAGGCGAGCAGAAGCGAAGGGTTCTGATCGATATCCCACTCGGTGAGGTATTCAACGGGATACCCCTCGGCTTCGAGGCGGCCGTAACAGCGAACGGGCAGGAACGCGCCCTTGCCGAGACCGTTTTCAGCCCAAGCCGGTCGGAGGGAGGAGACTTGGGTGGCCGGAGGACTGCCGACGTAGAGACTCTTTCCACCCCAGAAGTTGTAGGCGTTACGGGTGTTGTACTCCATGCAAAAGGCGATGCGACTGATCGAGCCGGGCGTCGGGTTTCGAATGATGAAAGGATGCAGGTGCGTTTCGCCGGTGCTCGACGTGAGGCGCGCGTAGTAACTGCCGGGCGACCATTCCGCGGGGACAACCCATGTGTAGTCGACCGGCCAAGCCGGACTCATGCCGTTGGTGGTCAGAAACGGATAGAAAGTGCCGGGGAGTCCCGTGACAGATGCAATGGTCTGCGGGGTCAGGCCGTCACGCACGATATCGATGGAATAGGTAGGGCTCGATGACGAGACGTGAAATTCGATGGCATCGCCGGCGACGTAGCTCTTGCGATCGGTGTACGCGTGAATGATGCCGTGGGCGCGTTCGGGAAACACGCAAGCAATGGCAAGCAGGAAAAGGGGCAGTCGAACGCTCATGGCAAGCAGACCCTCACGAAGGCCTGAATATCCTGCCCGTCGAGTTCTCCGTCGCCGTTGAGATCGCCGATGACGATGTGACACGGATCGGAAGGCGAACCCAGAAGCGCGTCGACGAAGGCCTGACGATCGGCGAGATCAAAATCGCCGTCGAAATCGAAGTCCGCCGCGACCAGAACGGGAATCACGTAGGGCGTCGGGGGGAGATTTTGCAGTTGAACGTTGAACGCCAAGAAAGATGTGGAAGTGTTCACGCGAAGACGGAGCGAGACGGTCAGGTTCGGCGGAGCGCCCGGCTTCGGCACGACGAGCGCTTTGTAGATGCCCGGGGCGTAACCGGCCAGCTGGACGACGGCGTCCGGTCGAGAATCGCCGGAGACATCACGCTCTGCGTAGACGGCGCCGGGGATTTGCTGCACGGCCGGACCGATTTGGCGCTCAATGGGATCGGTGACCATCAGGGTCACCGGCGGAGGATTGCCGGGAGACAGTCCGGAACCCGTGAGAACTTCCACGGCGATGCACAGGGGTGAGAGGCCGGGTCCAATCCAGCCGGCCCGCAGTTGGCGGGCGTCGTCAAAGTCGACATCGCCATCGCGATTCAGGTCGGATTCCGAACAATCCGGAGGAATGGGATTGCCCGGGCCGCCGGCGGAGAGGCAATCTTTGAAGATGACCCAGTCGGGAAAGCTGACGCCGCCATCGTTGTTCAGGTCGCCGGCGCCGTCGCAAGAGTCTCCGGCGCCGTCGGTGTCGGAGTCCGCTTGCGACGGATTGTAGATCGTGGGGCAGTTGTCGCATTCATCGCCGACGCCGTCGCTGTCACCGTCGTGCTGCGAGGCGTTCGTGACCAGTGGACAATTGTCACACGCGTCACCGATGGAATCGCCGTCTGAGTTGAGCTGATCGGCGTTGAGCTGAGTCGGACAGTTGTCGCATGCGTCGCCGACGCCGTCGCTGTCGGCATCGGCCTGCGTTGGATTGGCGAGCGACGGGCAGTTATCCAGCACGCAGGTATTGGCGGCAAACCCCGGATTTCCGAAGCCATCGTGATCGATATCCGTGCAGGTATCGCATACATCGCCGACGCCGTCCTGATCGGAATCCTGCTGACCGGCGTTGGGGACGGTCGGGCAATTATCGATTCCGATCAATACGCCGTCGCTGTCGGCATCGAGCGCCGGAAGATAGGCGCGCCCGGCGTTGTTCGGCGCCGCGGCCGGGTTTTCGAGGAACGCTCCGACGGCGATTCCATTTTGACCGGGGCCGCCGACGTCAGGCACACCGGCGACGGAGCAGCCAAAGTTTCCACCGACTTCGATATTCGGCGAGGAGACAGTCACCAGTCTCAGTACCGTCGCACCCGAGTAAACAAATGCATGTCCGGCTTCGATGCCTCCGAGCGTTGGGTCCTCCCGGGGAGCACCGACCAGAATATCGCCGCGGCCATCGCCGTTCAGGTCATCGATTCCGGCGAGACTGAAGCCGAATTCTCCGTCGTTCTCGGGGGCTGGCGAATCCAGGCGAAAGAGCGACGCGCCCGACGCACCTGAAAATACAATGACAAATCCCGCGTGGTAAGGCCCGGGCCCGCCGTAGTCGATGCCGTAGTTGAGCATGGCGACAGCGACATCGCCCTTGCCATCGCCGTTGACATCGGACAGGCCGGCGACGACGCGGCCGAGAAGGGTGTAGTACCGACCCTGTGGAAACGCGGAGAAGGTTTGAAGCAGGGAGCCGCTCACGCCGGAGAAGAGATACGCGCGGCCGGAGTTCGGGTAGGTGTTGTTGGGGTTCTCCTGCGGCGCGCCGATGACGACGTCGCCGGAGGCGTCGCCGTCAGCACTGGGCAGGCCGTCGACTGAAATGCCGAACTGCCCGCCGGGCTGCGGAGCAGGCGACGTGTAGGTTTGGAGCAGGGCACCGTTTGCGCCGGAGAAGAGATAGGCGCGGCCGGTCTGATCGGGTGACGTCGGCCCTTCTCTGTAGGCACCGATGATGACGTCGCCGACGCCGTCGCCGTCCACGTCGGGGACGCCGCCCGCGCTCCAGCCGAACATACCGCCTTCCTGGGGGTTCGGTGTGCAGAAGGTGGCGAGCAAGTCGCCGGTGGCGGATGAGAAGAGATAGGCCTGGCCGGACCGGACGGTCTCGCCGGTGGGGATTTCGTTGTAAGCGGTGACCAGGATGTTGTCGGGCCCGGCTGAGTTTCGCACTCGAGCCACGCGGAAGCCGAACTGGCCGACGGTTTGTTCATTGGGGGAGACGATGGTTCGGATCAGCGAGCCGTCGGCGCTGGAGAGAATGTGGACCCGGCCGGCGAAGGCGGGATGGCCTTCGACGGTTTCGTTTGGTGCGCCGACAACCAGGTCGCCGCGAGCATCGCCGCTGACGTCGGAAATACCGGCGACAGCTCTTCCAAAGAAGCCAGCGGACTGCTGCACGGGTGACTGCAGAGTGAGTCCCTGTGCCTGCGAGGTCCGAGTCGATGCGACGACGATGGAAGCAGCGACCGCGGCGAGTGTACCAACGGTCCGAAGCATTTATCCCACTCCCGTGAACTAGATTATCCCATGATGGGGCGGGTGGATCAACCCCGTCCGGGAAATCATGGTGTTTGATCAATCCACGCAGGCCGGGGCGGCGAGGGGGGTGGCCTTGAGCGATAACATGCGGTCGAGGGCGATGCGGGCGAGTGCGCGGGTTTCGGGGTCAACCCTTATCTGGTTGACGATTCGGCCCTCGGCAAGGTTGTCGAGGACCCAGAGCAGGTGCTTCATGTCGATGCGGTACATGGTCGTGCAGAGGCATTGAATGCCGGAGAGGAGGCGGACGAAGACGCGTCCGGCCAGACGCTCGGCGAGGCGGTGAACGAGGTGCACCTCGGTTCCGACGGCCCACTTGCTGCCGGCCGGAGCGGATTCCAAGGTTTGAATGATGAACTCGGTGCTGCCGACAACGTCGGCCTTCTGGACGACGGACCAGTCGCATTCGGGGTGAACTATGACCTTGAATTCGGGGTCGATACGGCGGATGTCGTCGATCTGTTTGGCGGTGAACAATTGGTGGACGCTGCAGTGGCCTTTCCAGAGGATGAACTTGGCGGCGGCGAGCGCTGCGGGGGTATGGCCGCCAAGGTCTTCGTGGGGATCCCATACGATCATCGAGTCGAGCGGCCAGCCCATGGCGTAGGCGGTATTTCGACCGAGGTGCTGGTCGGGCAGGAACATGACCTTGCGGCCGGTGTTGGGGGTGCCGGGGCGATCGCCGCGAAGGGCCCATTCCAAGACGCTGCGCGCGTTGGAGGAAGTGCAGCAAGCGCCGCCGTGGCCGCCGACGAAGGCCTTAACCGCGGCTGAGGAATTTACGTAGGTGATTGGCACGATCTCTCCGGGGACGATCTCGCTGAGTTGTCGCCAGGCGTCCTCGAGTTGGTCGATTTGGGCCATGTCAGCCATGCTGCAGCCGGCGGCCAGGTCGGGCAGGACGACGACGACGCGGTCATCGGTGAGGATGTCGGCAGACTCGGCCATGAAGTGAACGCCGCAGAAGACGACGAATTCCGCATCTCTTTGTGCTGCAGCGAGTTGCGAAAGTTTCAAGCTATCGCCAGTGAAGTCGGCGAATTGGATGACTTCGTCCTGCTGATAATGGTGTCCGAGGATGACGAGTCGCTTCCCCAGCTGAGACTTTCGCGCGAGTATGGCGGTTGCCAGCTCATCGGGTGTGAGGCGAGCGTACTTTGGAGGCAGCGGGGGTTGGTAGAGCATGACGGGGGATTGTACGAGCGGGAGAGAACTGGCCGCAATCCGTTGATTGCACCGAGGGTGGGTTGGGATTTCGAACGCAATTCTCCCAACTCCTTTGATCTGCGAAGCGTAGAACCTAGATCGAGCTTCAATGGAGCGAGGATTGACAACCGGCGGATTGTTCGAACCGTCAGGAATCTAACTCGTTGTGATTGTGTAGGATATGCCCGAAGCGGTGGTCAATGCATAAGTCGGGGCGAAATTCGTTGCGGCGGCTGAAAGCATGTCATTATAATGGCACAGAGAGTGCGTAAACGAGACCAAAAACCCGAACCGAGGTCTGCCGAGTTGGAACTGGGCGTCACCAAGCAGCAGAGCAGCGACCTAAACTTTTACCTATATAAGCGGGCGCTGCACCCCGAGCTCTTTCGGATTTATCTGGACCGGCACGTCGAGGCGGCCAACTACCAGGCCGACCTCTGGATTGTCGGCCTCAGCCATCTTGTGAGCTTTCAGACCAGCGGTTCGATCATCACCGAGTTGACGGGAGCGTCGAGCGACCTCTTGACGGACCGGAATTTGGTAACTCAGTTCAAGTTCCGGGGCGAGCGGGATTTTCAGTTCCGGTTCGACGACGGGACCAAGTACATCTTCAGCAGCCAGGTCGAGGAGATGAACGAACACATCTTCCGGACGACCTATCGGGAGTTGATCCGAGACGCCAAGAAAAAGGGAATGTTCGTGCCTTACAAGCAGTGGGCTACGGGCGGGCTGGAGCCGTTTTCGTTCCTCGACTACGAAACGCGCGACCGCGAAATGCACGTTCACGCCTATCACGCCTTCCCCGGCGAGTGGCGGATCCTTCGCACGCAGTCGATCTTCGAGTTGCCGGGCGGGGTTTAGGCAAGAATCTTCAGGTTTTGAATTGGAACGGGTGCGAGCCGCGCGCTCGCACCCGTTTCTAATTTTCGCTGTAAAACGCCGGCCTACGGTCGGACCATCGACGGGACGAAGTTCTGCAGGCCGAGCATGTCCATGACGGCGTCGCGCGGGCCGGCGGGGGCGAGCAGCTCGTGGATTT